>JBLHHN010000216.1:0-10416 GCA_047616785.1 Verrucomicrobiales bacterium
CCCAGCCTGCAAGAGACACCATTACCAGTCTGACTACGTTCATTTCGGATTCTTGCCGTCCCAAACTGAAGAAATACAGCTCGAAATCTCATCCCTATTGAGTCTGCAACCGATTGAAAGTCATCAGCTTACGTCGCAATCGAATTTCTGGACACTACGGGGGAGGCGTAAAACGTGCGCGGAGAGACTTGGCGTTCGGTGTTCTACCGCGAGAGAAGAGCAACTCTCACACAACGCGTTGTTCGGGACAGCTCTGGGATTCCTAAGGTTATCTCAGCCTTCCCGTTGGAGTCCGTGGTAGAGTTATCGCCATCGAACCACGTCCGAAGATCGTCCGACCATTGCACCCGATGAGAAGAGAGGGGCGCGCCATCGAAGTAGATCCGCAACTCGCCTCCCATGCGTTGGATGGCCGTGATCTTCGGCAACACAATGGAAGGATCGCGCTCGAATCGCGCCTGGAACTCGGCGTTACCCGTCAATGTGACAGTGAGATCAGGACCTTCGTGTCCTTCCCAGCCAGCAAAGTGATAGCCGGGTTGAGCGGTCACCTCCAAGCGGATGGGCAGGCCTTTGAAGAAAGTGCCTACCCACGGGTAGACGGGAGCTTCAACTCCAGTAGTCGCCGTGTCGAGAATCAGTCGATGCACGGTCACGGTTCCAGCATCAGCGGGCTCCACCTGAATGGTGATCTTCGCTGTGCCTTCAAGATCAAATTCTCGGACGCACTGCAGCCTCAGGGCGGCGGGGCGTTGGCGCGCAAAGCCTTCCATCACGCGGACATTACTGTTCCAAACGGTCATCGAGCTCTGACAGGTACGCCAACGTGAGAGCTGCTCTGGCATCACGGGTTCGATGGCTGTCTGCATCTCCTGGAGCAATGCGCGAGCGAGGGTGGCTTTGAAGTCGGCATTGAGATAGCAGGCGATCGAGTTGATAAAATTGGCACGAAAGTCAGGGTTCTCCAGGAGCCCACGCAGTAACGTGGTCGACCAAGCGGCGTTGATCCCAGGTCGCCCAGTGGGACTGATCGCCGCAGCGAGTGTGGCACCTGCCACTCCACCGCTCCACGGATGGCCGTATGCGAGATCGGTATCGAAGACCATCCAACGCCATCGTCCGTCGTGGGTTATGGGCCGATCCACTGCTTCTGCTAGGGGTAGGGAATTTCGCCAGTAACGGATGTTATTGTGGGGCCAATCGGCATTTCCCAGATAGATTTCGGCAATTTGATATCGTAGAAACTGATCCACATCCATCAAAGCTGACACTTGCGCATACTTGCTGGGGTCTTCCAAGCCTCCACGTTCCACCAACTGACGCAGGGCGCGGTAACTGGCCATACCGTCAGGGTTGCCTTCCTTAAAGGTGCCGTTTCCTTCCGCCATGGTTAGGAGCTCTTTGTCGAGCCCATGGTGGTCAGCGATGGACTCCAAGTCGCCTTGCTCGCGTAGCTGATAAAGCCCCCAGAACTCGCCATTAAGAAAAACCACCACTGGACGGGGAGTCATCACATCCAGTCCCAAGGAGGCCACGAGACCATGACAGAGGGCGTCGCGAAACATGGTGTAGTCCCAGTCGTTTCCTGAATTACGGAGCCTTAGGCCCCGGAAGGAACGACGTTCTCCCCCCAATCCACGCCTTTCCAACCCGGGAAAGAAGGGATAGTCGAAGGTGCTTGAGGGTTGGTCTTCGCCCCTCGGTTTCAGCCCGAACGATTTCTGGCGGAAGGAACGTGAGGACTGTCCTTGAATGTCCACCCCCACGCCCTCGCGGAGCGCAAGTTCTCCATTGGTCTCGAAGAATTCGAACGAGGCAGCGCGTTCCCAGGCCGTGCCTCGCTGGGTGTAATTGGCAGGAGTGTGTCCTGTTAGAGTCGCTCCCGGTTGAGCTGCGCGATAGTCGCGAAACACATTGCCTAACATGTAGATGCCAGACGCCTCATCGAACAAACCCTCTGGCGGTGTTGTCAGCGAAATCACAGGCAGGCGCCATGCGGCGGACGGGTTGAGGTTCACGAAGTAGGTGCGGGTGCTGACTGGCCCAGGTAAGAGCCCCTCTTTGAAAGAACGCGCCCTCACAATGAACGCCTTGGGCACCAGTCCGCGAGGAGGAAACCAGCCGTCCGTGTGCTGATTGGCAATCGATGTCCCGGCGATCATTGAGATTCCGTTAGGTTCCGAGGAGCGGTCGTAGACGGTTAGAGGCGTTTGATAGAGTTGCGCGCTCTCTGTTTGCGGATTCGGAATGTCGCCGTCCAAGGCGAAACGAATTTCCTCGTCCGCTTCAGCGGTTAGCTGCAGAGAAAAGGATTCTGTATATGTGCCGCTTTCATGAGAGAAGTGCACCGATGAGGCGATGTCCTGATAACCTTCGATTGAGTTTTGATTGGCTTTGTTAGGAGTCGGATTCTCGAAGAATAACCAGTTTTCAAGCGCGTCGGCTGGTCGACCTTGAGAGACATCGGGCAGCGTTGTCGCTTTCACTGAAACAGTGTCACTGGGCGTGCCTTCTGGATGGGTCACGCGGACAACCTCCCCATCGGTTGCGAGCTTGAAAGGGGCGTGATGTTCGTTGGCTGTCGCTCGTTCCGGGGCCCCGGAGGCGAACACGAGCACGCGTGCTCCCGGGGCCAAGCTGCCACCCGGGAAGCGCCACTTCGGCTCACCGTTCATTTCGTCCGATAACCCGTAGCCGTGAAGCTCGATCGATTTGTTTGAGAGGTTGACGAGTTCGATCCAATCGGGCGTCCGATCTGTGTGATCACGCAGGCCACCCTCGTTCCAAGTTTGCACTTCAGAAACGAGCAGCGGGCCTGGACTATTTGCTACCACTGCCAAAGGCATCCATCCAATGAGAAAACAGGTGGCCTTGCTGAGAATTAAAGCTCTGTTAGGATTCATGGCGGCAATCGGATCAGGCGGGATGTTGCGTAACATTCTGTCTAACCAATGATGTGCGTGGATGATAGGACGACGTCAAGCTTCCTGAAGCGAGCCAGATGAATCTTCCTTGCCAAGAAGGAAAGATTGGATTGACGAGTTCCTCCCACTCTAGTGAACTCGTAATCAACCTCTTCTCGGTGGCTGATACGGAAAACTTCGAGCCGCTTATTCACCAATTTTCCAGTAACTTGTTATGATTCAGTCTCTTGCTTTTAATCCTTGTAGGACCTGGCTCGGTGCTCATGTCGCTTCCTTGGTTCTCGTCTTAGCCATGACTGCGGCGAGATCGCAGGATGGCCCCTTTCCTCCAGACGCCTGGCCGACGTCAGCAGATGGAAACAAGCTGGTGCACTTCACGACTGCCGATTTTTCAATGGATGGCTTGGGCGCAGGGTGGGAGGAAACGTTGACGGTTCTGTCCGGTGGTGACCAGCAGACGACACCCATCAACATCGGTGGGTTCGAAGGACTCAAAGCCACCTCCAATTATCTGAACATCGCAGATCTCGACTACGAACCCTGGGAGGACCACGAATTCATTGATATCCTGGTGCAAGTGTATGGAAATGCGGCCGTGCTCGATGCTGGCGGAAATCCCCGGAATTTCAATTTCCTAACGGGAACGCTGCCGGAACTGAACTCACCTAGCGGAGGCTCTATCCCTGTCGAAGCGAAGAATAACCAGTGGAATTGGGTTCTGTTTCGCGTTCCCAATGATGAACGTCCCAGTGGCGAGGGCCGCTATGTTGGGACGGTGCCGGACGATGCTCAAGGAGGCATCGCTGCCGGCGGCGTCAATGGTGGTACCATTCGATTCCAAGGCGTGCCGCAATTGATCGTTCGCGCCATCGCTTTCGGCGAAGAAGGAGCCTTCGGTGAGCTTGATCAAATCAACCGTTTTACGTCGGCTGAGGCCTGCTCAGATGAGCCAGAGACGAATCACGCTTTCGTCGATATTCATGCGGGCTCAGCCGAGCACCTGGAGATTATGGACGGGGGAGACCAAGCGGTTGAACTTGCGGAGAATATCGGCCCGGCAGACGACAAACGGAGCGCGGTTCGAGCCGTCGATAGCTATCTCAATTTTGGAGTGACCGAGGACTACCTAGGTTCCTCCTGCAACGATCCACGGACCGTGAAGATTTGCCTCGAATTCTACGATGATCCTGCGCTTGCCGGTAGTGCCTTTGGCCCTGACGCTTATGCGACGGATGGCCAAGGCGGTATTGGCACCTTCGCTCCCGACGACTGGAAAGCGACGCGGGGTACAGGACGCTGGGTAAGTCAGGCTTACATCGTTCCTGCGGTCAGCCTTTTCGGTATCAATGCCGGCGACTACACGGCGGGCCCACGAATCGCTTTTGATGCAGGAGCCAATTTTTATATATCGCGCTTCGACCTAGCGATCATGAGAACGGGGGAGCATCCTTTGGCGGGCCAGGATCCGCTGGCTGATTGTTATTTGGATCCTGCCGTGTGCGCCGGCGACTACGGAAACTACGCTGAAATGGATCTGGGAAGTGGTCTTTTCGATGGGCTCATGCAGGGCAATTCAGGCGGTGATCAGGAAATGATCGAAGAACTCGCCGGGCCTGCAGGCGACCGCCGTATGGCTATTCGTGCGGCTCGCGAAGACGGCACTGCCGGCTTCCCCCACCAATACCTCAATCTCGCTATCACCGAGGAACCCTTTGGGCCATCTGAACAGCCGAACGCACGCCTCGCCGTGTGCGTTACCTACTGGGATAACCCTGACGAAGTAGACGCGACTTTCCGTCCGGAGGTATACCGGTCTGATGTGGGCGGCGTCGAGTCTTTCGCCTTCATGCCAGCTGACGCTAACGTTGCCTTGGAGGGAACCGATTCTTGGCGCGAAGCCTATTTTGAGATTCCAGACATCAAGTTCAGCGGCGTCAACCAGGGCCCCCAAGCGGGCGCCCGTTTTATCATGTCCGGAAAAGTGCACATCACGCGAGTGCGTTATGCCGTGATTCGAGAATGCGGCCTTACGGCTGGCGTAAATCCGTTAGCCAACTGCCTATCGGAAGGTGAGGGTGAAGGTGTTTTCGAAATCAACGACTTTTCTCAGACGGAGAGTGAGGTCGCGTTCTCCTTTGTAACGCCGAATACGAATCACACACACGACTTGGAACAAAGTCAGGATCTCGTTATTTGGACGCCTTCGGAAGGCGCTGTTCTCGGCCAAGGCGACGGCGACCTCTCCTTCACGGCTCCGAGATCAGAGGGCTTGACGCTGTTCTATCGCGTTGCGCGCACGCCTCCTCCGGCTTTGTATTCCGAGGATTTCGAGACGGCTCCGAACGACTGGACAACAAGCACTGAGAGCGGCGATACCGATTGGGAACTTGGCACGCCTGCAGTGGCGGATCTCGCCATGGCTCACAGCGGTGTGAATGCCTATGGAACAAATTTGGACGGTGACTACGGCAACGGTGTCGTCACGTCTCTCCGTAGCCCAGTGATCGATGTCACGGCCCTCGGCAGACCGCAGCTGACTTTCTGGTACTATGTCGACACCGTGGAAGGAACCGAAGGCGTTCAGTTACGCTTTTACAGTGAGAATGGCGATCGTCTAACCGAGCGGGAGGGCATTCTGTGGGGACAAACTGCCGGGTGGACGGAGTTTTCCGAAGTGTTACCGCTAGAGGCGCGAAGTCAAAAGATCCAACTCGAATGGACGCTACTCTCCAACGAGTCTGAGCCCAACGGGGCCGGTTTCTATCTCGACGATGTCGTTGTCGAGTAAAAGGCCAGAATAGCTTGGACCCTTCGGGGTTCGGCTCGACTAGAATTTGCTCTAGTCATTTCTTAGACCGGGCACCCTTTCGCTTAGCGCGCTTCTTTGCTTTGATTTTCTTACGCGGCAGTCGAATTTCCCGACCCCACGACGTGTGTCACGACGACGAGAAATGGTGCAAGGTCATTGAGCAGAGATACGAAGTCACCCTCTCGCCAGATCCTGACACAGGACTTCTCCGGCGGCGTGCTTTGGAGGGTGAATGGAAAGGCTAACCCTCTTCACAGCTTTGGATGTGCTTCTTTGTCCAAGGACCAGGCAGCGCTCGCACTTAGTTCACAGCTTAAAACTCAGGTGCTCCATTTCCTTGATTGAAGTAATCTATAATCTACTCCTTTGTGCTAAGACTCACTCATCGGAGACTGGAGCAGCCCCACTCACACTAACATCGCATCATGGGGCGCGCATCAAATCCCAACCTAGTTCGGCTCTTGTGCCCTTAGTCTTTGCTATCCTTGGCCTTGCATTGACCTCTGCCATTTCGCAGACAGAAATCCTCTCCATCGAGTTTATTGAGGATGATCAAGATGATTTCGAACTGAGGCCAAGCCCATTAGCTGCCCCGTCCTCCACGGCTGACTTTGCCACCGATTCGGCAGCGACGTCTGGCTCAACAATGGTCACCGTGACCACAATTACCGGGTTCGGCCTTCCCGCAAACCGTGGGAATCTCGTTGATGAAGAGCCTACCGGTTTCACTCTCTCTGGGATGTATCAGGACTTGCTGCATGCAACATCGCCGACTGGCTTTATGACCCTCGACTTCAGCCGGTTGAACGCGAATCAATCTTACCTGTTCACCCTGTATGCTTGGGATCCAGGTGCCACTGACGGCTCGGACAAAGAGTGGACAGTCACGGAGGGAGCGGGAGATCTCACGGTCTATGCGGTCAACTTTCAAGACCCCTTGGTCGACAATGATTCCTTCGCCTTGGTCTTTGATATCACGACGACCTCGACTGGAACGTTTCAACTAACAAACACCGATGGGTTGCCCCAATCGGCGATCAACGGATTCAAGCTGGAGCAGGTGGCAGGCGCCCCAACTCTATCAGTCACACAGGAAGGATCAGATCTCGCATTCGAGTGGGAGAGCAGCGCCGATTCGCTCTACAATCTTGAGAGCAGTGCTGATCTTGTTACTTGGGCCGTGGGCCGTGGTGCAAGGCGACATCTCTGCCACGCCACCCGCCAACACGGAGACCATCGCGCTGGGGGGTGACCCGACGTTGTTCTACCGTCTCGAGGGGTTCCCGGTTCCTCCCGCAAGGTTCTTCTCAGAAACTTTTGATAGTGTGGGCGCGCCGGACCTTCCTGAAGGATGGACTACCGATGCCAATGAAAGCGATGCCGGAACCACCGTGTGGGAGCTGGGAAATACAACTGGCGGCGCCGCGAATGGCCCTGCTACAGCCAACAGTCCTGACAATTGCTTCGGCACGAACATCTCTTCCAACTATGGCGATGGCACAGGGATAGCCCTGCAGACGCCGTTGATTAATCTCACGGATGCGTCGATTGCAAGTCTCGGGTTCTCGTTCTTCGTTGACACGCCAGAAGGCGAAGAGAGCGGGAGAGTTAATTTGAAGAACGCAGATGGCACGCTCATTCAAGAAGCTTTCGGCTCGTTCTTCTGGGGCCAATCAGAGGGGTGGACTCAGTTTAGCATGCGACTGCCGTCGGAAGCCTTGGGAAAGGAGGTCATCCTTGAGTTCGAGTTTCTCAGCGGAGGAAACGCTGACCACGGCGCTGGCTGGTACATCGACGATGTCGTCGTCGATGAGTCATGAAGACGAGATGCGGTAGAATAGTCGTCGACCATCGCTCAGCCTCCAAGGTGGGTGTAGCTTGTGCTGCTACCGGAGGAGCCGATAACCTCTATGATAGACCCCCAGTCTCCTAGCAGATCATTATTATTTCCGATGCGACAGGCTTGGCCGGGTGCGGAGTTCCATTCAAGGAACAAGTCGTTCGCACTCGGGCCACGCTGAAAGTCGGTGATCACGAACGGTGCCTGCTGAGTGAAGAGCTGGATCGAGCCCGCGTCACACGATGCCGTCGTGTCCGGAAACTCGAATCGCCCTGCATTCATGCCGCCTCCCGGGAGTAGCGAAGCAATCCGCCTAACCGCTCTCACATTCAACGCTCCCTTCACTTGGCAAAGTGAACTCGGGCTCAATGATCCTGTTCTTGATCCTGTTCTCCAATCCTTGGTGGTTCCTCTCCCCGTGGTGTCCAGAAATTCAAATCGCCCGGGAATCATGCAGCTTCCCGGTAGTCGTAGCGAAGCAATCGCCTAACCGCTCACGACATCCCACGCTCCCTTCCGTTGATCGCCGAACCCTGCATCGCTCTCACGGAAGATGCGTCAAAGGCATCTGAAACCTTCCTTGCCGTCACGGCCTCGTCTCACTCGCCGCCCTTGGCGAGTGCGTATTCTTTGGCCAGGTCGATGCCGACATCGGTGCCGGGCATGATCTGCTGAAAGACGGCATACATCGAGCTGACGATCCTCATGGCCGTGAACTTGCCTGGCAAGGTCTTCAGCTCATAGGTCGTGTCGCTATCCTTGAGGTTGAGCCCTTGCTGACCTGCTAGGGCCAGTTCGTAGGCAACTTGCTTGACCTCTTGATCGGACATCTTGGAAATCTGGGCGAGCACCTCTTGCATGTACAGTTTGTGCATCACGGAGTCCATGCGCAGTATTTCTTGCCCACTTTCGTCGGTGGGTCGCAGCTCTCGGTTGGCATGGCGACTGATTCCGGCTTTCCATCAATGAGCGGTTTCCCTCACATCGGGGCCGCCCCAAGCCTTCAGCGTAGTCATGTGGCCAATGCTAAGGAATCAAGGTGTAGGCTTTGGCTCCGCCAGGAACGACGCTTGGGTCAATGCGAGCATCCTAGGTCGCCAGATTCCCATTCTGCGAAACTGCCAGCGCTAACAAGTAGACATCAGTAAGCTTTTGAGAACCAGGAAGATCAGGAAAGATAGCCGTATCGACAAGCGTCAGGCTGTCTGGCCAGAATTGATGCCCAGGAAAGCTACAGATCTTCTGCGGCAGCAAGCGGACGGCTGCAGGGTCGCCAGGGACACCCACGTAATTGGGATTTCCAAGAATACGGACAAAGGCATTCTCCGTTAGGGGACAAGTGGCCCAAGCTCGACCAGGTTCGGAATGAAACCAAGCTTGTGCCCGAGCGTGATGCAAGTGCGGGGGCTCTGCCATCGCTATGAGGCCTATTGACGTCGAGAAGGAACATTCCTCAGATCCCAAGTTCATCCATCATTTGATCGATCATTTCGTTCGTCACCACCTGGTCACCGGTCTTCTTGAGTGTGGGGAATCCGTGTTCATTGAGCGTGAAGCCGTCAGCACTTTCAGCCGGATACTTTTCATTCAAGAGTTCTCGTCGAAGCGAATGCTCGATCATCGCTTTCAACGTGGTACGGCAGTTTCACTGCCACCGCCTTGGCTTCAATGAGTAAGCTGTCTGGAAGCTCAATCGTTGTTTTCATATGGGTCACCATATGGGTTTATGAGTGATCAGCCCAGGTTAGGTCGCGCTCATCTGCGGATGCAGCCGAATCCATGATAGCGGAATCTCTTCAACTTTCCGCTATGATAGGTCGAGTCGAATTTCTGAATAAGATAGGTCGAGTCGAATTTCTGAATAAGATAGACTCTTCTCCTCGCCCACTATTCTTCTTGCCCCTCTCGATCTCGAACATCCTCCCTGCTTGGCAATGGATGTTAGAATGATCGAATCTCCTAACCCCTTCAGCATTGGCGTCTATTTGCGTGAATTCGCGGTTCTTGCTCCGTCTTAGTCTAAGAAACCATTGAATCCTACCACCAGCAATGCGATCACAACGGCTAATGCTCGATCCTTCTACTCAGATCGAAATGCTCACGAATCCCAATCCAACAAACGAAAGTAATGAACGCACGGGATAAATACACCAAAGTCTTTGGCCGCATCAGTTCCTTGGCCGAGCGCGTCTCGTGGTCATCGGGCGTCTCCAATATGCTTGAATGGCTGACGTGGAACACGGAGGCCCTTCTCGGAGTCTCGAAAACTGTCTACATGAGGCGAATCGTTGCTTGGTGCCATGAAGAGGAAGTTCGGGAAGGCTAGCTTGAGGAGAAGCAAGAGCACGTCGAGCAAAGGATTCATGCTGAGCAGCGAAGCAACGGACGCTTACGCCCCAACGACTTCCTCCATTGCCTCACCGAGAGAGGCCCTGCGGCGCGCCAAATTCTTTTCCGAAGACTATCTCAACAAAGAATTCGACATCTTCTGGTCGCTTGTGAGGGACCATTACCTTGAGGCTTATTACCGCCTATTCACCAAGATTGCGGGAGGAGGACGCTGGTTTACACACGGCAATAGTGGACTCTATGCGGCAAGCACGGGCATCCGTGAGATGCAGATGGACAATTTAAGCTACAATCCAGACGAAGGCCTGTTAGTCGCCAACGTAATCAAACTCGGTGGCACTAAGAACCGCGATCAGATTCTAAAGTATCTTGGATTCATACTCCTAGCGCACATCGATTTGGGAGATTGCGGGAAGCGTAAAGATGAAATTGAATGAACAGATGTATCCGCGTAGCGGCAAGCTTTTTAAGAAAGATCTCGTGGTCAGCCGGCC
>JBLHHN010000217.1:0-10402 GCA_047616785.1 Verrucomicrobiales bacterium
GCACCAGAAGGTGAAAGTGGTTCGACATGCAACACCAAGTGATCAACTCCACCCCCGCAAAGGCACAATGCGCCTCCAAGAACTCCCGAAACTTCTCCTTCACCACGCGGTCAAAGATGAAACGTCCTTCGATCACCCGCGACATCAGATGATGACAATTCGCAGCCGCACCTGGATCCCCTGCGATTCTCATTCAGTTTTCTCCTTGTAAAATACTTTCTGTCCCCATTTATTTCCTCGAGTGTCCGGGAATGTGTGCAGTGATCCCGATGCGCGCTTGGTTCTGTCTCGATTGCACGGCGCAGCGTGACGGTGAACACACCGCGCCCGCCGCGTAAGCGTTGGTAAAGCGAATGCCTTCCTTGGCCAATTGGTCGATGCGCGGGGTGTCGATGAAGTCGTTGCCGTAGCAACCGACATCGCCCCACCCTAGGTCATCGATGAAGATTAAGGCGATGTTAGGCTGAGCTGCGGCGGAGGTCTCCTGTAAAGACGTGAAGAAGGAGATCGCGGTGAAGAAGAGGAAGAAGTGCTTCATGGAGATTGATCAGGGAATGCGTTAGATCATTTCTTCCCGATGCAGTAGAGAGCTTGGTGAGTGCGGATGAAGATCTGGCCTTGGCTAATGGCCGGGCTGGCTGAGACGGGTTCTCTAAGATCGTTCTTGGCGACGACTTCGAATTTGTCTCCGAGTCGAATGAGGGTCGCTTCGCCTTTGTCGGACAAGCAGTAGGTGATGCCATTGGCCATGACGGCAGAGGGACTGTGCCCACCATCCAGCCGCTCTCGCCAGAGGCGCTTGCCTGACTTGGCATCGAAGCAATTGGCGACTCCGTTATCGGCGACGACGAGCAAGTGGTTTCCTGAAACGATGGGCGAAGGCACATAGGCGGCCCCATTGTTGGTCCGCCAAGCAATGTGTGATTTCGTCACGTTTCCGGTTCCGTTAGGGTCGATCGCGAGAATGTGCTTCTGAGGATACCCTCCTGTCACAAACACATGCTCACCGTTGTAGACCATGGAGGCGACGAACTGCTCGGTTGGCCCGTCGATGATCCAATGCCGATTGCCGGTTCGTGGATCGTAACTCGCCACACAGAGGCTGCCGGAGAGGATCATCTGGGTGCGATCGCCAATCTTGCGGATGATGGGGGTGACATAACTGCGGGTCTTGTTTTTCCGCATCGTGCGCCAACGTTCCTTGCCGGTCTCGCCGTCGAGCGCCACAATGTATGCCTCGCCGTCGTGATCGCCGTTGATGATGACGAGATCCTCAAACAGCACCGGGCAGGTGTTGAATCCATGTGCACTGACAAAGTCGCCGACATCCGTTTTCCATTGCTCATTCCCTTCGAAATCGTAGGCGGCCACCATGATCCGGCCCGGCGTGATCAGCCGTTCTGAACCCACATTGGGTGCGATGACTTCTTCTCCTTTGGCCATCAAGAAGGTGACGTAAACGCGTTTGCCATCGGTGGTCGGCGTGCCCGAGGCGCGGCTGTTCAGGTTATGAGTCGATTCGGGCGGCGAGTTGATGACCACGCGTTCCCAGAGAATTTTCCCATCGAGCCGATTCAAACAGAGCAGCTTGCGTTCGTTCTTCTCAGTCACGCTGGTGGTTAGGAAGACACGGTCATCCCAGATGATGGGCGACGAATGGCCTTTGCCGACGATGGATGTCTTCCAGGCGATGTTGTCGGTGTTGCTCCAGCGAGTGGGAAGATCCTTTTCGCTACTGATGCCGTCACCGGTTGGCCCGCGCCATCCGGGCCAGTTCTCAGCAGTTAGGGTTCCGGTTAGAAGGAGGAGTGAAATGAGAATGCGCACACCGCAGTCTAGTCCGTGTGTGGCTGAGGGGACAAGGTTCGATATTCGGCGTGTTTCGGGTGCCCGCGCAGGGCCAGTCGATCATCTACCCGGATTGTGTGCTTAGCGTTACCAAGGTAGATCTCACCGTTTGCGATACCAATTTCAGCGCTGGCGATGAAATCATGTTGGAGTTAGTGGCCGGGGACAGTGCACGACACTAACTAAATCTCGCAAGATAGAATCTCGCGTGGACAATTCCAACGCAGGGGAAAAGTATCATTCACCCTTTGGCTCACCAGCACTGTGGTGGGGTTCACTTGCAATCGATGCCACTCCAGCGGTAAATATTCGTAACGGGATAAGCTCACCATGCCGATGCCACAGCACACACTGGTAACCGTGGTTCATAGGTATCTGAGCGAGCCAGCCGTCAGCCTGGATGTATGGGAGTCTCGCAGGCCCCGTCGAATTGACCGATCGCCGGGGCCTGCGTTGCTCTCTGACGACCGGAAAGTACCATTCGCCATTGATGATACAGGCCAGATTTGTTTCTACTTAACCATGAAGACGATGAACTGGAGACCACTTCTAGGCCTTAGCTTATTGATCACCAAGGGAACCTTGTTAGGAGGGGAGTTTGAATCTCTCTTCGATGGGAAGACGCTGGTGGGATGGAAGGCGAAGGAGATGGGCTATTGGTCGATCCGCGATGGAGCCATCACGGGGGAATCAAGTGCGACGACTCCCTGCACTTCCAATCAGTTCATGGTGTGGCAAGGGGGCGAGTTGGGGGACTTCGAGCTGAAACTCAAGTTTCGCGTGACGGGCAACGGCGGAAATTCTGGGGTGCAGTTCCGGAGCAAGTTCAAGGAAGACGGCTTGGCGGGCGGCTATCAAGCAGACATCTTCAACAGCGGCGCCTACCTGGGTGGCGTCTGTGACGAATTGCACGAGCGTCAAGGCCCCGAACTCCTCAAGAGCAATGGGCAGAAGACGATTATTGATGCCTCAGGCAAACGCTCCACTACCGATCTCAAGGTGAAGGCAACGATGAAACCGCAAGGCGAATGGAACGACTATCACATCATCGCCAAAGGCCATCACATCATCCTTAAAATTAACGGTGTGACCTGTTCCGAATTGATCGACAAAGAAGAAGCGCACTACGACCTGAAGGGAATGCTCGGGCTGCAACTGCGTTCAGGCGAGCCCATGACTGTCCAGTTCAAAGACATTCAGATGAAGAAGCTTTGAGGATCGATCATTGTGGAAAATGCTCAAGCAGCACTTGGCGGCCGATCTCCATTGAAAGTCGTCTACTCAATCGTGCGTCGGTGCAGCCAAATCGGCCACTCATATGAGTATAGGTGTCTTTGAACTGGTAAGTAAGTATGGTTGTGCGGAGGTCAAATTTAAAGTGAGTAATAGTGTATTTGGGAAATCCTGGTGCTTTGAATTTGACGAGAAGGACGCCGTCATGCTAGCAAGCCTGAAAGCCTGACACAAGCGACTTCAGTGTGTGAGGCAGGGCAATGTCCTTGCCTAACTTATCCGGAAAGAAGAAGTCTGGGTGCATCCCGAACGGATTGCCAACGACGAGAAACCGCGTGGGCGTCTTTCTAGTCGGAGCGGCAAAGGCCGTCGCTTCCAATAGTGGAAGCGACAGAGCTTGATGAAGTTTCTTCGGGTTGGGCTCATGGTGATCGCTTACGTTAGGCCAGTTGGCGGATAAAGAGGGAAGGTAACAGGTCGATCGGCATTCCTCAAGGAGCGATCCAGCGCTCTATCGTTGGATGGGCTGCGTATTCACGATCAGAATGGTGAAGCCTTCTTTCTCAGGCTTTTCAAAACTCGGCCATTGAGTGATCTCTTTCTCGAAAGGCTCACTGAATGTCCCGGAATAAGGGGCGAACCACGTGCCTGTCATCATTTGCCCCTTCTTCTCCTTCGGTATCCGAACACCGATGTTGATATTCTCCTTAGGCACGAAATAGAGATGAAGGTCGTCTCCATTGTGGAGACAGATTCCACTGTTGCTCTTCTTGTCTCCAGCTTTTCAATCGTCCCAGATCGTATTTGTCGACCAATGTTCCCATGTGCCGATAGTATTCAAGACGAGGGCGCGCTTCTGGCTTCATCGTGTCAATGTAAGGGATTATCACGTTCCAAGCGGCGCCTTGCCAGTAGTGCGTTGGATAGGTTCCCTCGAAGACGCATTGATAGGCACGCTCCAGGCAGGCTTCGGGGGATGTGTAGGAACCTGTGAACACCACATAAGGACCCGCCTCGTAGCCGCCGTGTTCGATGTTCAGAATGGGCTTCTTGGCAAACTCGGAGCTGACCTCGCGCATCACGCTATAGAGTTAGGAGGCCCACAGTTGCACCGAGATGAAATCGAGTTTCTGGGGGAATTTCTTGCAGTAGCCATAGTCGTGCACCGTGACCAGACGCTTGTAGGCGTCCAGGCGACGCAGGCGCTCGATGCGTTGGCTGATGTAGTTCACATCGGTGTGCCCATAGCCTAACGCTTCCTTCGAGATGTCCCAGACCATGTTGGGAAAGGCTTGGTAGCCCTTGACGACGTAGTCGAAGTAGCGGTTGTCGGCTTCGGGCCAGTGGACCTGCTTGTTCCACACATAGATCATCAGATGGGCGGCGATGCCTTTCCTATCAAGGTAGTCAATCACGCGGTCGAGGCGCTGGAAGTAGTCGACATTCAAGGTGGCATAGTCCGGAGTCGTGTTGTCGCCACCAAAGGGAAAGACACGCGGGCTGCCGTACTCGTAATTGGTGTCCAGCTTTCCGTCTTTCGCCCATTTCACGTCATAGGGGAAGACATTCATAACGATCTGATTGAAGCCCTCGTTGGCTAACTGATCGACAAAGGTGCGTATGACAGGGAAGTCCTCTTTGTTCTCGGAATCTAGGGCAAAGAGCCAATCTGACTCGGACGCGATGGGGTAGTAGCTTTCGCCGTTCTCATCGTAAAATTGCCGTGTCGATTGGGGATTAACGATTACTCCGCCCTTGCGATCGGCACTAGCAGGCTCTGCTTTAAGCATGCCTTTTAGGCCATCGAGAGCGGGTAGGGAAGACTTGGTGGTGTAACGCCACGTTCCCGCCGTCGGTGGTGTGAAACGGATCACGTAGGTAGTCCAGGGGTGATGGATTTCTTTGAAGAGCAAGATGTAGAGATCATCACCGGCCCGGCCAATAACAAAGTGTTAGAAAGGCTTTTCGCTGAAGACATCGAGCAAGCCAAAGAGCGCTACGAGTGTCGCAAGAACTATGACAAAAAGACGAAAGAGTTCATCGCTTACGCCGACGACTTCTACGCGGCTGATACCTGGAGTAAAAAGCGGCGGGTGATCGCCCGCATCATCGCGGGGCCACAGGGCGTGGACGTCCGTTATGTGGTGACGGCCTACGAGAAGGCCGAAGCGAAGTATCTTTACACCGTCGTTTACTGTGGACGCGGCGAAGCCGAACTGTTCATCAAGGAATGCAAGCATGGGTTGGGCAGCGATACGAGCCCCTGTCAGAAAGCGATGGCCAACCAGTTCTGGCTGCTTCTGCACGCGGTGACCTACGCGATCCCGCATCGCTTTCGGAGCACCGTGTTGAAAGGAACGAAGTGGTAACGGAAGACCTTCGACGAGATCCGGCTGAGACTGTTCAAGGTCGCTGGGCGAGTTCAAGTCATGAAGACGAAAGTGCGGCTCCATTTGGCAAGGGCACTGGAGGCATCGCACCGAGTGATCTGGGAACGCTGCGTTCAGCCCGCTTTGCAGTGAGAACCGGCCATGGTTGAGCCTTCCAGCCGTTTAAAGAGATACTTCATGGGATTCTTGTTTTGAGTGGGGATGTTAGTTGATGGGCGCCATGAACTCGCTATAAGTGACGATCTTGATAGAGCGAATCTGGCTTAATGGGAATCGAAACTCAATGAGATTCTTGTCTCCTCGCGTCCGTTTCTTGGGGCTGACGACCTTTCTGACGGAAATTCTAGCCTGTTCACAGCATGCCGCGTACGAATAGCGTGCATCTCTCCATGAAGACCGCGACATTGCGCATCAGGATAAGACGCCGTAGGCAATAGGTTCAAACAAGCGACTTTCCCAATGATCAGCATGCCTTCAACAAAGTTCTCAGCAGCGTTCGGCCTTTGGATCGCCCTCGCTCTTTCGGCAATGGCTCAGATCGAATCAGCAGCCTTTGCGGTCAATACTTCAGACGCTAGCCATCCCCATCTGTTTAGCGAACTCACCTCGGAAACCACAGCGATTGCGTTTCGCAATGAATGGCGTGCTCCGGCGGCTTATGAATCGGCACGCACACTTTCATTCGCCGGTGGTGGCGTGGCGATTGGCGACTATGATAGCGATGGGTTGTCGGATGTCTACCTGTCGCGCCCTTTCGGTGGAGGCAAGCTTTACCGCAATCTGGGAGACTTCCGTTTTGAGGATGTCACGGCTTCCGTGGGAATCGCCTCCAAACGACAGTTCTGGGAAGCTGGCTGCTCCTGGGCCGATATCGACAATGACGGTGATCTCGATTTATCTGTGTCAGCATTTCATAGCGCCAATCGGTTGTTTCTGAATACCGATGGCAAGTTTCGTGATGTCGCCGCCGAGGTGGGAGTCGCACATGTGGGTGCCTCGGTGATCATGGCCTTTTCTGACTATGATTGCGATGGCGATTTGGATGCTTATTTGCTAACTAACAGAGCTTACTCTCCGAAGAACGCCTATGATGTCTCCAGCGGCGAGGTCGCGAACCGCGTTTTTCCTCAATTGCTGAAAGACAAGACCGGAGCTCCCATCGGAATGCCTGGACACTTGAAAGAAGTCTTCGATCTTCGATGGAATTCTGTCAGTGAGATGAATATGTTTGTCCGCGCAGGTCAGTACGACCGGCTGTTCCGCAATGACGGCATAACGATTTCTGGCGGCTTGCCGAAGTTCACGGATGTGACCGAAGAAGCTGGCGTGAAAGACAATGGCATGGGACTTTCCGCTACTTGGTGGGACTACGATGATGATGGGTTTCCCGACCTCTACGTTGCCAATGACTACTTTGGTGCTGATCGCCTTTACCACAATGAAGGTAATGGTAGGTTCAAGGACGTGAGCAACGCGGCACTGCCACACACCCCATGGTATTCGATGGGTGCGAATGTGGCCGATATCAACAATGATGGATTGCTAGATTTCATTGGCACAGACATGTCAGGCACGGACCATTTCCGCCGGAAGATCGGCATGGGTGATATGAGCAAAAACGCATGGTTCTTAGACTCTGCCCAGCCTCGTCAGTACATGCGCAATGCAGTCTATGTGAATAGCGGAACGGAACGCTTCATGGAGGCCGCGCATCTCACCGGCTTGGTCAATTCAGATTGGACTTGGGCAGTGAAATTTGGGGACCTCGACAACGACGGCCACACGGATGTCTTCTTCGCCAACGGCATGACTGGAGATCTCTTCAATAGCGACACCTTGAACCAGCAACGCAATGATCCGACGCTTGTCTCGGTGCGGCCGGAGATCAAGCGCGATGCGAATCTTGCCTTCAGGAACCTCGGTGACCTGACATTTGACAATGTGAGTGTGGGCTGGGGATTGGACAAGAAAGCCGTCTGCTTTGGTGCGGCACTTGGTGATCTTGACAACGACGGCGATCAGGATCTGATCGTCAATCAGTTCGAAGGCGAAGCCTTGGTTTATAGGTCCAACGCTAGTATTAAAGGCGACTCAAATAGTATTCGAGTCCGATTGAAAGGGACCAAGAGCAATCGCTGGGGAATTGATGCCAAGGTGCGTATCGAAACTTCTGCAGGCATGCAAACGCGTCTTCTGACGCTTTCACGTGGTTTCTATTCTTCGGACGACCCGGTGCTGCACTTCGGCCTCGGCAAGATCAAGAAAGTCGATCGGCTGACGATTGATTGGCCAAGCGGCGTCGTGCAACAGCTTTCAAAGCTGACTGCCGGGAGCCTTTACACGATCACTGAAGCAGAAACATCCAACGCAGAGCCCTACCGAGTTCGGCGGACAGGGGGAAAGAAACCGCTTTACGTTATTTCAAAGAAGTTAGTCTCAATAACACACGTAGAACAGCCGTTCGATAATTACGAACGTCAGCCTCTCTTGCCTGCCAAACATTCACAGCTCGGCCCTGGACACGCCTGGGGCGACGTCGATAACGATGGTGACGATGACCTCTTTGTCGGTGGATCGAAGGGCGTTGCGGGTCGTCTCCATTTCCGAGAGGGGAAGCGTTTCGAAGTTAAGAGCCTAGCACCATTCGAAAGTGATGCTGAATGCGAAGATATGGCGCCACTGTTCTTCGACGCCGATGGTGACGGCGATCTCGATCTCTATGTTGTTAGTGGCGGTGTGGAATGCCAACCGGACGATGGGATTCTTCAAGACAGACTGTATTTCAATGATGGCAAAGGCCTCTTTGTGAAGAAGCCAGAGGCATTGCCCAAGGCCAGGCACAGTGGTAGTGTGGCCTGTGCGGCTGACTTTGATCATGATGGCGACATCGATTTATTCGTCGGTGGCCGGGTGGTTCCTGGTCGCTATCCAGAAATGCCTTTGAGCCAACTTTTGACCAACGATGGCAAGGGAACGTTCGCCGATGCCACGCCAGCAAGCCTAGGTATCACAGGAATGGTCACCAGCGCCCTGTGGTCAGACGCCGACAATGATGGATGGGTGGATCTGTTAGTAACTCAAGAATGGGGTTCCATTAAGATCTGGCATAACAACGAAGGGACTCTCAGCGATACCACCTCTGCCTCGGGGATAAATGATCTCACTGGATGGTGGAACAGCATCGCTGGCACCGACATCGATGGTGATGGTGATATCGATTATGTCGTTGGCAACTACGGGCTCAATACCAAGTACCATGCCACTGCGGATCATCCCGCGTTGCTCTATTATGGCGACTTTGAGAACACGGGGCGTCCACACATCGTCGAGGCTGAGTTCGAGAACTCCATCTGCTATCCCGTACGCGGCCGCAGTTGCTCTAGTGGTGCCATGCCCATGTTAGCCGAACGTTTCCCGACGTTCAAGTCTTTCGCGGCGGCTCCACTCAGAGAGATATATGACAGCAAACGTCTTGCTCAAGCGAAGCCACTGCAAGCCAACACACTCGAATCCGGTATTCTCGTCAACGTGACTGAGAAAGGAAATGCGCCTGCATTCGAGTGGAAGCCTCTGCCACGTATTGCACAGATCGCCCCCGTGTTTGGTGTTGTGTTTACCGAGATCAATGGCGATGGCCAACGGGATCTGGTTCTAGCTCAGAACTTCTATGGGGCGCAACGTGAGACGGGCCACATGGACGGTGGCGTCGGTCTCGTCTTGCTGGGCGATGGTGATGGTGGTTTCGCTCCCGTCTGGCCAGACAAGAGCGGTATCTCCGTTCCAGGTGATGCCACCTCGCTCTCCACCGTAGACCTCAATAAGGACGGACAGCCAGACTTGTTCTTTGGTGTGAATGCCGCAACACAGATGGTATACGCGCATGGAGGATCAACGGTAGGACGAACGCTTTCCTTAAGCCTTTCCGTAACGACACCTCCTGGCACAAGGATCACCGTCATGATGGATGGAAGCAAAGTTCCGGATCAGACTGTCGAGATTCACACTGGGGGAGGGTATCTTTCGCAATCGGCACATCAGATCTTCTTCGGATTGGGAGCGAGGGGAACGGAAAGCGTGAAAGAGATTGCCGTTCAGCTCCCGAATCAAAAGGAAGAGCGTTACCAATTGTCTCAACTCAGAATGACCGGACCCGCCTACCACATTGAAACCGCACCTTAGGAGTCTAGATGGATAGATAGATTCTAGTGTGAAGACTAGATGGGGCACGCGCTTCACGGTCTATGAAGCCGCGAATGGTCGAATTGCCAAGAGATGTGTTGCAAGGAATCGTGGAACAGCTTGGACAATCTCCAAATGACCCAATGATTCAGTAGTCATCAAGCCTCTCGATACTCGACCTTTACTCTATTTCATCACCATGCCCGAATGTTTCATCTCTATAGATCTGACCAGTCAGCTTGGACTATCTTCGGATGCCGATTGTTTAGCTCATCACCACAATGTTAAGATCCGTGCTGCGGAAGCCGTGCATCAAGAATGTGAGTTTGAAATTAATATTGACGAATTAAGACTAACGCTCTAATGATAAACTAGTTACGTGCCAAGCCTTGACCCTGATCGAGCAATGTTTTCCTGGCTTCGATTCTGCCATTGCATTGACTGTGGAAAATTTATCAAACAATTGAAAGTCACGAAGAATCGGAAGCGCTGGTGTCTCGTAAGTCGTTGAGAAACAGACGGTAACCCCTTAACTCATCGATATTGAGTTTGAAGTGGGTCGAGCGGAAGTCATCCGTGTGTGCGTGGAAGCTGCGTCCGAAGAGGGCGTGCCGATTTTAGAACTTTTTGATTACTCGCAAGACCTAACAGATCATTGTTTTTCCGTGATGGATATCCATACGACAGCATGGATGCCTGCCGTGCTAGAAGCATGGGGCGAAGGCATCACCGGAGATGATCTGTTTATCATC
>JBLHHN010000218.1:0-10387 GCA_047616785.1 Verrucomicrobiales bacterium
CAACGATTTCGAGATATTGAACGAAGACAGAAGATATTCATTCGAGAGCACGGTCCTCCTAAATCACTATTTTAACAAAGTAGAAGTAGTTAGAATTCCCGGTGAAGTTGTCGAAGCCGCCATGAGCACTTTCTCTGAAGCAGCAGCGATCAGCGGGCCTGGAGCGGCCTTGGAGAGTTGGGCATTGAGCTTACTAACAAGTAACGACATCGAGACGACCACACCCTGCCGATTCAAGATGCTCCGCAGCCGTGTTAGGGCGAAGCATGGTGAGGAACGCTTTCTATCTTATCGATCACCGCACTCTCCCGCTTTGCCATTGGCAGTGAGCGTCGGTAACAAGGGGTGCATTTCGAAGGATCACCGCCCAAAGCCGGGGCCGCCTGGAATCCTTGGAGTGTCCTGGCGATCCTTAATGATGGCGGAAACTATCGTCTGGGATTTGCATGGCGCGGCGGTGTGCAAGTATCCGGCACAATCGGCTACGGGTCGTTCCGTGCGGCCTCTCGAGAGGAAGTCCTTCAGGCCGCCCGAAGGCAGTGGCTCTATACAGGAGCCACCAACCACGAGGCCAAGGCCTTCGTAACGGGACTTCAAGAAACGTTGTTAGGACACCAAGGCTTGCTCTGCGTCTATCCATTGCCCGAAGGTCAAATTGTTAGATCCGGCGGCGGGTGATGATCCTGGAACGGCATCCGGGACAAGAAGCCAAGCCCAAATCGCCTCGGAACCACTACACCCAGGTTCCCGGGCATGGAGCCGTGATTGCCTTGACCTTTGATGATGGTCCAGGCCCACAGACAGCGACTTTGTTAGACGCACTGAATGAACGTCAGTTGAAGGCCACCTTCTTTGTCGTGGGTCAGGAGGTTGAGAAGCAGGCGGACTTGGTGAAGCGTATGGTGGCGGAGGGGCATGAGGTGGGCAGTCACTCGTGGAATCATCATGCGGGCATGAACCGGATGTCCCCAGCACCGGTTGATCGTGATCTGGGGCGTTCCCCTCAGACGATTCTCGATATCATCGGTGTTGAGCCTGTGTTGTTTCGTCCTCCTGGAATGCCTTTGAGCGACGCCGAGACCCAGCGTCTCTACGGGGAATGGAACTACACCACGGTGCAGTGGTCCGTCGATATGAAGAATTGGAACCGGGAACAAGATCCCAAAGAGATGAAAGCTTCGGTCCTCAAGGAAACCCAGGATGGCTCTATTATTCTTGCCCACGATCGGTATCGTCCTCAGATTAATGCCGTGATCGATGTGGTCGATGCACTTAAGGCGAAAGGCTTTCAGTTTCTCACTGTGAGTAAACGGCGAAAGGCTTTCAGTTTCTCACTGTGAGTGAACTGCTCGCGTTAGAGGCTCCATTGAACCAATGACCCGAGTTTATCAGGAAAGGTTGCTTCGGATAGATGGGAGGCAGACGCTTCTTCATTGATTCCCCACCCGCATGTGGGCCATGCTTCTCCCCATGGGGCATCGTTACGCCATGGATCACGTCGGCGCTTGGCTAAGGGCAACTTTGAGTCTGGGGCTGCTCGTCGTTATTTGTCATCCACTCAGCGCACTGGCTGTCGGCGTCGACTATGAAGCGGCGATCAAACCGCTCCTGCGGAAACGCTGTTATGCGTGTCATGGAGCCCTCAAGCAGAAGGCCGATCTGCGTCTTGATACGGTGGCGAGCATGATCGCAGCGAAAGTCATCGTTCCCGGAGATCCTTCACCAAGTGTTCTGATAGAGCGTGTCACGACTGGAGATCTCGATGAGCGCATGCCGCCGGAGCACGAAGGCGAAGCCCTCACTGACGAAGAAGTGCGGATGGTGCGAGACTGGATCACGGCGGGAGCTCCTGCGCCCAGCGATGAGCAACCGGAGTCGGATCCAGAATCCCATTGGGCCTTTCAACCGATCGTCCGTCCAGATGTGCCGGGCTCGAGCGATCCAGCTTGGTTTCGCAATCCCATAGACGCCTTCATCGCTAAAGGACATGAAGCACGTCAGCTGAAACCTCAAGGCGAGGCCTCGCGTTTGCTTCTGTTAAGGCGCCTCTACGTGGATCTCTTAGGCATCTTGCCAGATGGGCAAGCTATCGCAGACTATCAGAACGACAAAGAGCCCGATTGGTATGCTGGGACCGTCAATCGATTACTTGAGGACAAGCGGCACGGCGAGCGTTGGGCGCGGCATTGGATGGATATCTGGCGCTACAGCGATTGGTGGGGGCTTGGCGAGCAGTTGCGGAACAGCCAGAACCACATCTGGCATTGGCGCGACTGGATCGTGGATTCACTCAATGACGACATTCCTTACGATGAAATGGTTCGCCAAATGTTAGCAGCAGACGAACTCTATCCCACGGATCTCTCGAAACTCCGGGCGACTGGGTTCCTGGCGCGAAACTACTTTCTCTTCAACCGAACGCAGTGGCTCGAGGAAACGGTGGAGCATGTGGGCAAGGCCTTTCTGGGTTTAACAATGAATTGCGCCAAGTGTCACGATCACAAGTATGACCCCATCGCGCAGGAAGACTTCTACCGCATGCGCGCCTTCTTCGAACCCTATCACGTGCGCACGGATGCCGTGCCTGGCGAACACGATCTCGCCAAGAACGGGATACCTCGTGCTTTTGATGCGCTGCTCGATCTACCGACCTATCGCTACATTCGTGGAGAAGAGAAACACCCTGACACCTCCACTATCATGGCTCCCGGAGTGCCTGAGATTCTTGCTTTCAAAGATTTGGATGTGAAGCCAATCTCTCTGCCGACCGAAGCCTGGCAGCCTGAACGACGGCCTTGGGTCTTCGAGGCGCAATTTGCCGCCGCTAAGAAGCAACTTGATGCGGCCGAGAACGACGAGGATCGAGCGGTAGCAGAAGCGAATCTCGACAGTGTGCATGCACGAGTGGCCGCCACCAGAGCATACTGGGATGGGCCCGATGATGCCAGTCGTCGGGTGGCCGTTCAGGCCGAGCGTCACCTCGCCCTAGCGCAAGCGCAACGCACAGCCTCACTAGCAGAGCCCGACAAAGACCCGCTCAAGAAAGCACGAGAGGCTTTGAAGAAAGCGGAAGCGATGGCCTCAGCACCCATTGAAGAAACGGATCGCTTCACACCGATCGTAGGGGCGATTTGGTCAGCGACGCGTTTCCTCGACTCGACTAAAGACGATTCGCAAATCACTTTTCCCTCACAAAGTACCGGAAGGCGATCCGCACTCGCAAACTGGATCATCGATCCTCGCCATCCCTTAACTGCTCGCGTGGCGGTGAATCACCTTTGGGCGCGCCACTTTGGTAAGCCACTCGTCGCCAATGTCTTTGACTTCGGCCGCAATGGAGCCAAGCCCACGCATCCTGAGTTGCTCGATTGGTTGGCCGCCGAACTGATCGAGAACCAGTGGAGCATGAAGCACCTGCACCGCCTCCTCGTAAATTCGGCGACCTATCGGATGCAATCGTCGCTCATTGACGTGGAAACGCAACGCGAACAGGACCCTGACAATCTGTCATGGTGGCGACGTGAACCCATCCGTTTGGAATCTCAGGTTATTCGCGACTCCATCCTGAGTCTCGCCGGCACCCTCGACGCCACCATGGGTGGGCCGTCGGTTCCCGTCAGCGAACAGGAATCCTCCAGCAGACGTAGCCTCTACTTCTTCCATTCCAACAACGAACGGAATCTCTTCCTAACGATGTTCGACGAAGCGCTCGTGACAGACTGCTACCGGCGCGAGCAGAGCATCGTGCCTCAGCAAGCCTTGGCGCTGAGCAACAGTACATTGGTGCTCGATGCTGCCTCTAAGATCGCCATGACGCTTACTGGGGGACGAGACTTCGATGATCGCACGTTTATCAGCAAAGCGTTCAACGCGATCTTGAGCATTTCCCCAAATGCGGACGAGATCGCGACCAGTCAGCAAGCTCTCGCCGATTGGCAGGCCCTGCCGGACGCATCGGCAGTCTCTGCTCACACGCACTTGGTGTGGGCCTTGATCAATCACAATGATTTCGTGACCCTTCGCTAAACCATGAGCAGGCATTCACTCTCACAGACTCGTCGCAGATTCTTCGTCGATGCCGGCATGGGTTTCACGGGATTGGCGCTTGGGGCGATGTTGCACCGCGATGGGTATGCGCGTTCTCATGACTGGACACCGCCTAACGGAAGCCCTCACCTCGCTCCCAAGGCGAAACAAGTGATCTGGCTCTTCATGAACGGCGGGGTGAGTCACATGGAGAGCTTTGATCCCAAGCCCATGCTGAATCGCTATGGTGGCAAGACCATCGCAGAAACGCCGTTTGCCTCTGCGCAAGACCCCAAGAAACTCGCTCTCGAGCGCTTGGTCGTCCCAGACGCCAATGGCAATCAGCGCAACGAACTCTTCCCCTTGCAAGTTGGCTTCCGCAAGCATGGGCAAAGTGGGATCGAGATCAGCGATTGGTTCCCCCACTTGGCCAAGCATGTGGATAAGTTAGCGGTGGTGCGCTCGATGTGGACGACTGATAGCAATCACGGCGCGCAGACGCAATTTCACTCTGGCCGTCATCGCAACGATGGCGACTTCCCCACCCTGGGAGCTTGGGTCAACTACGGCTTGGGATCGCTGAACGACAACTTACCTCAGTTTGTATCGTTGGGAAAGCGTGAGTATTGGAACAACCGCGACGGCCATTACTTGGGACCCGCCCATGACGCTGTGCCCTTGCGCATTGATCCTAGCAATCCGCTAGATTTCAACAGGCCAGCACGTCCCCTTGCACAAGACGCTCAAGCAATCGGTAGGAACTTAATCCGCGATCTCAACGCGTTGCGCCAAGTCGAGTCTCCCTACGATTCCGCCATGGAAGCCCGCATCGCATCGTACGAACTCGCCTTTCGCATGCAGCAATCCATTCCCGATATCGTGGATTTCTCCAGGGAGAGTGAGGCGACCAAAGCCAGTTACGGATTGGATCAACCGCATTCGAAAGACTTCGGCATGCAACTGTTAGCCGCCCGACGATTCGTCGAGCAAGGCGTGCGTTTCGTGCAGATCCAGCACGGTGGCGGTGGCGCCGGTGCCTGGGATGCCCATGGAGGCTTGCGAGCGAACCATGCCAAGAACGCCCTTGCCGTCGATCAACCGATCGCCGGTTTGTTAGAAGATCTCGAGCAACGTGGTTTACTGGACGAAACTCTCGTGGTGTTTGCCACAGAATTTGGTCGCACCCCAGGATCGCAAGGCTCCGATGGGCGCGATCATCATATCTTTGGTTTCAGTGTCTGGATGGCCGGGGGCGGCCTCAGGCAAGGCGTCGTTCATGGCGCCACCGATGAGATCGGATTCCACGCGGTTCAAGATCGTCACTACGTGACTGACATTCACGCCACGATCCTGCATCAACTCGGCCTCGATTCGCGAGTCCTCGAAGTGCCCAGTCGCAAACGTCTCGATATCGATCATGGAGATCCGATCACGCAGATCATCGCTTAGCGCGACAATCTATTCTTCACCAGATGAGCCAAACACACTGGCCACTTCTTCTTCTGTGAGGATCCGCCATTCTCCTTCTGTAAGATCGTCGGGTAGACGAAAACCTCCGATCGAGATGCGCTTCAGGCTTACGACGTGGTTTCCGGCGGCGGCGAACATCCGGCGGACTTGATGATAGCGCCCTTCATGCAAAGTGACGAGGGCTTCTTTCTCACCCAGCACTTCTAATGGAGCGGGTAGCAGGGGCTTGTGATCCCCCTGTAGGAGCAAGGTGCCGGAGGCGAAGAGTTCTGCTTCGTGACCTTCCAATGGACGATCGAGGATTGTGTGATACACTTTCAGGCACCCGTTTTTCGGATGGATGATCTTGTGTAAGAGTTGGCCATTGTCGGTGAGAAGGAGCAGTCCCGTGGTATCTTTGTCGAGCCTGCCCACAGGGTTGATGCCAGGCTTGCGGTAGGCGAAGCGTTCGGGCAGCAGATCGTAGATGGTGTCGCCTGGGTCTTCCGTGCTGCAGGTGAAACCGTCCGGCTTATTCAGGGCAAGGACCAAAGGTCCGAGCGGGTCAAGTGGTTCACCACGAAAGCGGACGGATTCGTAGGCCACGTCATCTTTATCCGTGAGCAACTTTCCAGAATCATCCCTGACCATGACAGAGCGGATCATGGCCTGCACTTCTTTGCGAGATCCGTAGCCTAGATTGGCGAGCAATTTGACGAGCTTCATAGAGTTAAATGTCAGTGCTTGCGCGCGAATAGGAGTTTGTAAGTCTTGTTTTCAGCAGCGATGCGCCAAGCCAGGCCACTGCCGTCGAGAGCGGCCTCATAGGGAAGCTGCCGATTGGCGACAAGCAACATTTCTCCTTCGCGCCTGAGCGCCTTGATGGCCACGCTCAAGAAGGCTCGCCCTAGATCCACATCCATGGTCTGCCCCGAGTGAAAGGGTGGATTCATCACGATCGTATCATAGGTGTCTGGCAAGCCCGTCGTGACATCGTGCCAATGATAGCCGATGGGTTTCTCATGACCGCTCAGATTCTTGCGAGCACAAGCGAGGGCCCTATCATCATCCTCAAACACATCCAGTCGCCCGATCTGCGGGCATTTCTTCAGGATCATATCTGACAAATAACCCCACCCCGCTCCTAAGTCAGCAGCTAGTCCTTCCAAATGGGTTGGCAAATGATCTGCTAAGAATTTCGACCCAGGATCGACATGGCCACTGCTGAAGATGCCAGCTTGAGCGACATAGGAGGTCTCTGGGATTTCCTGGAGACTTCCAAGCTTTTGCCACTCCTGAATGACAGATTCATCCCAGGTTCCATCGTCCACGGCTCTGAAGGCGCGACATTTGTGTTTCTGTGTGGAGATGATGCTCCCTGTGGCGCGACTGAATTCCTTCTCAAAGCGACGGGCCCCCGACGTGTTCGACATGGAGACCACAATGGTACCTCCCGGTTCGAGATGATCCCGAGCCATGGCAAACCATGCCAGCGTCTCATCACGTGACTTACCAGGTAGCACAAGCACCATGGGCCATTTCCCATCACCCAGATCCTCTAACCTTTTGAAACCCGCAGCTTGCCATGCATCCGCCTTGTGCTTGATCGGTTGCCAGCCAACGACGTCCTGCCAATTCGCCAACCCTGGATGCGGAACGGCGCCAAGAATCAAGGTACTGCGGGGCACAGGAATCCTGTCATCCGTTTCCGCGGAGAAGATGAGCATCAAAGTTTGAAGAGTAGGGAGCACACCCGTGCATATACCTTGCAAGAGTCGCGCGCCAACAAGGAAGTCGTAATAGATGTGCCCTCAAGATCCATCGATCGAGACCGAAACATCCAGTTCGAGCATACTAGCAATACCTTTCAGGTATTCGGCAATGATCGCGTCCTGCAACTGACCGGCTTCTCGTATTCTCTGGAAGTCATGCCCCAGTAGAAGCTGACCCAGCCTGCGGCGTGTTCTTCAATGTCTGCTAGGAAACGTTTGAGATCGTCGATCGAACATTTGAGAGGGAAGGTTTCTTCGATGATCACCGGAATCCCGCGCCCCTGGGTGGGACGAACGAAGCCGCGGTGACAACATCCAACGAGCCAACGAGGAGCATGAAAAGGCAAGCAGGGAGAAATGGCGATTTCATTGAAGTTGAGGTAATGAAGACTGCGAAGTGTTGCTTACCAGGCTTTAGTATGGCCATCTCTTTCAGTCTACCCCCTATCTTCCTGACATGATTCTTCCAAAGCGATTCCTCTTTAGTCTCCTTGCCATGGCGAGTCTCCACTCGGCTCTCGCTACGGATAAAGATCGGCCGAATATTCTTTGGATCACCAGTGAGGACAATGGCGTCTCATGGATCAGTTGCTACGGCGGCACGAATGCGCAAACGCCTGCCATCGACCAGCTTGCCAAAGAAGGGTTCCGTTATTTGCACGGCTTTGACAACGCCGCCGTTTGCGCGCCCACGCGTTCTTGTTGGATCACCGGCATGTATGGCATCTCCAATGGCACCCAGCCGATGCGAAGTCGCAATGAGATCCCGCATGATCAGATCAATTACTACCCTGATCTCCTGAAAGCGCGCGGCTACCACACGTCCAACCCTGCGAAGACGGATTACAATATCGGTGGGCGTCCTGACAAAGACTGCTGGGACTACAAAGGGGGGAAAGGAAATACACCCTACGGATGGCGTGTGAGGAAGGACGGCCAGCCGTTCTTCGCTGTCGTGAATTTCACGGATAGTCATGAAAGCAATGCCTTTGGTAAACGCAAGAACACTAGCAATGATCCTTCGAAGATGAAGCTCTTCGGCTACCATCCTGACTTGCCTGTCATTCGTCAGAACTATGCAGAGTATGCTGATGCCGTCGAGACCATGGACGGCAAGGTCAAGGCCACGATCGATGCCTTGAAAGCGGATGGTCTCTACGAAGAAACGATCATCATTTACAATTCGGATCATGGTGGCGTCATGCCGCGCAGCAAACGCTTCCTCTATGCTGGCGGCGTGCACTGCCCACTTATCGTTCGCTTTCCAGAAAAGTACAAGCATCTCTACCCTGCAGAGAAGCCGGGCATGACGGTCGATCGCATGGTTAGCTTTGTAGACATGCCCAAGACGTGGCTCAGCCTCGCCGGTGCGGATATTCCGAACACTTATCAAGGCACCATCTTTCTGGGCAGGGACCAACAAGTCGAGCCCAACTATCACTTTGCCTTTCGCGAAAGGGCTGATGGACGTGTCGATCATGTGCGCATGATCCGCGGTAAGCGCTTTGCCTATCACAAGAACTATTACCCGTTTGCACCCGCAGGCCAACACCTTGCTTACATGTGGAAGATGCCCGCCACACCCGCCTGGGAAAAGTACCACCGTGAGGGCAAATCGAATGCTACCACGGGCCGTTTCTTCGAGCCTCGCGTTTCCGAAGAGTTCTACGACAACCTCGCGGATTTCGATAACATTCAAAACCTCATCGAAAGTTCGGAGCACCAAGAGAAGATCGCTGAACTCCGCGCGGAGATGCGCAAGCGCCAACTTGAACTCCGCGACTCCGGCTTGCTTCCCGAAGTCATGCGCGAGCGTCGCGCTACTTCTAACAAGATGACCATCTACGAAATGGTCCGCAACGACGCGCTTTACCCCCTCGCCAAGTATCTCGATGCCGCCGATCGGGCGCTTCTACGCGACAAGCAGAACCTTGCTATTCTGACAGAGCAACTCGGCGATCCTGATGAAGGCATGCGCTGGTGGGCCATCGTCGGCCTGCATCTCCTCGATAAGGACGGAGCGCCTGCCAAAGACGCACTCCTCAAAGCCCTGGCCGATACCGCTCCCGAAGTTCGCATGATGGCCGCCTGGACTCTGATCAAACTTGACCATGAGACAGACTCAGCTTCTGCAATGTTAGATGTGATGCTCGCCGCCGAAGATACCCCACAAACGAACATACGCTTGCTCCACAACGTCCTCGACTGGATGGGCGATCCCGCTCTGCCACTGGTGAAGAAGTACATTGAGAGCGGCGGCAACCGTGAAGGGCAGTATGGGATCGGCATCCTCGGACGCATCGCGCAGCTGAACGGCTGGTAAATCTAGATATTCTGTAAGGCATCACTTTTTTCTGTTTGGAAAGAGATGTAAGCGCCACGTAGCTTGTCATTCCAATGGCGAGATCCAGGAAATAGTAGTGTGAAGAATGGAGGAATGACACGCTCACGAGGATTCCACTGGAAAGATCAGCGTTTCCAGACCTGTCAGACTGCTTATAGCGCTCTGCCTTGATAGCCAAATCATCCTTCGAAACGCTTGAACCTTGTCTGGGAAAAAATAACCTAACAAGTACACCCCGGCTTAAATCCGCGATAAGAAAGTGCTCGAAATTATAGAGTGGATTGTGATAAACTTGGCCAAGCTTTGAATTTCAGATTGAGTTATCCGGCATAACGCCATTTGAATGGCTTTGCCATCGTTTGGTTGAAATAGTCCATGAATTCTCGAATACGCTTGGTTAGCGCATCGATTGAATTGAAGCTTGCCCAACGAAGCGCCTTCCTCACTAAGATGCTAAACCACACCTCGATCTGATTCAGCCAGGAAGCGTGCTTTGGCGTGTAATGGAAGACGATATGATGGCTTGGATCTCTCAGGTATTTTGCCCGCGTCTCCATGTTTTTGAGCAGGCCAGATTCGCCTTTCTTGCCAAGCTTATCGATGTCTCCCTCCATTTCGGCCACGTAACATACCAGGCTTTCGGATTGGTGGGTATTCAGATTATCCATGCCGAAGTGATATCTATTTTTCCGGGTCTTCAGCAGAATCTGTGGGGAAAATGGGGCAAGGATTCAGCGCGGCACGGATAGGTCTTTGCTAGTACGATGCGTGTGTCTAGGCCGATGAAGGCCTCAAG
>JBLHHN010000219.1:0-10375 GCA_047616785.1 Verrucomicrobiales bacterium
GTTCATTCTTCTCACCGACAGAAATATTCTTTTCCTTATCCGAATTACCCTCTTTTATATCCATAACACACTATAAACCAACAAGTTACAATGTACAACACTTATCTTGCGTGAATAATTCAGGCTAAGGTTGCGGCTAGTATCTGAGCATGAGTGCCCGCTTCGTCGGCCGTGAAACACCAATGCTGCTGCCCCGGACATGCGTGACTGGGCCCCCGAAGACGATCTCGTCCACTTCGTCATTGAGGCCGTCCATCGTCTGCCGCTCGAAGTGCTCCCAAATGACCGCCGCCAATAAAATCTTGGCATGACGGGAAGGATGACTATGCTCTGAGGTCATGAATTTCAGCTCTGAAACGCCCTGCAGACTTAGCAGTCAGCTTTTTCATCTGATTCTCCGTATCACAGTTCCCGTTTTTCAGGAATTCAGCTAAAGTTCCACCCCTCTTCCCCCCGCAACCCCCTTTCTCCCCATCTCCGATCCCTTCAACGGCGCCTTCACGCGCCCCACGCAAAAAGCAAATTCCTAGAAACAGTTTGCGTTAGAATCTGATCGGTGACGAAGTGAAGGCTCGGTCCTGCTTAGAACCTTTTACCCCGCCTTGCTACTATGAGTGATCTCTTACTGACGAATTTGGAATCGGTGCCCGGGCGCCTTATCGCTGAGCACTATGGGCTGGTCTCGGGGAGTACGGTTCGAGCCAAAAACGTGGGCCGCGATATCGCAGCCAGTTTTAAGAATTTGGTGGGCGGCGAGCTGAAGGGTTACACCGAGTTGCTCTCCGAAGCGCGGCAACAGGCGACGGATCGGATGGTCGAACAAGCGCGTGCGTTAGGGGCCAATGCTGTGATCAACGTGCGATTTTCGACTTCATCGGTGGCGCAAGGAGCGGCGGAACTTTATGTTTACGGCTCAGCCGTGCGAGTGGAGTAACCCCGAGTAATCGGTCGCACCATGGATCCTTCACAATCAGAGAATACTGAGCTAATTATTATGCTCATCTTTTACGCCCTGCCGGTGGTGGCATTGGTGGTGTTTGGCTCGATCGGAGGGATGGCAGAGCGCCGACATTTTGCCTCGATTCGATTGCGCGAACGAACAGGGCCGCAGATTTCAATGGTGGCGGTGCGGAAGTGTGATCCGAATCGAGCCGTGGCGGAGTCCCGTTTGGTGACGGGATCGGTCGTGGTCTCGCTCGACTACTTCAAACGATTTTTGGCGTCATTGCGGAATATCTTCGGCGGACGCGTGCGCTCTTATGAAACGTTGATGGACCGGGCGCGACGAGAGGCGACGCTGCGACTGAAGGAACAGTGCGTGGGAGCGGATATCATCATGAATTTCCGAATCGAGACTTCGGCCCTCGCCAACACGAGAGGCAAAAAGGGCGCTGGTGGAGTGGAGGTATTGGCTTACGGCACGATGGTGCGTTACCTGCCGATGGAGGCGACGCCTCCACCTTTGGGGTGATCGGGCCGAAGGCTGCGACGCGATGAAATTTGTGCAGAGGGATTTGGGCGAAGCGGCGGAGGCGAGCTCGGGTGGCGGTGGAAAGGGGATGACCCGCGACATCCTGACCCTGTCGGGCGCGATGTTGGCACTCTTGAGGGCACCTCCGGAAACCTGCTGTGGGATCAGGGCGCAGAGAAAATTCCCGCTGGCGAGGCGATAAACGCTAATCCATCTGGGGATAGTGGGGGCTTTAGCAACGAAGACAGCGGGGATTTCATCAAGCACTAGCCCGCATGAGGTTTCCGGAGGTGCCCATAAGCGAAAAAATTACGATGTCGGATCATAGCGATTGTCACCGCTCCCACATGAGTCGCGCTCATCCGATTGGATGACGATGTCTAAGCTTTCTCAGAGGCTGCCCTGAGCTTGTTCAGCATGGCTTCTTGCCGTTCACCCATCTTGTCGTTCTTCCGACGATTCAACGTCCTCGGCATGAACTCAAGATTGCCTATCCAGTTCTCGAATCGTGGTGCCTTAGACACAGGCGCGATGTGATCCACCTTGGCTTGCTCGCCAGCGTAAGGCCCTCGTGTGATTGTTGGCGCTCTTCCTCTCCGAAGTTTCGCTAGATTGTCAGGTGTGAAGCAACCAAGGCGTTCTAGGATCGTGAGGTTCCGTAAGAGCGACTCCTTCGCCAGTTGTCCCCGTGGAGTCCTGACGTGCCCTGTAGCATCGATGATGGAAGAGGGGGTGAAAATTCTCCACCTGGGTGACGTGGTTTCCTGAGCCTAGGATTGGCCGCACGGTCACTCTTGAGCGTGTCGAGCTTTGCTGGATCGATGAGAGCAGAGAGAGCCTGAACTGATGCATTGCTTCTCGGTTGCTGTGCCCTGGTGGCTGGAGGCTCGGAACATGCCGTGAAAACGGTGATGAGGATTGCCAGCAAGGCGACCAATAGCGAGGATCGGGACACAAGGAATGGAAACACTGACCACAACTCAAGGCTACTTCGATCTTGGGCTGTTCAACGAAGCATGGGAGACTCTCGATGCTCTTCCCGTGAAAGTGCGAGAGTCCCGGGATGCCTTCGCGATGCGGCTGAAGATTCTGGCCGCGACCGACCGTTGGGAGAAACTGCAATTCCTAGCCGAAGGATTGATTGAGATCTAAGGTTGCTGCTAGTATCTGGGCATGAGTGCCCGCTTCGTCGACGTCGACCGTGAAACACCAATGCTGCTGCCCCCGGACATGCGTGACTAGGTCCCCGAAGACGATCTCGTCCAATTCGTCATTGAGGCCGTCCATCGTCTGCCGCTCGAAGTGCTCCCAAATGCCCGCCGCCAATAAAATCTTGGCATGACGGGAAGGATGACTACGCTCTAACGTCATGAATTTCAACGCTGAAACGCCCTGCAGACTTAGCAGTCAGCTTTTTCATCTGATTCTCCGTATCACAGTTCCCGTTTTTCAGGAATTCAGCTCAAGTTCCACCCCGCACCCCCCTTTCTCCCCATCTCCGATCCCTTCAACGGCGCCCTCAAGTGACCCACGCAAAAAGCAAATTCCTAGCAACAATGAAAAATATGACAACCAAACTAAAATTGACAGCCATGAGCGTGTGCTCCTGTGCATTCGTTAGCTGCGCAACACTCACAGAGGATTCAAACGATCAAATTGCGATGTCTCTCAGTGATGGCTCAAGCGGATCGGTTCAGCTTCGCAATAAGAGAGGTAACTAGGACTATCAACTGCCTTCCACTGTTTCCGTGAGGAAGTCTGATGACGTGCTTCAATACACAGCCAAAACCAATGACGGCAGATTAGCAACAGGCTCGATACCTAGCCGTATGGGAAGTAAGATTGTGGCAAGCGCAGTGTTCTTGGATCTTGGGATTGTGGATGCCATAACGGACAAGCATCGAGAGTATCCTCAGAGCTACGTCATACCTATCAAAAAGAGATAGTAGAATCGGGTAGGAACGGAACTCGAACCCGCTCCCCCCACACCACCGGCCATACGGAACCGTAGCACTGCGGTTCCGAGATGTTACATTATCCGTTAGGGTAATAAACGGAGATCCACTGTTCTTTGATCGAGGGCACTCCCTGATCGCTTAACCATTCATTGTTCAGTGCGATTCGCACCAAACTGTTCTGGCACATTCGCCAATGCCCTTTCCGACTTCGTGACGCTAGCTTCACTTCATCCCGATCAATGCCGAGGTTGATCAGATTCTTTCGTCGTGTGCGCGGTCTCAAGAGGCGGGTAATTCAACTTGAGTCGATCGATCGTGCTTTGTGGTATCATGGCGTTTGCCGCCACATCGCGATTGACTTTGAACTGAATCCGCCTATCGTTAAATCCTACCAAAGATTGATAACGAGAGGCCGTGTCCGAGTAATCGAATGCGGCTCTTTTGTGTAAAGTGGTTAAGGTATCCATATTAGTTTCAGCCCGCTAAAGCAAGACCTGATCAGGCCGGTTGATTCCTGACGTCTGGCTCACCCAAGCCTTCGACTTGCTCCTTATCGAACCGTGTGAGTCCGCCCAGCCGCATCTTCGGGAAGCCCTTCGTCTTGGCTCCAGATCCAGTCCGTGGAATGCCTGCCAAGCTCCTGCCTGACTTGCCGGTTGTCATCCGCCGTAGTCCTCACCCAATCGTCGACTTGCTCTTATCGAACCGTGTAAGACCTCCTAACTTCATCTGCGGGAAGCCCCTCTCTCGAACCCAATTCTCGATGGTGGCGATACAGACGCCCAGATACCGCGCGACTTGCCTCTTGCTAACCAGCGCGCCGAATTTGCCTTCTAGTTGTTCAGTTGTAATATTATTCATAGCTGCGAAGAGTCTACCGCCCTCACTGAAGAACTTCCTCGCCTCTAGGGGTTTATTCAGCCTGTTCGCAAGATAGCCAGAATGGGCTGAATTGTGCGTAAAACGGATACAAATCAGATACACGGTGATCTTGATAGACTGCCTTGTCTTCCTTGCTGAAGGTCCTGAGTCGGCCACCAGAGCGCGCCCGTGAGGCTTCGGCGCAATGAAGAGAATAGATTAGGGCAACGGACTTAAATTCCGTTATTCGCAAGAGTGTGCGGGTTCGATCCCCGCCGTCGGTACCATTCCTCCAGAAGCTTTCCGAGCCCTCTGTTTCTTGATGACAGTTCCGGACGGTGCCTTCGGCAACGAAAAGAAGTGTGACCACTTCTTCTACAGGCCTCTGTCCCGCTTAGCCGAACTGATGACAGTTCGGCTACGAAAAGAAGTGTGACCACTTCTTCTATAGGCTTCTGATAGTATCTGCTTCGGGACGATTAAATTTTTTCTTTCCGCCCTCCTTACTTCCTCTTCAAAGTCTGCAAATAGGCCATGAGGTCACGGAGTTCGCGTCTGGTGAGGAGTTCGTCCATCGGGGGCATCGAGGAGAGGGCTGGGGTTCGCGCGGTGATCTTGGCGGGGTCGATCTCTTGAACGTGGCCGGTGAGATCTTTGATCGTGAGGCTCTCTGGGGTTTCTTGGATCAAGGTGCCCGCGAGGGCACTGCCGTCATCGAGAGTAAAGGACACCAAGCCATAGCCTTCGGTGATCTCCGCTTGAGGTTGCACCAAGGAGGACAAGAGCTGCTCGGGGGAGAGACGTTTGGCGACATCGGTGAGATCCGGACCGATCGCTCCGCCGACGCCTTTGTATTGATGGCAACGGATGCATTGAGCGATGACGTTGGTTTGAAAGATTCCTTTTCCTAGCGACCGGTCCCCGCCCTTTAGGGTTTCACCGTACTTGGCGAGTGGATCTTCGGTGGCTTTGCTAGCCTCGTAGGCGGCCAGAGACTTGAGAGCTTCCTCATCGGTCGAGGCGCGCACGGCTTCCATCAGATCCAGTTGAATTTCTGGTGCCCGTTTTCCGGCGCCTAACTGAACCGCTTCGGCACGCAGCACGGTCACGGCTTTCGACTCGCCTAACAAGCGGTAGGCCTGCTGCCGTTCTTTGAGATCCTTGCGCGAAAGGGCTTCTGTTAGCAGGACCACGGTCTCTTGGTCCTGTCCCAAACGCTGGGCGAGGTAACGATGCGCGACCTGCCGCATTGCGGATTCCTCAGAGCTTGCCGCGTCTTTCATGAGCTGACCGGCATCGGTGACACCCAGTGTGACCAGCGCTTCCATGGCACGGACTCGCGTCTTCGAGGGTGTGGATTCGGCCTTCGCGATCCGCATCAGGAACGGCGCGCCTGGCTGATAGCCGGACGCTTCGACGAGATCGACCAATGCGGGACCGCCTGACTTTGATAGTAGGCCGAAATGTTTCTGCAGTGCTTGATGCATCCCTTCCCGTGATCCCTCTGGGGAGACGCGCGCAAAGCCTTGGACGCGATCGATCGGCACTGCGCGTATCCACGTCGTCGCGCTTTTCAACGCTTCTTCTACCATCGCATCGGAAATGCCCGCCGTAGCGGCATAGGCGAGCAGGCGTTCCGCCGACGCCGCGTCGGCTAACAAACGGTTGGCATTGATAGCTCGCCGCACGAAGGGTTCGCGTTTCAGCTTGGTCTCGTTCAGCATTTCCGCTAGCGCTAACAATGCCTTGCGGCTGGGTTGAAAAACATCGTGGATGGCACGGGCCGCTTCCACGACGACATTCTCTTCTGGATCTGCCAGGAATGTGGCGATCCCTGCGAACTCTTCCGGATCCTCCAAGGTCTTCGTTTCTTCGGCGGTCTCGTGCAGACGACGATGGGCCACCACTGCCGCGAGACGCACGGCATAGGACTCATGTTCTTGAAGATCTACCAACAACTCAGGCCATCCTCGGGCAGCTCCCGTCAACGCGCGCACACCGCCGTGACGACGAAACACATCTTCCTCGCCGTTCGCCGCGATATACTGGGTGATGCCTTTGATATCTTTTGGCCCCGCCAGATGATGCAATGCCAGGGCAGCGTGCAGCCGAACGCGTGGGTTGGAATCGAACATGCTGTCCTTGACCAACTCGAGCGCGAACTTGGAACGCGTTTCGCCGAAGGCCTTCAAGATCTGCGCGCGGATCTCAGGATCGCGATGCTTTAGAAGAACCACCAGCCCTTGCAACGACTCTCCCTCGCGCTCCCTCACCAACTGCGCGCATCCCCAGATGCCATGGATCCTAGCAATCTTACGCGAGTCCGTGATAGCGGTCTGACGCAAGATGGTGAAATCTCCCCGCCGCACGATCTCTGCCTGCGCGGCCAATCGCACGCGCTGATCAGGGTAGCCTATCAATGTCAGCAATTGGCCTTCCGGCAAGCGCCAGATGCCATCTCTCAAGATCTCTTTCGTCTTCGCTCGCAGCGGATGCTGGTCTGCCTCTGGCACATCCATGCGGAGGATCCGCCCTTTCTGGTGCGGCACCCATTCATTATCTCCCCAATCAGCGGCATAGAGCGCCCCGTCCGGCCCGAAATTAATCCCGACTAGCATATGCCCTCCGAAGATCACACGAGGATCCGTCATGCGGAATCCTGCGCCGTCCGGCTCTGCCTTGAAAGCTTGCAAGCGCTTTCCTGGAAATTCTGTTAGAAAGAAATGCCCTTCCAGCGCCTCACTCAATGCAGTGCCAGGATTGTAGGTGAATCCTGCGGGGCCTTCTGAGAAATTCGCAATGCAAGGCGTGATCGCCGCAGACTGCCCGGCGAAATAAGGCTTCGATAGATTCTCTTCCAGGAGCGCGTTGTAGCCCGCGACATCCCCCAGCTGTTTGTTGTTGCGATATTGATAGAATGATCGCCATCCGGAATCGCTGCCTTCTAAGAGGTAGTGAAAACGTTCTCCATCTCCAAAGTCCCCATCATTGTCCACCACGAACAGATGGCCATACTCATCAAAGGCCATCTCCTGCGGATTGCGCAGCCCCTTGGCGAAAACTTCAAAATTCGAGCCATCGGCATCGCATCGAAGAATCGCACCATGATAGGGGAAGTGATGATGCCCACCATCCTTCTCGGTGACACTGAGCGCTTTGTCACCGATCGACCAATAGATTCTCCCATCCGGTCCCTCCGTGAGGCCGTGCATGTCATGGCCGCCATAACCGAAGTGCAGTCCGAAACCCGTGACGATCTCTTCGCGTTCGTCGGCCTTGAAGTCACCATCCGTGTCACGCAAGTGCCAGAGACTTGGAATGATGGTGGTGTAGACATCACCACCTCGCACAAGAACACTTCCAGCCAGGCCCGTGATCTCGGTATTGAATCCGTCGGCAAACACCTCTTTTCGGTCGGCTGTCCCGTCACCATCGGTGTCTTCTAACATGAGGATCAACTCCGTCGGAACGGTCAAGTCATGCCAGTCCACCACGCCATCGAGATTGGCATCGCCGACCACGCCACTTTTGAAACGTTCACGCACGAGCTTCCGTTTGTCCTCGATACTCTGCGAACCCAGCGTTTCGATCACCCAATCCATGTGCTTGCGGATATCGACCGCGCCATAGGTTCGACGATTCGTCTGGGTGACGTAAGCCCGTCCTTTGTGATCCAGGCTGATCCCCACGACACTCCCGACCATGCCTGGAGGCGTGAATGCGGTGGCTTCCAGCAATGGCTCCGCAGCCCTCGCAACACCAAGGAGCAGGGGAAAAACCGTCAGAAAGAGGGGCAATCGATTCATGAAGAATATGTGGAGTGAACGTTCAGACTTGCACATCGTGGCGCACTAAGACTAGAACCCATGGTATCATGAACAAGCTCACAAGTTTCATTCTCATTCTCGCGACCACCACCAGCATTGGCCTCGTCCTGGCTGATCATCATGGAGGAGGCGCCGCGCATCCTTTCAACGGCAAGGATTTGTTAGACTGGTCCTTCAAACCGAAGAAGAGCAAAGACGGCAAGGACGTCAAACCGAAGTGGGTCGTGGGCACACCTTCTCTAGCAGAGAACGCAGGCGCGCTCGCTGCGGCTGCCGGTGAAGGCGCGATGGTCAATCTCGTCAGTGGTCATGGACAGAGCGCTGACATTTATAGCAATGCCAAGTTTGGCAGCAGCCGCGTCGAGGTCGAACTCATGGTGGCGAAAGGCGCTAATTCCGGCGTCTACCTCATGGGCGAGTACGAAGTGCAGGTGTTAGACAGCTACGCCGTGGAGAAGCTGGGCAATGGCGACATGGGCGCGGTCTATGGCGCGGCACCACCTTCCCTCAATGCCTGCAAGAAGCCTGGGGAGTGGCAGAAGTACGTTTTCGAATACGAAGCACCCGAGTATGATGCTGAGGGCAAGAAGACGTCGAATTTCAAGCTGCTCAAAGTAGAGCTGAACGGAAAGATCTTGCACGAGAATCTTGAGCTTAAGGGCCCCACCCCAAGCGGCGTGACTGGCAAAGAAGCCGCTACGGGTCCTATCATGTTCCAAGGCGATCACGGCCCCGTGGCGTTTCGGAATATTACGATCACGCCTCTGAAGTGAGCTCTCATCCGACCAGTGCATCGCCGCTCGCGAGTTTGAAGGAGATGGACTACTCGGTGGTCCAGCAGTGCATGCACTGTGGCATGTGCCTGCCCACCTGTCCGACTTACAATCTCACCAATCGGGAACGTCACAGCCCGCGCGGTCGTATCGCCCTGATGCGTGCTGTCGCGGATGACGCGTTGCCACTCAGCGATGCCTTTGCGGATGAGATGGATTTCTGTCTTGGCTGCCTCGCTTGCCAAACGGCGTGCCCGGCGAATGTCGATTACGCCCAGCTCTTCGAAGTCGCACGGGCAGCCAATACGGAATCGGTTCGGCGTCCGTGGATGGTCCGGGTCTATCGTGCGATCACGTTAGGCTTTCTCTTCCGGAATCCACGCGCCCTGCGCTGGGCAGGGCGTTTGTTAGGAATTTCACAACGAACGGGGCTCTACGACATGGTGATTTCCAGTCCACTGATGCTGCTCTTCCCTCCGAAATGGCGACGGCTGGTGAAGATGTCCCCCGTGGTGGAAGCGACTTTCTCTGATGGTATCATCGCCTCGGTCGAATCGCCAACCAGTAGTGAGACGCGGTATCGCGTGGGGCTTCTCACGGGCTGCATTCAGGATCTGGCCTACGCCTCGCTCAATCGCGATACGGCGGATGTTCTTCTGGAGCACGGCTGCGAGGTGGTGACGCCGAGACAGCAATCCTGTTGTGGGTCCATCCATGGGCACAATGGCGAGATCGCGTGGGCTCAAGAAACGGCGCGCAAGAACATCGACGCCTTTCAGTTAGAGCGACTGGACGCGATCATCACCAATGCGGGTGGCTGTGGCTCTCATTTGCGGCATTATGGGCGCTTGTTAGCGAATGATCCAGCCTACGCGGAGCGCGCGAAGGCTTGGGACGGCAAGGTGCGTGATATTCACGAGTGGCTGGTACGCATCGGTCTCAAGGTGCCGACGGGGTCACTGCCGGCACAATCGGTGACGTATCACGAGTCCTGTCATTTGTGTCATGGACAGAAGATCACTTCCGAGCCTCGCAAGATCCTTGAAACAATTCCAGGACTGACATTGATCGAGCTGAAGGATGCGAATGTGTGTTGTGGGAGTGCGGGTGTCTACAGCATCACGCAACCAGAAGCGTCCGAGGCGCTCTTGCAAGAGAAGGTGGGGCACCTGGTTCACACCAAGGCTGACATGGTGGCGACAGCGAATCCTGGCTGTGATCTGCAACTTCAGCGAGGGCTGAAGGAAGCAGGGTCAGGGATGCAGGTGACGGCCCCGGTGAGTTTGTTAGCTGAGGCTTATCGTCGGTGACGCGAAGCATTCAGAGGAGAGAATCACGGAAGGGACGGAAAGGCTTCGATTCAAGTAAGAAGGGCTGGGAACTGTCCGGTAGAGTAGACGAGGGGACACGCCCGAAGGCATGCCCGCCTCGCCCCTCATCGAACCGAGTATACAGGTTTCCAGTTGACGGCTCTCCTACAAGATT
>JBLHHN010000220.1:0-10358 GCA_047616785.1 Verrucomicrobiales bacterium
TGTTGCCTCTGTTAGAGAAAGTGGCTAAGAGCGGTCGCCCATTCCTCATCCTCGCAGAGGACGTGGAAGGTGAAGCACTCGCGACTCTCGTCGTGAACAAGATCCGCGGCACCCTGAACTGCACGGCTGTCAAAGCTCCTGGCTTTGGTGACCGTCGTAAGGCCATGCTCGAAGACATCGCCATCCTCACTGGTGGTCGCGTCATCACGGACGATCTCGGCATCAAGCTAGAGAACGTCGACATCTCTGATCTCGGCAGCGTCAAGCGCGTCACGATCGACAAAGAGAACACGACCCTCGTCGAAGGTGATGGTAGCTCGGACAACATCAGCGGCCGCGTGCAGCAGATTCGTCGTCAGATCGAAGAAACCACGTCCGATTACGACCGTGAGAAGCTCCAAGAGCGTCTCGCCAAGTTGGCGGGTGGTATTGCTGTGATCAACGTCGGTGCCGCTACGGAAACCGAGATGAAAGAGAAGAAAGCTCGCGTTGAAGACGCCCTTCACGCCACCCGCGCAGCGGTGGAAGAAGGCATCGTTCCTGGCGGTGGTACCGCTCTCATCCGTGCGCAGGCGTGTTTGGCTAAAGTGAAAGCAGAAGGCGATCTCGCTACGGGCGTCGCCATCGTGTCACGCGCCATTGAGTCACCTCTTCGTCAGTTGGCAGCCAATGCCGGTGTCGAAGGCGCGCTCATCGTCGAGCAAGTCAAGAAGTCGAAGGGCAACATTGGTTACAACGTCGCCACTGAGAAGTATGAGGACTTGATCCTCGCTGGTGTCGTCGATCCTACCAAGGTGACACGTGCCGCTCTGCAGAATGCAGCGTCGATCTCCGGTCTTCTCCTCACCACCGAATGTCTCATCAGCGAGCTTCCTGAGAAGGAAGCCGCTGGCGGCGACCATGGCCACGATCACGGTGGCATGGGCGGTGGCATGGGCGGCATGATGTAAGACATCATCCCGACCGAATACCGAATATCAGAAGGGCGAGTCCGCAAGGGCTCGCCCTTCTTCGTATCGTGTCAGCCTTTGTTAGAACTGTGGGTAGTGTTCAAGCAACCGCAGTCGATTCCACTGCGTTTCATGCCCGGCCCAAGTCATCCAGCCTAACTTAGTCAGAATCTTCGCACGCTTCTCGAATAGCAAGCGCGACGGCACCGCCTTCTTCATGTGCTTGTTGAGCATCTCCAGCGCTTGGCCGTAGTTGCCTTGCCTGCGCAATTGCCGAATGTGCGTCAGCACGTAGTCCGTGTCTTTGGTGTCGACCCATCGACCCAACTCGGCAAAGGCCTTGTCAAAAGGCTCAGGATCATAGGTCTCGCCACGTTTCTCGTGTTCACCATCATGATAGGCAATGGCGCGTGACTTGCGATACAGCGTGTCTGTCAGGATCTTGAACTGACGCTCGAAGGCTTTGTTGGCCTCGGCCGCATCAGGAGACGGCCGTCTTCCCCGATGCTTCGCCAAGGCCTCCGTATCGATCTCTGCTAGGATCTTATCGCAGAGATCGACTATCTTGCGATGGTCCTGCTTGCGTGTCGGCACATCATCGTTCTTGTCGAGCTCGTCCACCATCTGCTGCAAGGCGTCGTCCTTCCCTTCTTTCTTGGAGTCCTTCTTGGTGCTGGTGCGAGGCAAGCGATACTCAACGCCCACGGCTGTCGCCGCCGGAGCGTCTGGGGTCAGTCGAAGTTTGCCTAACAAGACATCGGCGTTTTCGGCAATGGAGCCCACATCGAGCGCCGCGACATGGACCTCACGTCGTTGCCCTTTCGCCAAAGAAACGCTACCAAAGCTCGGGCCATCGACAAAGGCGGCGGCACGCGTGGCGTGGGCTTCTAAAGAAACAGTCTTGCTCAAGGTGCCAACCAAGGCCAGCGGCAGGTCTTTGAGTCCCTCTAGCACTGACGCCCTCTCATGACGTAAGTGATAGCGCACGGTGTAGTCACCTTTATTCAGAGAAACGGGGCTCGATTCCCAGCCATCATCGGAAGCTAGGCGTTGCTTGTTGGCATCAAAGAGCATCCACAGCTGCGATTGGATGTCGGACTCATAGAGACGATGGTTCAAGCTCGGCAAGGTCGGCGTGACTCGACTGTCTTCTGTTAGCGTGAAGGCATAGCCAAGGATGAGTTCATGCACCGCCTCACCATCGGGCAAGGCATCGCGATCTACGGACAATGGACGCAACTCCGACTCTGACGGCGTCACATCGCGTTGCCAATGCGTGAGTGAGCCCGAAGGTTGGAGCTTGGTGTCATCCAGAGCAGCGGTGATAGACAGGCTATCGACCGGTCGACTCGCAGACAGGCTGACAAGATCGGTTGAGCGGTCCATGCCCATGAAATCGACACGCATTTCGTAATTGAGATCACCTTCACTCGACCAATTGTCTGCTAGAGTGACTTCGACTGTTCGATTGGGAACGATGGATAAAGTGTATGTCTGATCCGGGTCACTGTTGAGGGTGAACCGGGTGTTGTGACCCGTTTCCGCGTGACGTCGTTGCGGGACATTCTGCTGAACATGCAGGATAGCAGATGAGGGCTCCGCTGAATTGGAATGCAACTGGATGCGCATCCAGTGCGCACCTGCTGGCGGTGTGAGGAAGTGTCGGGACAGGTCACTGTCGACCATGTCGGCACTCGCGCGCAACGTCCCTGTTGGTTCATGAGGGCGAATGACGGTGATGGGGACTCGGAACATGGGACCCAGCTCAGGATGCTCTGAATCCACCGCTACAACTTCTGCTAGATGCGTGCCGTGTCGCAGGTCGGTGGGATCAACACGGATCTTGAAGGTGCTAAGCTTGTTGGTTTGCATCAGCACGTCGGGACAGGTCACCCAATGCGCGTCGCTGCTCAGCAAGAGACGCTGATTCAGCTGCAATTTGGATCGGTTAGGAAAGTGATCGGTGAACTTGGGATCGATGGTGACTGTATAAGTCTTGGCTTCCTCAACCTCGGCGGCCTCACGCAAGTAAAGACCACGAGCGTGGTTGCGTTCAGTAATGCGCACTCGGTAACGAGGTTCCATCGGCATGGTCTTGGCACTCAGCAATGCGAAGGCGCGATCGATCTGCAACAGGCCGTAGCCTTGCGAGGCACGGTCTTCTCCAAGGATCGGCTCAGCAGTGTTCTCCACAGCGCGGCGAATACCATGCGCCGAGTATGGGATCTCTTCTTGTTCCAACGCTGACAACAACAGAGCAATGGCGCCACAAGCATTGGGAGAGGACATCGAAGTGCCGTTGGCCCAGCGATTCCGGCGCAAGGTCCAGTTAGGCACGGGGGCAAGCGCCCCACCGGGCGCACAGATGCTCACGCCAGCAGCGCCATCGAATGTGGGTCCTCTGGAGGACCAAGTGAAGGCCATCTCGGGCCGCTCTTTCATCAAAGAATAGCCCGCCTTGCGCATGGAAGGCGTGACGTAAGCGCCCACGCCGATCACGGCGGAGCTGGAACCGCCGGGGGCTCCCACCGTGTTGAGGGCTGGCCCAGCATTGCCTGCCGAAGCCACAAAGATCACCCGATGCTCATGCACGACGTCCTCTATCAAGCGCATGATTCTGCCTTGGTTAGGCAAACGCGTGGGTTCGCCGTAGCTCATGTTGATCATCTGACAACCGTGATCGAGCACCGCCTTGAGCCCGCGCACCACGGCACTGCCAGTCTCCATGCCATCGAGTCGGCTATCGCCAATCTTCACGGAGACAAACTGCACGCCAGGCGCGAGGCCATTCAGCTCAGGTTCGTTCGGGTAATGGCCACCGACAATGCCCGCCACATGGGTGCCGTGCATGTTGGATGGCACCACGATGGACAGCAGCTTGCCTTCCTCACGGATGTTCACGGCAAAGTTGAGCTGTGAGGCATCGCTGAAACTGGCGAACTGACGCTTGATTCGGTAATTGGTGAGGACAGCCTCATCGTTCAAGTCGCCGTCTTCGTCGGTGTCAATGACAGCCTGCCAATGCGATCCATCGTGAAACACCACGCAATCGAAGATCGGCCCTGGGTCTTTGTAAGACTTGAGCATCGCATCCACAGCATCGATCCGCGCTTGCCATTCCGTGCGCTTGTCTTTGTCGTCATCGGCGCTGAGCGCGATGTGTTCGGCTAACAGACTGCGACGCAACTCATGGTTCTTGGCCTCAAACGCCTCACGCCGATCCTTCTTCAAGCGTGAGGTGAGAGACGAGGGAAACAATTCCCACCCCGCTTTCATCCCAAGGTGCAAGTTGCCTGTGGGATTCTGCCAGTCTTTGCCGACGGTGAGCACTCTGCCAGTCAGTCCGGTGATGGTGCCCTCCTCCGCTTTCACCATGCAGGTAGTCGCCACATCGCCACTGCCAGTGGCGTCCACCACATCGACAATCTTTGGCCGACCATCCGGTGTGCGCAGCAGACCTTCAGCGCCCGGATCGATGCCCGAATCCAGAATGGCCACAACGATGCCACGGCCATCGTAGCTGGGATGCGCCTCCAGAAAGCGTAAGGCGCCCGTTTCACGCTTGGGCAACAAGCCTTCGATTGGGAAGGAGGTATCTTCCTGAGACCAGGCGAAGACAGGCAGAAGCAGTGCGGCGAGTAGGATGAATCGGAGCATGGCTCACTATCCCCTGAATTTCGATGAATTCAATGAATGCCGTATTCACTCTGCTCGAAGTAACTCGGCTTACTTAGGCTCCACTATACTCGTGCCGGAATCGACCACCCGGCATCCGAATTTGGCGCAATATTAGCAGATGGTAAGAGCGGGGCCACCGAGTTTCACCTTGAGGGTATGGAAATGCTCTCCGCCGCGCAGCGTAGCATGTGGCATGCACTCAAACGGCTAAATATCAGCATGGACGACTCAGCTAGTTGGAGATGCCCATCTGGCTCATCCAGCGTTACTTGGCTGCCAAGGTTCACAGAACCAAGCCACCCTTGGATCGCGAAGCTGCGCCTGCGCAGTGCTAGGATTTCGGGCGGCGCTTGATTTGTTCTTCGAGCGCCTTGAGATCGGCCTCGTCTTCGCGGTCGGCCTCACCAGCTTCCGTCTCTTTGCGGCGCTGGTCGTATTCGAGATAGAGTTCGGCCGTTCTCGTCTCCATCTGCTGGTAACTCATCGATCCGGCGTGGGTCAGCAACGGAAAGCCGTTGCTGGTGATGATTTGGTCAACGTTCTCTTTCCAAAAACTCATACGGGTTTCCTGACGGCTCTTTGCCCGTAGTTCCGCCGTCTCTAGGAAGATGACGACCAAACGGTTGAGGGTGTCGATCTCGTCCTCAGTGAGGTAGTTCTTGGCGATCAGGATATCCTGCTTGCGCACCTCGTAGCCTCTCCATGTGAGCAGCCCGAAATGCGGGGCGTTGGCGTCCGCACGTTCCGTGACAAGCTCGGCGGCGGTTTTACCGGTGACGGCATAGAGGTACAGGTTCTGGACGGTCGCGAAGAATTGCTGGGTGATCTGATCTGATTTGTCGTAATCGCTGCTGAGGGCGAAGAGGTCGCGGACCTTTTGGTAGAACCGCTTCTCCGAAACACGGATGTCCCGAATCCGCCCGAGCATCTCGTCGAAGTAGTCCGGGCGACCATCCGGGTTCTTCAAGCGCTCGTCGTCCATGGCGAAGCCCTTGAGGAGATACACCTTGAGGACGGTGGACGCCCAGCGGCGGAATTGCACACCACGGGGCGAGCGGACGCGGTAGCCGACGGCGATGATAGCGTCCAAGTTGTAGAGGGTGAGAAAGCGGCGAACCTCGCGGGCACCTTCGGTTTGAACTACCGAGGATTCCTCGGTAGTTGCATCACGGCTCAATTCCTGGTCGTCGTAGATGTTCTTGAGGTGGAGGCCTATGTTATCCGTACTGACATCGAATAGCTCCGCCATTTCGCGCTGCGTGAGCCAGACAGTGTCGTTTTCCGCGCGGAGCTGGATCTGGCTTTTGCCGTCTTCGGTGGTGTAGAGTATGATCATTGGGGAGTTGCGGGGTGGGCGGAACCTTGAAGCGGAAGCAGGTCAGAAAGCGCCGTCAAAGTATGTTGCCGTCTATCCCTGCCATTGCCCCAAGCATTCTTACACCTGTTAGCGGATAGTTCGAGCGACATCTTGTTGGCGGCCTTTACCCTCTTGGTGTCGACGCTGGGAATTATCGTTCGCCTATCTACTGTAAGGTCCTTTTTAGCCACAGGCAACCGTTGGGAAAGAAGCTCTCCGTCAAGTTTGCTGGACGCTTCCCTGGCCTACCAGTGGGCAGGGAAGCGACGGAAGAGCGATCGAGGCTGCAGAACAAGCATCTTGCAATTTCACCACGGAATCCCAGCCTAACGGAACTGACTCGGCAACTTACCCCAAAGTTCGAAAGCCCTTCCTCAGGACGTTCACGACTCGATCAAGATTGCTTAATACGCACATTGTCAACTAGTTACACTTTATCACACTGGCGCTAAACTCCTTAATGGGACCGATTCTGAGCTAACCAATCTGATGGAGAGCCGGAAAAGATCGATGAGTTTTGACCGCTCTTGTTGTGGCACGCAACTAGCAGATCCCTGCAAAGCGAGCTGAGAATTAGGCACACAGAAAAGAAACTTTCGATATCGTCGGTGCACTCAATAAATAACGAACTATCAATAGAACTTTTCCATTGATTCGGAACTCTCTTCACGCAACCTGCTGAAACCTTCCCCCATTTCATATGGGTACCATGCGCCATGTGAGTGCCGATAATTGATAGAGTTCCGAACTTCACATAACCAGTTGCCGCGATTGCAACCGTTTCTTGAAATAGCCCTGATCAACTTTGATATGAAATCAATAGATTGAAATTTCTCGGCCGCTGTAGTGGTTGAATAATCATATCAGCTTGATTGGTCCTAGCAAGTCTTGAACAGATCCGTTCAAAGCCCCTTTACTGTCAACTTTGTTTGTCCCTCTATCCAAAGCTTACTTTGAGGGGCGGACTGCATCACACCGCAAGCCAGCGAGAGAGACGACTAAATGTAAAGACGGGCGGGCGAAGCTTATTGCTAACGCTAACAGAATCTAAGGGTTGGCTACAGGTAGGATAACAAACGCGGAGGTACTAGCTTCCAGCCTAAATTTAGCTATTAATACCACAAGGAGAGTTGGCAATCACTCTTGGTCATGGCTCTTTCAACTCAAGTTGTTCAAAAATGCCTTTAAAGTCACTCGTATTGAGCGTTAAGAATACGCTAGCATTGGCCTTGAGCGCGGCAACGGCGTGAAGATAGTCGTGAACTTGGCCGCCGCGAATACCCTTCTTTCTAGCCTCGTCCAGTGCAGACAAGACTTCGTCGGACGTGAGATCGCTGAATGACAAGTGCTTCGACATGTCTGCCAGGATCTCTTGAGCATCATCTGCATCCACCCGATAGCCAAGCCTGCCCCCAGTTAGGATTGAGAACACCTCAGCCAAGGTGTGTGAGCGCGTGCACTGATTGGGTTGTGATAACCGTTCCCTAACCGGACGATCAATCGAGGCAGCGACGATTGCCGAACTATCCCAATAGGTGATCATTGCCATTCCTCCTAGCGGGCATCACGATCAGCGCGAATCGCCCTGCCAATCTGTGCCCGGTCTATTTCGGCACGAATCATCGGGGTGCCATCAACCATTTCGAGTTTTGCCACCGGGACATCGTCTTTGCGGATCAATTTAAAGACGACTCTGTTTTCCCCCACCTCTTCTTCGATGAAGAGGTCTCCTGGGGCGAAGCAATCCGGGAACACCGCCCGACGGCGAGAGTCCAGCTTTCTGACGGTTTCGGGCATAGTGGGAATTTCCCACAAACCGCACCAGATGTCAACTGGGAGGCCGCGGTGGGTGGTTATCGGAGTTCCTTCCTCAAGCTCTCCATTTCCAAATCGAACACCAAATCCGAACTGGTCACATCGCATTGGTGGATTTCGACGGCAATGAGGTTCGCGCCGCTTTTGAGCAGGCTTGGATCGACGAGCACGACGTGGTAGGCTGTCTCTTCCGCACCTCCCACTTTGCCACTGCTGAAATCGCTGAACGTTGCGTTAGGATCCAGGTTCTCTCGGTAGACTTCGTGTCCGTTGAGGTAGACGGCGACGCCGTCGTCCCACCGCACCCTGAGTTTCAGTGCCTGGATGTCTTGCGGCTGAGCGGTGAACGGATGACGAAAGTAAGTCGTGGCATGACGCTCCTCGTCTGATCCCGATCGTAATTCTGTGCGGAGATCGCTCTCACCATAGCCTAAGGGCGCTGGCCCAGCGCTCCAGTGGTCATCGTCATGGCTCTCTTGCTGCCAGTCGTCGCCAGCGAATTCTCCGTTGTCGAGGTAGCTCCAATCGCTTCCTCCTGGAATGATACGGACCACACGATCGGCGTCCCAAACGGCACTCGCATTGCGATCTTCGAGGGCGTCACGCGCGTCACGCTGTCTTTTAACAATCGAAGCCTGTTCGTCTTTGGATAAAGGCAGTTCTGCGACGAAGCCAAGATATTCAGTGGGATCCAGTTGGAGAATCTTTGTGATGTCCTCTTCGAAGGCTGACCATTGCGCTAGACGTCCGAGGGCTTCGGCTCGTCGGCCATGCCATGAGGGAATGTCAGGCTTCCGCTCGATCAATTGGGAGAGGACGTCAATCCATTGTTGTTCGGTTGATTGAGAATCGACAAACAGCCCCACATCGACCACTTGCCGATCACCACCAGTGTTTGCGCAATGCACGGCGAGTGTGTTCTTTCCCACCCGAAGGGCGCTATTGGCAGCGGCAATGCAAGGAACCGCCTGATAGTTGCCTCGGCTCGTGCCTGTCTTCTCATAGGCGAGGACCCCATTGAGGTAGACGGTGATGTCATCGTCGTGGAAGACACGCAGAACGAGTTCTCCTTCGAGGGTTCCTTCAGCGTCAAAGTCCCGACGAAGCCATATCTCAGGGGTGTTCCAGTCGGAGCGCTTTTCCTGGGCCCTGTTGCCGAAGGGAGCTGGGCCTGAATCCCACACGGAATCATCGAAGTCACGAACAATCCATTCAGCCGACGGACGTTCGACCGTGTAGCGAAATGAGATGGGATGGAATTCGGCATCGGGAGCGAGAGGCGCGATCGCGGAAAGAAACACATGATCCTCAAAGGCATCCAAGAGTTCTCTCTGAGTTGGCATTCGTTCAAGGCAACTGAGATAATGCTCCTTGGCCTCATTGGGTCTGCCCTGTTCTTGGTAGAACTGCGCCAGATTGAGAGCCGTTCGTAGCGTTTCGAAGTGTTCACCACCGAGCGTGTCTAACTGAGCCTCAAGCGCCTCCGTCCAGAGCTTCTCCGCTGTGGTTGTGTCTCCCGATTCAACGGCCAAGAAGGCGGTCGTGCCCATAAACTTCAAAGTATGGGGATGCGAGGCTCCTAGCTTTTCGCGACTGCCATCTGCTGCTTCTCTTGCCATGGCAAGCGCCTCTTGAGTGCGGCCTAAATGGAATGTCGTGACAGCAAGGTTGTGTAGCGCATTGTGTGTGTTAGGGCTAGTCTCGCCAAACACCTTTCGTTGCATCGCTAGTGCTTGCTGTTGAAATGGCTCGGCTTCTTGAGGGCGCCCGTGGTCACTGTAGAGGTTTCCTAAACCACTGAGAGCGCCGAGAGCCATCGCATCCCCGGGTTCCGCCGTTGGCCGTAGCTTCATGATTTCCTTGAAGGTGCGTTCGGCTTGGTCCACCTGGCGTTGCTTGGTCTGGATCTGCCCCAAACTCACCAACGCGGCAATGCGTAGATCATCGTTCTCTCCCATGATCTCAGTCGCTGTGCTCACCGCTTCCTCGGCGCAGCGCCTGGCGGCATCGAGATCGCCTCGCTTCTTGAGGACCTCGCCTAACTGATTCATCGACGCGACCACCCCCAGGCTCTTGTCACCCAGGTTCTGACGACGCAGTTCGAGAACCTGCCGGTGCTGCCGCTCAGCCTCCTCCAATCGACCTTGCAGCCCATAGAGCCACCCCAGGCTTTCCATGGCATCCATGGTTCTTTCGTCATGGACGCCTCTCAGCCTTGTCTGAATTTCGACGGAATTCGCAAGAAGGGACTCCGCGCGTTCGTACTCGCTGAGTCCGGTGTAAGTCCGTCCGATGATCCACTTCAATTGCGACAACACCAGAGGCTGATCATGAAAGCGCGCATCAATCTTCTCGACTCCACGGTCTAGCACTTCGCGCAGAGTGATGTTTCGGTCGCTCACGAGAGGGTTCGCCTGCTCGAGAATGTCGTGGTAGAGGAATTCGCTAACACTCGTCGCTAAGTGAGCTTCAATGCTCGCTGCCTGCTCCGCGCGCTTTGCGCGAACCGCCTGCTGAACGCTGATCACGGTCGCGATGGCTAGCGTAGCGATGATGAT
>JBLHHN010000221.1:0-10340 GCA_047616785.1 Verrucomicrobiales bacterium
CGTTGGAGCTGACCTTCAAAGCGCGGTGGATGTACGGGAAGTCTCGTCTCATCGCTCAGACACCTGATCACGGTTGGACTCACGAATTCCTCATCGATACCCCTGAGAATATTGGAACGCCAGGTGCGGCAAACACGGCGGCAGTCGACGCGGCCGTGCCTCAAGTGGATGATCTCTTGCACAGCCCAGCGGTGCCGACGTCATCGGAGAATGTGACGATCACCGCGAAGGTCGACTCGGTGAGTCCTCTTAGTAAAGTGGAAGTGCGTTATGTGAAAGACAGTGCTGGTGGCAATGTGGAGAGTCTTTTCAATCCCTGGAAGAGTCAGGCGATGAATGATGATGGGACGGGTGGTGATGCTGTGGCCAGTGATGGCGTCTACAGTGGGCAGCTGACAGACATGAAGCAGGATGGTAACGTCGTGGTCTTCTACGTGAATGTGGAAGATGAGAGCAATGGGAAGTACACCTTGCCGAAGGGTGGGGTGAAGGACCCTGCGCTCTATGTGGTGGATGATGATCAGCGTGAGTCAGACTTGCGTGTGCAACGCGTGATCATGTCTGCCTTTCACCTCGATCAATTTGGTGACCGCCCGCAAGCGAAGTTCGATTACAAGTTTCCCTTTGTGTCGAACCATTACAAGCCCTGCACCATCATCATGGATGAAGAACACATCATTTACGGATGTGAGGCTCGTTCTGCAGGAAGCCCGTGGCACGAAGGTGAGCGCCCTAATATTGGCCTCAAGGGCAAATACAAGACACCGCGATCGAAGTCCTTCCGAGGACGGATCAAATCAACCTGGGACCAAGACCCAACCTCTGGGCGTCAGCACAATGATAAGATGACTCAATACTGGATGTATCTGCTAGGCCATCCAGTGAGTGACACGGAGTTCATTCAAGTCGTGATCAACTCAGGCAGTTCGCAATTGCGCGCGGAAGTGGAGGCACCTTCCGACAATGGCTTCATGGATCGCCACTGGGAGAATGGGAGCCAAGGTCAAATGTTCAGGATTGATGATGAATGGACTTTTCCAGACAACTTCGGCTCTAAGCCCTCTAAGAATGCGGAGTGGACCTACAAGGAGCCGAATGGAGATCGCGGTGGCCGCTATCACGCCGAGTGGATGTTGCGCTCACGTGAGGTGGAGTATGACTACGAGCCGATTGTCAGTCTCTTCAAGATGACCACCGAGGGTGAATTTACTCAGGCGCAAGCAGAGAGAATCATCCACACCGAGCAGATGGCGATTAACATAGCCGTCCGTGGTTACATCGGCGACTGGGATACCTTTTCAATCAATCGAGGAAAGAATGGTTTCATGTATCGCCGAAGCACGGATGGAAAGTTTCAGTTTATCCATTGGGACAGTGACCTAGCGTTTCAAGGCACAAGCGAAGCTTTCCTCAACGGAGCTGGCAATCCGGCAGCATTCCGCAATTGGCATCGGGAGCCTTACTTCCGCCGTCTCTACAATTACTACCTCACCGAGTTGCTGGAAGAGTATACACAGGGGTCTTCTCGGATGAACGCGTTCTTCGAAGCTGAGGAGAATTCCTCTGACGATTACACCATGAATGACGGCAAGTACACCACTTGGTTCTCGGGCCGCAGGACTAGAACCCAAAGCGAAATCGGATCTGATAACATGGGTGCGCCTTTCAAAGTGACCACTGAAGGTGGTGACGATTTCAGTGTGGCGGAGGATTTCCTCACGCTTGAGGGTGACGCTGGAAGTGATGTCTATGACGTCATCTTGAAAGATTATCCTGAGCACTATCCGAAGCCTAAGCTAGAATGGCTGAGCGAGATCCAATGGCGCCTGTCAGGCATTGTTCTGGCCGAGGGTGAAAACGCCCTGGCCATTCGTGCGACGAATCGTGCGGGCAAAGAGCTGGGCAGTCTCTTCAGCCCCCGAAGCGTGAACCTCACGGTGACCAAGACGACACCAGGTGCGCCGATTGTGGATGTGGATTCTGATCCAGGTTCCCTGAATGTGGGCGTGAGTGAGTTGCTCGTCTTGGATGCTTCGGACAGCCTTGATCCTGAAGGCGAAGCGTTGTCCTTTGATTGGCAGGGGCCAGAGAGCACGGCCTATGCGCTTTCTCCACGACCAGGTGCCGCGCACTTGGCAGACGCGAGTTTCAATCAGCCCGGTCTCTACATGTTCACACTCACGGCGTCGGATCCCTCTGGCACAAGCACCACGGTAGAACGCGAAGCAGCGGTCTATGGTGCAGGTGGGTTCAGCGGCTTTGGCTCACGTTTGGAAAGTTTCTGGACACTTGATCGCTTGCCTTTGAATTCGCCAAGTCTCCAGCCCACGTCTTACACATTGGGAGATCGCTCGGGTCATCTTACCGTGAACGTGACCGGTGATGATGAGGCAAAGCCGCTCACCGCGACCGATCCAAAGTTCCCGTGGGCGCATCGCGTATTGCCTGCAGCCACGGACTGGTCCTTGCATGCCAAGGTGCGTTTGGAAGCCCTTCAGTTTGGTAGTTTCCAAACGGGCGTTCTGGCTTCCTTCAACGAAGGCGGCGAAGTGAATCACTACGCGGTCGCAATGGTAGACGGCGTGAGTTTGGCGGCTTTGAAAGTGGGGCCAACAGGCAACGCGGAAGTGCTTCAATCCATCCTTTGGGAAGAAGACGGGGATGCCACGGTGCGTCTGCGCCGAGCCGGTGATCAACTGTATTTCGAATACCGTGAGGATAAGGTCTGGCAGTCGGTCCACACATCAGCTTTGGCTGCGGGCACGGAAGCGAGTGAAGGCGGTCTCTTCGTCGCGACGGATGCTGCGCACACCATGCGTGTGGCGTTTGACTTCGCCATCCTCGTCGATCCAGGAACGGTCTCAGTCTTGCAGAAAGATCTGCGGGTGACGGAGATCATGTACAATCCAAGCGGTGGTCAGGATCTTGAATACATCGAGATGCAGAATGTGGGAACGTTGCCACTTGATCTCACCGGCGCGCATTTCACCAAAGGTGTGGACTACACCTTTGAGAATGTGGAGTTGGCGGCTGGTAAGACCATCCTGCTTGTGAAAGATACGGAAGCCTTCACCGCTGCCTACGGTGCAGACATCAACATGGCGGCGGGTTCGTATGGTGGTCAGTTGGCCAATGGCGGTGAGACTCTCACACTCGTCGATGCGGAAGAGCGTCTCATCTTCTCCATCACTTACAACGATGGAGGCGACTGGCCTTCCGCTGCTGACGGCCGGGGTTCATCCATCGAACTCGTCGATGCAAGCGAGCCGATCAATTCCCCGATCAACTGGAAAGCGAGCGCCGAAGGGGGATCCCCTGGCGAAGTCAATCTCGGTGGTGGCGGGGTAGATCCTGAACCACAACCAGGTGATGCGGACGGCGATGGCATTCCAGATGCCTGGGAGACCTTGTTCAGTCTGAATCCTGCAGACGTAAGTGACGCGGCTCGGGACGGTGATTCGGATGGATGGAGCGCGCTTGATGAGTATCTCGCAGGCACCGATCCTAACGATGCGGCGAGTGTCCTCACCTTGCAGGTGTCTCCTGTGGGCAATGCTGAAGTGAATCTCATCTTCAATTCCGCAGCCGACCGCACCTATGTGTTAGAGCGCTCCAATAGCCTGACGGGAGCGTGGTCCACCGTGACGACTTTCCCAGCAGAAGCTGCCGCACGTGCCTTTAACAGCATCCAACCTGTGTCTGGAGACATCCAGAGCTTCTATCGCCTCAGCGTGAAGCCTTGATTTAAGGACGAGCTGAATGATAAACTTAAGGCCGCTGGGGTTCGCCTCAGCGGCCTTTCTTGTGGGTTGTAGGCCAGGGATTATCAATGTTGGGATTTCCCCGCGTTTTACTAGCGTCCCCGGGGAGAATCTGCGAAGGGAGGAGCGTAACGCTACGCAATGAGCCATGATCAAGGTTGAACAACTCTCCAAACGCTACTCGGGGCACACCGCGCTCGACTCGGTGTCGTTCGAGGTCGGCCGTGGCGAAATTGTCGGCTTTCTCGGGCCGAATGGCGCCGGCAAGACGACGACGTTGCGGATCTTGACGAATTTCCTGCCGCCCTCTTCGGGACGGGCAGAGATCGATGGGCTCGACGTGTTCAAGGATTCCTTGGAAGTGCGGCGGCGGATTGGCTACATGCCGGAAAACGTGCCGCTCTACAATGACATGCGGATCAAGGAGTATCTCCGGTTCCGTGGTGCGTTGAAAGGCTTGAAGGGGAAAGCCCTGGGGAAAGCCGTGGGTGAGTGCATGGACCGCTGCGATCTCCAAGACGTGCGACGTAAGATGATCGGCACGTTATCCAAAGGCTTTCGCCAACGCGTGGGACTAGCGGATGCCTTGATCAACAAACCGCCTCTACTCATCCTGGACGAGCCGACGAATGGCTTGGATCCGAATCAGATCCGTGAAGTGCGCGCATTGATCAAAGAGTTAGGCCAAGATCATACCATTCTCATCTCCACCCACATCCTTCCAGAGGTGGAAATGACCTGCGGCCGCGTCATCATCATCAATCAAGGCAAGATCCAAGCCATCGGCGAGCCGCGTAATCTGGCGAGTCAGTTGCGAAGTGCCGGAACGGCGCGTGTGGAACTGAAGGGAGATCCGAAAGTGATCGAGAAGAAACTCGCTGAACTTTCGGCCGTTCGGAAAGTGACTTTAGAAAAGAGTGATGCGGATTGGCATCGCTTTGTGCTCAAGGTAGAGGCGAACAAAGACGTGCGTGAAGCGATCGACCGCTTGGCGCGGAAGGAGCAGTGGGCGCTCCGTGAACTCTCTCGCAAAGGCGTTTCTTTGGAAGATGTATTCGCCGAACTGACACTGCATCAATAAGACTTCCTATGCGGATCTTTCTCATCCTCCTCAATCGCGAAATTCGCGCCTACTTCCAATCGATCGTCGCCTACATCGTCATCGCGGCGGTGGCCCTTCTCCATGGCATCATCTTCTTACGATCAGTGAAAGAGCTGAAGAGTGAGGGGGCGACGTTGAGCCTGAATCACGTGATGCTTCTGAACATCCCGTTTTGGCTCATCTTCATTCTGATCGTGCCGCTCATCACCATGCGGCTATTTGCGGAGGAGCAGAAACTCGGAACATTGGAGCCGCTTCTCACCGCGCCAGTGCAGACGTGGCAGATGGTCTTTTCGAAATACTTCGCCGCGTTGATCTTCTATCTCATCCTCTATCTCCCGTGTATGTTCTACATGCTGTATTTCGAAAAGGTGGCCAATGCGTCCGCCGTGGGCAGTGGCATCGCCGCATTGAGTTCGCCGTCCTTTTACGGTGGTTATGCCATGATCTTCTTCATTGGGACCTTCTTTGTCGCCATTGGTTGCTTGGCATCGGCATTGACCTCGAATCAGATCATCGCAGCGGTGATCTCCTTCACCATCCTCTTGATCTATTTCTTGTTAGGGTATGTCCGGCTCCTGGCTAGCGACTTGCCGCCGATCACGATTGAGTTTCTCGAATATGTCTCACCGATCGAGCATATGCGTGACTTCGCATCGGGACTCTTTGACACGCGCCCGATCATTTATTATGTGAGCTTCACCTTGGTGACTCTCGCATTGACACATCAGGTGCTTGATTACCGGAAATGGAAAGTTTAAATGGCTGACGACGCTTCCAAACCCAAGAACTCGATCAAACGCTTCCGCATTGGCCTGAATGTGCTGATTCAGGTCGTACTGCTAGTAGTGATTGTCTGTGTGGTGAACATGCTCAGCTGCCGCAAGTATGCGCAGTGGGATTTCACGCCATCCAAGCGATATTCATTGGGAGAGCAGACTCAGAAGGTCTTGGCGAACCTTCCTCAAGACCTGTATCTCACCGTGGCGTTCAGTCGCTCGAGTGACGTGTTCTATTATACCCAGCGGATGATCGGACTCTACGAGAAAGAGGCTGGTGGAAAGTTGAAGGTCCGCTGGATCGATCCTCTACGTGATCCTTCCGCCGTGGCGGAACTGATGAATCAGGATGCGAAGTTGGCCTTCGATCAGAATAAGATTCTCATCAGCAAGACAGAGAAACTTGAGGTCGCAGGTGAGAAAGGCTTGGAAGTCGCGCCTTATCAGATGGTCACAGAGAAGGACATGTTCAGCCGTGCTGATAACTTGTTGTTTCGTGATGGGAAATCGAAGCGTGGCAATGTGACCGAGTACCGTCTAGAGCGTGCCCTGACTTCGGCCATTCTCGCCACGACGCAAGATCGGAAGCAAATCACTTATATTATCACAGGGAAAGGGCCAATGCGAACGGTCGCTGGGAAGTCGGCAGGCGGTCTTCTCATGCTCGAAGGCGGATTGCGCCAGAATCTTGTGGTGGCTCCTCTTCCGTTCACCCCAAACACGAAGATTCCGGAGGATGCGAGCACTGTGATGATGATTTCTCCAAGCAAGGATTTCACGGGTGCGGAACTCAATGAGATCTTCAGTAAGTATTGGGAAGAGCGGAAAGGTGGATTGGTCATTCTCCTTGATCCTTTGCACTATGACAAGATCCCGAATCTTCGTGGGTATTTGGAGAACTATTACGGTGTTCGTTTGGAAAATGATAGGGTGCTATCGATTAAGAACCAAGGAGGTCGCAATCTAAAGATCTACGAAGCGCCAGGATGGTTCATCGCGGGTTCTCCTATCACAGAAACACTACTTGAGCGCCCGATCATTCTTCCCTTGCAGTCGAGTTCCATCAGTACGAATATTGAGAGCGCGAGTGAGGATCGCCTTGCCCCATCTCCTACAGATAAGAAGACCCTCATGATCGGCTATGATGGATTCTGGAAAGAGAGGGACTACAAATCACCCAATCCCACGGCGGATCAGCGTGAGATGGCTGAGGTCAACCTAGCTGTCTCGGTGGAGAAAGGCGCGGGGACGAATCAAGACCTTCGCTTGAACAGTTCACGAATGGTGGTGGTCGGGAACGGTAATTTAATCGACCCCGACTTGAAATCGGGCGAGTCCATTGAGTTCATTCTCAATAGCATCAACTGGGCGAGCGATCGCGAAGAGTTGGTGGCAGGCATCGACGTCCAGCAGGTTGGAAACTATCGTATTAATGTTGGTGACCGACCTTATAAAAAACTGGAATGGATGGCCTTGCGCATCTTGCCGGTTCTCGTCTTTCTCATTGGGTTGGTCGTGGCCTTCCTTCGCCGTCGTTAGTTTCCTCACATCTTTGTCATGCGGTATGCTACCACCATCTTTCTAGCCATCGCTGCCTTGGCTCTCGCGGGTTATGCATTCTTGGATTTCACAGGAAAGTTGGACGGCTTCTTCAAAGAGAAGGCGCCGCCCGAACTCCTGGCTCCTGTTGCTGAGGCCATCACTGGGCTGACTTTTAAAGATGTTAGCGAAACGCGTGTTCTGGAGAAGCGTGAGGGCCGATGGCGCCTCACTTCTCCTGTCGATGACCTGGTTGATCCCAAATGGGTTGAAGGCGTGCTCGAAACCTTGTCGGCCATGCACAAGAACGAATTCATTCGTGATACGGATGGCGGCATGCGAGAGGGATTTGGGCTGAACGAGGACAAAATGACGGCGCTGACGGTGCAATTGTCAGACGGGAAAACGATTCTCTATCAGATCGGTCAAACCGGTCCGTATGAAAATTCGACCTACCTCTTTCCTGGGGAGAGCGGAGCTTATGAAGGGGCGTTTATCGCTGCGGGTGAATTCAAGTCTGCGGTGGAGACTCCCGTGAGTGGAATGGTTGATCCGGTGCTCACACGTTTTGCGGCAGAGCGGATCGTGGGTCTGACCTTAAAGGGTCAGGACCCTGTCGTTGAGTTAAAAAAGAACGCTTCCGCAGGGAGTCGTTGGCGTCTCGAGGCTCCCATTCAGCAACAAGCTGATGATGACAAGGTGAGCACGTTGCTGACAACGCTAGGCGCCTTGCCTGTTTCAGATGTCGTGCTTGATGTGAGCAATGCGGAGACGACAGCAGGAGGGTGGGGAATCGAGATTTGGGATATGGATCCGCAGAATGTCATCGAGCTGACCTTCAGCCCGCACCCGGCGGATGAGACATTGTTGAGAGCGCGTCATTCCAAGCGCCCGCTCCTTTACGACGTTCCAAAGCAGATCATCGATGATTTGCCGAGTGAGGTGGAAAGCTTGCGAGAGACCAAGTTGCTCCGCGTGGTGGCGGCTGATATCAGCTCAGTCTCGATCACGCGTCAGGGTGGAGTCCCTTTGAAGCTGAACAATCCTGGTGTGTGGATGATGGCTGGGCCGGATGGCGACGTCCTAACCAATCCAGAACACGGGGAGCGGTTCATAGCGTTGTTCAATGATGCGGTGGTGGGTCAGTATCTGGAGGGTGGGCCAGAGAAGGAAGAGCTCTATGGATTGAATAACGCCATGTTTACGATCGAGATGACGGGTGAGAACCTTGGGCCGTTGCAACAAGACACATTGGTCATGCGGGTGGGCATGCCCTTGAATGATCCGCCTAACGCTTATGTGGTCTTCGATCAGATTCCGACCATCATGGCGGTCCCAAAAACGTTTCTCACCGGCATGGCCGATATTTCGGAGCCGCGCCGATGGAAGAAGCTGGAAGTCTTGAATGTGGCTTTTGAACTGATCGAAGAGATCACGATGGCGCCTGCTGGGGAACCGCCTTTGCGATTGTTAGTAGATCGTCTCAACGAAGACATTGCCAAGCGTCTGTTGCTATTCAAAGGCGAGGATGATCTTACTGCGGACACCGATAAAAAAGGGGCCGGTGAGATCATCTTAGATGTCGGCAATCTCAGTGCCGACCGTTGGCTCTCCACGACTGAGCCAGAGAGCGCGATTGCCTTGGCAGCACCGACACTCACGTTGATACTAAAGAGTCGCCCTGTGACGAAGGATGGCGAAGGCAAGACGTGGACGCTGAAGTTTGCGCCTGTGAATGCCGAAGTTCCGTCGTTCTACTATGGGCAAATGGAAGGAACGGATCGTCCTGCACCATTTCTCATCGGCCGTGCGCTGTATGATCGGCTTGCGGGAAAAGGCCTTCTCTTGGAAGCTCCTTAGGGCAATCCGCCACTCAGTGTCAGCTGCGCGGTGACGAGTTTGCGATCAGCACAGTCCACCTGGCCTTCGATCTGGATCAAGTTCCCCAGGCGCCCTGCAACCCTGGCGGTCAGTAGGAGTGTTTCGCCGGGGACAGCGGTGCCGTAGACCTTCACATTCCTCATCGCCGTGAGGCGCATGTCTGTGAGAGTGGGCAAGTCAGGATCCGATTGGGCGATCACACCTCCGAGCTGAGCCAGGGCTTCCACTAGGATCACCGCGGGCATGATCGGACGGCCAGGGAAATGGCCGCGAAAGAAATCTTCCTTTCCTGAGATCTCGTAGGTACCCGTTCCGCTGAAGCCGGGGACGAGATCTCTGATGTCATTGACAAATCGGAACCCATCGCCATGAGGGAGGTTTGTCAGGGGATCATTCATCGATCTAGCAAAGATAAAGTGATCGTCTGCTTGAGCGGTGCTGTCTCGCCTTCAGCCGCGCCGGGCAGGCCGAGACTGTGGAGCTTTCCATCGAGCTTGATCACGGTGCTTGCAATGAGTTTCTTGTCGGAATCGATCAATGTTAGCCCGCGTGCTTTGGATAGCTTGATGCTGATGCCGGGACTATCTTCCACGCCTTGATCTTGATGGAAGGTGGCATTGAGTGAGCCCTTGAATTGAATCAATGCCAGGGAGCTTCCTTCGTGCTCTTTGAATCCGTTGAACTCGCAATCCAATCTCCATTCGGCTTGGCCATGCGGCGCCACGGCGAGCTCCTCGGTATGTTGCCAAGTCGCCCCTTCTTCCAACGGTTTGTTGGGGATACCTTGGTGCAGCAAGGCGCTGGTGAGAGCCTCCCACGGCACGCGTGACCAAAGTTCGTTGGCTTCCTTTGGCTCCTTGCTAGTCTCCGGCGGAATGACGATCAGTTTGTGCTCGCCATCTTCGGAGAGGCTTAAGCGGTATCGATTCCTGACGAAATCCTCAGTGTGCTTGAGGAGCATGCCTTGTATGCCCTTCCGATCTTGGAAACGCAGTGGGATGGTTTGGTCAAAGTAGTAACGGCTGCGATTTCCTGTGACCTCCATGTCCACGCGGATGCTCTCGATACCGATCTCAAGTTCTTGTGTGGCGGTTTCTTTGCCCGCGGTGATATGGATGTGCTGACGCCACTCCATCCTTTGCTTGCCCAGCCCTGCCACAGTCACCACGGTATCCAGACGCTGCAACCAGCGATAACGTTTGCCAGGCTCCCAGTGTGGGCGCAGCTCGTAGGTGGGCTCTTGGCTCGGATTCTCTTTCGTCTTTTCATCATCAGCCG
>JBLHHN010000222.1:0-10333 GCA_047616785.1 Verrucomicrobiales bacterium
ATCCTGGTGATGCGTCGCGGACGAGAGAGATGCCTCGCGAGCCCGCTATCTTACGAGCAAGGACAGTACCTAATCGCGCTTGGCCTAAAAGGAACAATCTTCACAAGCAAACCAAATCCACCAACAAGAACCCAGGCTAACGCTACGCCATCTAAGCTGAATTGCCACTAAATTGCCACTAAATTGCCGGGCAGGGTGCGGAATGTGTGGTATAAACCCAAGATATCTAAGTTATTTTTTAATTCTCACTTACAGGCTTGAAATGATGTGTTTATTCACTTTCATGAGGTAACTTATTGTTTCGCGAGGCCTAAGCGTGACGAAAGCGATTGATATAGAGGAACATGATAGGCATCGCACCGATCATTTGTTCGCCAGTGAGCTGAAGAGCCGTGTGAAATGAGGGAGCGATCAGGGATGCCATGACAATAGAGCATCCTAGCAGAGTGGTGGTTCCAAGAACGAAGACGGAGAGAGGCGAGATGGTTTGCCGAAAGGGTGTGCAGTGCTTCTCCACCAAGTCGAAATAGTAGAAGGCGATTCCGGCCAAGATGATGATGGAATGGATCCCTTGAAATTGAGGGAGATCTGTATCATAGAGACCGTGGGCCAGGACGACGAGGACGAAGGCTCCGAGAAGACGATCCCATTCGACGCGAGGGGTGTAGAGGAACCTGCAAAAGTTGAAGCCCAGAATGGCAGTGAGCCCCATGTGCAGGAAGTTCGCGGTTAAAAAGCGCCCTATAGTGACCGGGCCGTATTGGGAGAGATAGTTCACGTTCTCTTGCACGGCGAAGCCCAATCCAACGGTTGATGCAGCTAACAGAACGGCGCGAGGGTCTCGCAATCGATAGAGCCAAGGTGTGAGAGGGAGAAAGCAGAGAAGCTTGATGACTTCTTCGCGCACACCGACGCCAACAATGTAGAATAGCAGGTCGTTCAAGAATTCACCGTTTGCCTTAAGTCCCCAGAGGCGCTCTTGCCAGATCACAGCGAATAGTGTGAGTGTCGTGCTAACGACGCCCAGAATGAGCCCGAGGATGCCTGCAAGAAATGCGGAAGATTTCCAGCTGCGCACGAAGCAGATCTTCTTGATGATCCAGAACCAGATGAAGGCGACAGAGATCGAAAGGAACCAGTAAATCGGCGCGATGTTCTGATAGTCTGAAAGAATGACGCCTCGCATGAGTAGGGCGGGGGCTTTCATGAGCACGCCGAATTCAATCCAGTGACGACTATCATTCATGTGGTAGGCGGGATCGTTCAGAAGAACTTTGATGCCCTCGCGATCATCCGAGACCACATAGTGCGTCGTGATCTTACGGCGAGCGAAGTGAGCGTCTTTGAACTTCGCTTCGGCAAGGTACTGAACTATCGCCGCAGGTTGGTCGCCCTCCCACCGCAGCAAGTCTCCGAGCATCTCATTGGCAAAACGTGTGGGTGGCTCTTCTGATGCTTTGGTGCGTAAGAAGACCATGGATTCCTCTGCGCGATCACCATTCAAGGCGACGGTGGCATAGGCGGTGAAGAGTTCTCGCAGTCCAGGATCTTGTATTCTTTCTTCGATCACTTTCGTGCGGATGACTTCAAGATCACCACCTTGAGTGATGCGTAGCTTTGATAGCGCTTCGCGCAATCCTAGCAGGACGGTTTCTGGAGCCGTGGCTGCCGTTTCTTCGATCACTTCTCGAATCTTCTCAGACAGGGGCAGCGGTTGCTCTGGATGCGGTGCCACCCTCGAGAGTAGAAAAGCGATGCTCATGAAGAGCGCGCCGATGATGATCGAGAGACGGATCAGCGTGCCCGTATCACGGCTCATCCGATAAAGCTCAGGTTCTGAGAGTTGCTTGAACAAGAGCTAGATCATAGAAAGAATCTTTGCCGCGTCAACGTCCACTCAACCATGCCCTGACCCTTACTAGTCGGCTCTCGGGCGTTGGGAGACCTGCCATTGAAATCGTGAAGGATTCTGATTCATTGGAAGCGATGATCCATCCCGGGTGAGCGGTTTCCCAGAGTATGCTGTCGCGATCTGGGCGACCGACTTCGACGGTGTAGATGCTTTGAGGAATGCTACTCCAGTCGATCCTGACATCTTGGCCGACGCGCACGATCATCTTTAAAGATAGAAATGACGTGGAATCGCGAGGATCAGTGCCTGCGATGAACTCAGTGAGATTGTTGAGCCCATCTTGATCGGGATCCTGAAAAGCATCCTCAGCTGAAGCGGGATCCAAGCTGAATTCCTCCTCCCAAGTGTCTCCCATACCATCGCCATCTGCATCCGTTTGCACAGTGAACGTCACCAGGATCGTGCTAGAGCCCACCGCATTGGTAGCGGTGAATGAAACTGGAAACGTCCCGGCCTTATCAATCTGGACTAGGATTCGATCGTCCGCTTCGATCAACTCGATGTCTGTGCTGTCTCCGTCGATCTCCAGTGTCTCTGTCAGTGAGCCTGAGAGTTCTGGAATGGCTACGGGCTGACTGATTACGGCGAAGACATTGAGAGTCGGCGCAAGCGATGGTGGCCCTGACGGTAGGATATTCAAGCTTGCTTCTTCGGTCTTGAACCCCGTATGGATCTCGGTCGCCGACAGAACGACTTGTGAGCCGAAACTACCTGAGAGAATCGTGCCCTGCCATTCTCCCTGAATGAAGGGGCCGCCTTCGAGTAGTGCGAGAGGGAGAGGTGTGCGGCGTAGAATCGGATCAGTGATCACTGGCACTGCATCGGGATTCACCCAGGCCCAATCTTGCAATGAGTCGGAATCGACTGAGCCAGTCCGGGCCAAGGTCCTGCCTAATCCTCCAGGGTGGGGAACACCGGGCCCCTGCCACAGTCCGCCGACGATGCGCTCACCTTGGGCATCGAAGGGTGCCCAGCGAGCTAACTGATTCTCTGAATAACCCCAGGCAACAAAGTCGACCACGCGATTCATCGCATTGATGATCAGTGCCCATCCTTGCTGTCCGCCTTGGCGTTCGTCAGGTGGGTCATCGGTCCACATTAAGTTGAATCCTAACATGGTTTCGGGAAGATCGAGACGAGTGAAATCGTTGGGCAAGGAGTAGATACGACCATTGACATCTCCGATGCCGTGCACGGCGTCGATGTCGCGATCTGCCGAAGCGTTGAGCAAGAGACGCCAGCCTGCGGTATTGGTTTCTTGATCGAGTTTGGTCAATGTGAGTCCGTCGGTTCCTGAATCTCGGATCTCTGTGAGGACGACCGCTGGGCCCTTTCCATTGACAACCGAAGCGGCGAAACCGATTTCACCTTCTGCTGCAATCACCAAGCGTCCGGCTTCGTCTCGTGCGCTAAGCTTCACCTGAAAGGAGGTGTCTTGTGTGGCGATCTCAGGAAGATCTTCCCAGCGAAGCTGAGCGAAAGGCCCAGATGAAGCGATCGACAAATGCCAGAGTTGTGTGCTTATGCCGACGGCATTGCTCACGTTGATTGGGATATCAAATTCACCAAACTCTTGAGGGGCCCCCGAAATGACACCGGTCGTTTCGGCAATGGTCAGGCCAAGAGGCAAGTTGGTCGCCTGATATCTGGTTGGCGTGTTCAAGGCTTCAATCTTATAGGCCAAGGGATCCCCCATGATGATAGTTGACGCGTTCTGTGAGTAAATGAGAGGAGACTCAGACATCCCGGGAGTCCCACCGATCACATCACCTTCACGCCAATCTTCGCGGTCACCGCTGTTTGCGCGAGCATCATGCCGAGAGACAAGGGTTCGCCCATTGCCATTGGTCTCTGGTAACCACGTTGGGTCGAAACGGACGTTGAGTGATCGCTGGTCCTCAGGGCTGGGCAATTGCGCAGCTAACACTTCCCCTGCATTGTCCAAGCGCCCTTCAAATACGCCCGCAATGCGAAGCTCGTTTCCATACTGAGCTCGAAAGGCGGCCTCATCAGAAACAAGCACCACGCGCTCGCCAGGGGCCATCGTGAAAGATGGAAAAGTGAAAGTGATGCCGATGGAAAAGCGCACACCCTCGAGATCCAGTGGCGTGTCACCCAAGTGACGCAACTCGAACCATTCGGCATTGCTCTCACGAGGATGATACATGATCTCGGTGATTCTGAGGTCTGTGAGCAAGGCTTGAGTCCGGGTGCGAACGGAAGCAAGTGGATCTGGCTTGAATGCCGTGAGGCGCGCGGCGAATACGACATCACTGCTAGAATCGTCGTCCTGATGAACGCTCGCGGCGAGCACGTTAGTGCCAATCCTCAATTTCGCGGGATCGATGAGGAAAGGGCCTTCGATGCCGGCATTCGAGACCCCGTCATTGGCAAAGGCGTCGAAGGGGACGGGAGAAATGTCAGGCATCCGTCGCTTGAGGATCTCTTCGCCATTGAGATAGACCACCACTCCGTCATCGACAAGGACTGACAAAGCCAAGGAATCGAAAGCATTGGGATCGCTTACATTGAAGATGTGGCGGAAGGCATGCGTGTGGGGAGGGTTGAGTTCGAGTGGTGTGTTCTTGGTCACCGCGATGTCAGAGTTCTCTTGGAAGAAGGCGCCGCGCCCGAATGCCCAACCGAGGGCAGGAAAGTCGATCTCGGTCCATTGCGGGCTGGGATCTTCTCCAGACTGATGGAAAAACCACACGCTTTCCCAATCGACTAACGCCGTCTCTTCTGCCCCGGTTGATATCGTTCCATTGGCGCGCCCAGGGGATCCAAGGAAGAGCGGCGCCCATGGCCCGGTGCCGTCTGGCAACCGGCCCGTCGTATTCTCCGAGCCCTGACCGAGCAAGACCACGCGATCAAGGATCTCTCCATTGGTGGGATCATGCAACACGGCCGTCTCGAACCACGGATCTAGGCCAAAGCCTAAAGTATCTCTCTTGAGCACAAAGAAATCTTCACGATCCAAGAATGTGTGAGGCGGAAACTGAAATCTATTGGGATTGTAAACGAGATCGTCTGTGAGAGAGACCTCTGTGAGATCGATCGGCCACGGCGCGATGTTCACCAGCTCCACAAAGTCATCCTGGAAGGCGCCGCCCGCTGCTGCGTACCATTCATTGAACCGCACGCTGGACGCAGAGGCGACCGTCGCACGCACATTGCTAGAATCCGGAGAAGGGAGGCACAGGCCCCAAGTGTTGGCATCCGATGGGAGACGGCCGAGGGTGTGATTCTCAATCTGCCGACCAAAAGCGATTTCGTCGATGACAGTGCCAGTCGAGTCGAGTAATGTGAGAGTCTCGCCGTTACGATCCAATGCGAAGCCTGAGGAGAGAGGCACCACAAGATAATTATTCGGTTCAAGAACGGTTTCCGGTGTGAGGGTGATGGCCGTTTCCTCCCGGCCACGCAGTTCATAGCCGCTGATATTGATTGAGATGTCGCCGCTGTTGTAGAGTTCGACCCAATCAGGGAAGCCATCGTCAAATGGCTCACTGACATTGATCGCGGCCAACTCATTGAGTCTCACATTGGAAATGCCTGCGCCGATGATCCAGCGGATCGCTTGGATGGGGCGTCCTTCCGACTCACGCAGCTCAAGCAAGTGGCTTCCATCAGAGAGGCCTGTCAGCCGAATCGATCCTTCGCGGAATGATCCGCCATCTGGGAGACTGGGGATACTGACGCTTTCCCAGATACCGTCATCTAACCGATACTCAGCTTCTTCCCAGCCACTTCCGAGGATCCCGAGGAAGGCAGACGTCGACGATGTGCGCTCCATCGGGGCGCCTAGGACATAAGCTTGATTCCGATCGACCAGACCGAGATCCTGCCCGTGAGTCCCTGCGTTCTTGCCGGGTGAAGATTCCGTTAGGGTGAAGTCTGCCATTTCATAGCCAGGATCCATTCCCACCACGTCTCCCCCCGAACGGATGTTGGCGCGTGTGTTGATAGAGATTGAGAGTTCAGGCGAAAGGAAGTTGTTCGTGAATTGCACGAAGCTATTCTCTGTTAGAGATTCAGGTAAGGTGGTTTGAAGCCCAGTGAAAACACTGTTTGCGATGTAGGCTTGCAGGTTATGGGCGTCAGGCCCGACAAAGAGCTGACTGGCTTCGTCCACGACGCTATGTTCCAAGGAGACTATGGCTTCACCGGAGATCTGAATGACCTTCCCAACATTGTGGAAGACGTGATTCGCGATGAGGAGCTGACCTTTTTCAAGTTGAATGCCCACTCCTAAGGACTCAAATCGATTACCCACGAGCCTGGCATCGCCGTCCAATCGCAACCCGATGTCGGCAGTCGTCAATCGATTGTCTTCAAGAGTGACTGACTCGGTGTCGGACGCGGGGCGCTCAAGAATGGATACGGAACCTAACTGATTGCGGATAAGTGTGAATGGAAAGTCTTCAAGCATTCCGCCTCGGCTTTCTATAGAAGGGTTGTCGATCTGCTGAGGAAAACTGCTGTCGGCGAGGTCGATCGAAGAATGATCGAGAAGAATACTGAGTCCCTCTTGAGCTGTGAAATTCAGATGATGGCCCGTCAAAGCGGTGTCTATCAATGTGAGGGCGGGACTGGTAGGATTGACATGATTCAAGATGACATGTGCTAGATTACTGTCGGTGTGGGCTCCTTCGAGCACGATTCCGTTCCACAGAGCGCCGTTGATGCCTCCCAAAGATATGGGAAGCGCTTCTGTTCCCTCCGCGGTCAAACGTCCCTGGACGAGAATGCGTGAATCGGGAGAGAAGAGCAAGGTCGTGCCGGGCTCGATGGTGAGCGTGCTTCCGGTTGGAATGGTGAGAGTGCCTTCGATTTGGTAGTAGCTTTGTAAGGTAGTTAGGATGATGTCGCCGTTTAAATCTTCGGGAAGCGGCTCTGGTTCTGTGGATACGACTTCGATGGAAAAGACCGTTGAGCTCACTTGGTTCCCAGATGCGTCGAGGGCTACAATCTGAAGATCATTCAACCCTATGAGCAGTGGAACATCATCGGCTGTCCAGATTCCTTCACCTCGATCATAGGCTGCTTCTTGACCATTGATCTGGATCTGGGTGGTCAGGCGAGGGCTTACGGTGCCTCGGAGATTCACACGACGAATCGTCGTGTGAAAGACATCGTCGAATAGGTGAAGGTCGGTCGAGACTGTGATTGGCGCATCAATGACAGAGCGAACAAAGTCTCGACGCTGTTGGTTGAAGTTCTTGATGCGGTCTCTTTCTCCTGAAGGTACATGTGATAGGAGACTGTCAACGAACGTCTCGAACGAATCCGGAGCGAGGATCGTCTCCATGTGATCGTGCAACGCTTGGAAATAGAGTGGACGGATGTCAGGGTGATTGAAAAATGCCTCGAGTTGCGGAAAACGTGCGTCTCCTGATCCGAAGCGTTGGTCTAGCATTTGAAAGACGGTTGCGTTGGGTTGGCTAGACGTGTCGCCAAGCCCAAAGATGGTATCGAGATCATGGGGCAAGAGCACCGTTCGTGAATCCAAGTCCCCGAGATACATGCTGTAGTCGTCGTCGATGCCATTGCTGAGGTTGGTCTCAACGTTGTTGAGTAGGTTCATCAGCGCGAACCAGCGTAACCATTGATCGATCTGAACTCTAGCGGAAACCTCTTCGAGATAACGCTCAGCGGGCGCTTCATTCATGGTCACGATAAAGTCTTGAAAACGCGACCAATTGTTGGCCGCCCCATTCGTCTCCTTTGTCCATTGGTCCGTGATGTACCAATTGGGCAGGGTGTACATGATCTGCTCCTCAAAGTGGACGCCCCAGCGTTTGCGATCGCGCGAAGGGTTCGCACTCACTTTCTTGTAGAGATCACCATCGGCATCCTCTGGAAATGCCTTCTCAATGAACTCTCCATTCAAAGGGTGGATGTGCGCGTAGGATCCGTAGTGAACGTTGAAGCGATTGCTTTCGTTCGCGTAGTTGTTCCCATTCAGACGGAGTTGGACCAAGGTCGCTTCCGGTGCAGGGAGATTGGCCGCACGAAAGAGATGCAGCCCTAACGTTTGCAAGAATGAGTACTGGGACACGAGATTGAAACTCGTAACCGAACGCCAAGGTTGATCTGCAGGAAGATTGAGTTTGAAGCTGCGCGGATTCCGCCCGCGACTGCCGTTGCCTCGACGTCGCAACCCCGTTTGGTAGCGGATGGTCGTTTCACCTCCGCGTGAGGCTATAAAGGTGGCATTCATCTGGGCATCACTTCCGGATCGAAAGGCCTCTGGGCGAAAGCTCGCGTCCTCACCGACGGGCATGATAAGGCGATAGTAAGGTTGATCACTCAGCTCGACTTCGTCGTCGACTTGATAGAGTGAGTTCGCGTTCTGAGCATCCGAGTCATCACTCGAAGCTGGCCAAGTCCGAGTCTGATCTTCGAGACTCGCAGCGACATAGAATTCCACGACGGACCCATGAGGTTGAGGCGGAAGTGCTGCAGTGTAGCGCCCTTGCGCATCCAACGTCATGGGAACCTTGGCAAAGTCACCTGTAGTGATCTTGGATAAATGATAGTGAAGTTCTACCATTGGCACGGCATCGGATTGCGTTTCGATCTCAGCCCTCACCGTGACGCGCTCACGAGACGTGGGCACGGCAGGATGATGGCGCACTTCGCTGATCAGGGGGGCGCTCTTTACGGAGTAGTGTCCATTGATCTGGCTTGGGCTACCGCCTAATATCATGCTGGAGCGCCAGTTGTGCCCATGATTGTTCGTGAGATCAGGATTGACGAGTTCTAGTGAATACCCTTCTCCATCAAAAGGCGCGATCCATTCCCATCCAAGCTGAGCACCAACGTTGAACTGGCGGCGTGCGGCCCAGTCTCCACTGTCAGCATAGTGGACAGAGTCGACTGTTTCGCCGTCGCGGTCCACAAGCCGAACCGTTTCGCTACCATTGCTCAGACGGCCTTGCCATGGTCCTAGCTCTGCCCCTTCAAACCTCGAAGGATCCGCTGCGATGACGGTGAACGCGTTGGGGCCCAGAGTGAATGTTGGGAAAACAAAGAAGATACCTCGGTCAAATTGCCACCCTGTGAGATCGATAGCACTATCGCCACGATTCCATAATTCGATGAATTCTTGATCGATCGGCTCGCGTTCGTCTACATGCGCCGGATGGCTCATGATTTCATTAATCACCACCTCCGCAAATACTGCAGACGTGAGGACTAACGAGGCGATGACAATGAGATATCCAGGATGAAGGCGGGGGCGGGACTTCAAAGGGGTAGGGTTGGGCTTAGGGTGAATGATGTAGGAAACAAGATAGGATTCCGATGATGACTTGTCAACGTGTGCCCAGATCGATGGGCTCGTTTAGTTAGTCGGCACCGTGATCCAGCGTTCCTCGCGATGGCTCTCTATGATGGCTTCGCAAAGTTGAATTTCCCGATGACCATCCGCAAACGTTGGGAAGGGTGGGGGAGAAGAGAAAACTCCTTTGGCAATGTGATCTTAGAAGGCCCGGAAGCACATCTTGAAGGTGTCTGAAAAGCCCTCGGCGTGACCACCTGGGTAGGCACTGTAGGCGGCAGCTTCCGGCGTCATGAGAGAAGGGTCTTTCACAAGTATCTCGTTCGGGCGATTCCGATGGCCTAACCAAAGCTGGTTCGGGGATTCACTGTTCCAAGCGAGCGCCCCTTCAACTCCGCTGATTTCGTAACGCAGGCAATTCTTGCGGCCGGCGGTGGCTTGAGAAACGAACAGAGTCCCTCGAGCGCCATTCTCAAAGCGCAGGAGAATCGATCCGAGATCTTCGGTGAGAATCTCCACGGGCCGCGTCTCTCCACGATCTTCTAGCGGACCACTAAAGGTCTCCACTTCACCGACCGGACGTTGCCGGATCGGGTGAATGGTTTTGAGATCGGCAAAGATCTGGCTCACCTTCAGGTCGGACATGGATTGCACCAAGTCTAACCAATGGGTGCCGATATCCGCAATGGCTCGAAGCTCCCCACCTTCTTCGGCCAAGACTCGCCAATTGTAGTCGGTGTCATAGAGCAACCAGTCTTGCACGTATTATCTCCGACAAAACCTGATGACTGTTCGCTGCGTAGGATGTGAGGGTCAAGTGATCCCGGAGGCAAGGAAACGAGCAAAGTGCGTCAATTGTGGAGGGACTTGATCGAGTATCCTTGTCGAGGACAGCACTTGATGCTTACATCCGGAGCGGTAAGTTACCAGGCGTTTTGACGATGCTTCGAGCCGTCGGTTACCCACTGATTTAGCTGTAGACCCAATGAGCCTCTTCAGCAGAATTTGTGGGTGGTTGGAGGCTCGGGGAGATCGCTGAGTGTATGGAATAGGGCGATTCGGTAGATTTCTTCGCTACGATAGCCGTAGGCCTTTCTTGTCACAACATTCACTTTGCGGTTGAGCCCTTCGACAAC
>JBLHHN010000223.1:0-10276 GCA_047616785.1 Verrucomicrobiales bacterium
GCCAAGCCTTGGAGAATGAAGCGCAAGAGTCAGTCGCCGCCTAAAAACAGCCAAGCTCAAACCCGAATCGCAAGCGCATTCATACGGAGGTTGCTCAGGCGCTTACGATTAAAATGCTCTTTCATATGAGCAATCTTCCCAATGGTGTCTCTGATAGTTGGGTGTCTTCTAAAGACAACGAGTTGGATTGGAAATAGAAATCTACGTCTACGACGGAGCGTAGCCCTCCGGATAAGGACGGCTGACGCCTGGATCCCTACTTCCCAATCGAACGCCGGTAAAGCTTGTCAGCGCAGCAAGCGAAGAGCGTGCCCTTGGTGATCGCGACACTGACAGTGGCGCCGTCTTGAGGTTTGGGGATGATCGCTTGAGGGCGACCGCTTCGATCAAAGATCTGGATGCCTGCGTGTGAGGTGATGTAGGCATTCCCGTTTGGTGCAATGGCCATGCCATCGCCGCCGGTGTCTTTGCTGTCGTCCGGGTTGGCTAACATGGCGAGACGTTCGCCACCGCGGAGGTCTCCGTTGGGTGCTAACAGGAACCGCCAAACGTGGTCGCCGCCATACTCGCTGACGAAGAGGGCCGAGTGATCTGGGCTCAAGGCGATGCCGTTAGGCTTGACGATGCCACGAGCTATCGCGGGAGGCCGTGACATGCCTTGTGCGTCGATGGGGACTCTCACCACTGCCCCCGCACCTGTATCGGTGACGTAGATATAGCCATTCTTTGCTACGACGAGGTCGTTGGGACTTAAGCCGACTGCGATGGTGGTGATGCTTTTGTCGGCAGGATCAATGCGCACGATCTTCTTCTGCTTGTCCTCGCCTTGTCCTTGCACGGCGGCGTAGAGTTTGCCGTCTGGGCCAAAGTCCATGCCACTGATACGAGGGCCATCGGCCAACCAGATGGATGGCTTTTCTTCATCCGGGGCCATGCGATAGAGGGTTCCAGAAGGAAGGTCGCTGAAATAGAGGCTTCCGTCAGAGTGCGCGCACGCACCATCGGTAAACTGATAGCCCTCGCCAGCCAATTTCCAATCTCCAGAGAGCATGGTGGTCGGGGTGGATGGTGGCTCCTCTTTCCAACCTCGCCACAGCCAACGCAAGGAGTCTGGTAGGATGGCACCTCCGTGTTGCCCATTGTGCGCGCCGTCTCCAAAGACGAAGCGATGATCGTAGCCTGCGTAGGCAAGCGCACTGGCCATTTGCTGATTGGAAAGGGGCCAGCTTCCGTGATCGTTGTTGAGATCGTTGGCCCCATCTTGCAGAAACACACGAATGGGTTTCCGCTCCGTCTTCCGTATCAATGCTGGGTAGATGTGACCTCCCCGAATATTCGTGAAGCTTCCAATGTGGCTGAGTACTTTTCCGAATTGATCGGGTCTCTCCCAAGCCGTGACCCAGGCGCAGATGCCGCCGGAACTCATGCCTGAAATGGCGCGATCGTTAGGATCGGCGCTGAGTTTGAGATCATAGGTTTGGACCACGTGCGGGATCAATTCATCCAAGAGGAGCTTCGCATAGTCACCACTGGGTGTGTCGTATTCCACGCTGCGGTTCGACCGATTTCCCCAACGGTTCTTGGGCGCGCCATCATCTCCTCGGTGCCCCGGATTGATGAAGAGCCCGATCGTCACAGGCATGTCGCCTTGAGCGATGAGATTGTCGAAAACAATGGGCACGCGCATTTGACCGTCCTCACTGACATAAGCGTGTCCGTCCTGAAAGACCATCAGGGCGGCCGGTTCCTCTCCCGTGTAGGCTTTGGGAACGTAGAGCCAACATCCACGGGAGGTGCCTTCGAAAACTTTGGACGTTGTGAAATCGAATTCCGTGAGGGTGCCTGGTTCGACTCCGGCGGATCGTGTCGTGGATTCTGCGGTGAGTGGGTAGTTGTCTGCCGCCTGAAGGGGGGCGGCCAGGAAGAGGGTGATGAAAAGGAGACGGCGCATGATGCCGTATCGTGAGCGGTAGACCGGTCCGAGAGCAACACGTAAGATGCTACTCGGCTGACGGCCATTCCACTTCGGCGACTTGCTGATGACCGGCGCTGTCGTTGAACTTCACCAGCCGATGGGTCACGCCGTACTCGTGCACGAGCTTGGTCACCTTGACGTCAAAGCAGCAGTAACGGGCAATCTCCATGATCTTACCCTCGCGCCACCAGTGAATGGCTTGTAATCCTTCGGCCGTTTTCCCGCAGCCGAGAGATGCCGAAGCGAGGTGGTCGAGCTTCGGCCGGTGATTGATCTTCTCAGCCAGGTAGGCGCAGAGATCCAGGCTGATGAGTTGGCTGGGAAGGTCCAGGCAGGTGTAGCCCATGAGCACTTGGTAGTCGAAGTTGATGTGGTTGTAGCCGATGACCAGATCGGCGCGGCGAAGCTGATCAATGAGCCCGTCCACATCGCTTTCGCCATAGACGCGATACTCACCGAGCGCTGTGCTGTAGGTGACACCGATGGACATGCCCATGTCACATTTCTTGTCCCAGCCCCCGACATCCCCTGCGGAGCGTTGCGTTTCTAGGTCAAAGTAGACGAAATCTTTCCCCATGCTGGAGGAGTTAGAGGAATCTCGGTGGTTCCGCCATTCAAATCTGCTCGGTTGTCTCAGGCTACAACTCAGACACAAATTTGTAATGGTATCTCCTCCGAGCCTTTGTAAAATCAGTAGCGTTGCCCAAATGTGACGCAACCCAACCTACTCAATACTAGCACCATAAAAATGAGATCCCTGATTTTAACCGCCGCTATGACGGCGTTCGCTCTGACTCTTTCCGCATCTGCGGAGGAAAAGGCGATCAAACTCAAGCAAGGCTTCCCCGTCGGAAAGAAGATTCACCAGTCCATCGTGATGAATCAGAAAATGAAGATGGGAGGCATCCCGGGAGCTCCTGGGGGTGGTGAGATGAACATGACCAACAGAATCACGATGGACACGAGCATGGACATCAAGAAGCATGGTGAGGATCAGAAGAAGGCGATCATGAAGTATGAGAAGATGGGCATGCTCATGGATGCCGGAGTCTTCAAACAAGAGTTTAATTCTGATGACGTGGATCAGGAAGGCAATCCGTTTGCAGGAATCGTGGGCAAGGCAATCACATTGATTTACGACAAGGATGATCAGATCCAATCCGTCGAAGGCATGGATGCCTTGATGGAATGGGCGGCGACGGAGCCTGGCGTAGGGGAGATGCTCAAGCAGATATTCTCTGAAGAGCAGATGAAGCAGATGATGAATCAAGGGCTTCTCCAGATGGTTCCCGATAAGGCTTTGACGATTGGCGATTCCTGGCATTACACGATGGAGACGCCTTTGCCTCAAGGGATGGGTAAGATGAAAGTGTCAGGCCAATACACGTTAAAGAAATTTGATGAATACGACGGTAAGAAATGCGTGGTCATCGGAATGGAAGGCAAGCTTGAAACGGACGGCAAAAGCGTGATGGAATTGCAAGGCCAGAAGATTGAGATGGAGTTTGGCGAGTCTAAATTTGAGGGGGACATTTACTTCGACAATGAGCTCGGTCTTCCACGCAAATCGGACATGTTGACCAAGATGAAGATGAACATGAAAATGGCTGCGGGAATCAACATGTCCATGGACATGAACATGACGATGATCAACAAGATCACGAAGATCGAGGAATCGAAGTAATTCTCGTTTCATATAGAATTTCGGCAGAGGGCCCATCGATAAATCGGTGGGCCCTTTCGTTTGCACCGAATTCGCTCGACGATTGCCGCAATGCCGCGCAGCCTTCGCACCGATGATGTTCATCAAAGTCAGCTCCGCAGCTCTCATTGGAATCGATGCCTACGAGGTAGAGATTGAGGTCAATGAGGGGAGCAACAATCCGAAAGTGGTGATCGTGGGATTGCCCGACGCCGCGGTACGAGAGAGTCGGGATCGTTTCTTCACGGCGATGATGAACAGTGGCTTTGTCACCCCGAAAGGCCATACAACGATCAATCTGGCTCCGGCAGATCTGAAGAAGGAGGGCCCCAGTTTTGATCTTCCGATTGCGGTCGCTGCGATTGGCCTTCGAAGTGACTATGTTAAGAATCCTAACGACTATATGATCGCAGGTGAACTCTCCTTGGATGGCAAGGTGCGGCCGATCAAGGGAGCCTTGAGCATCACGCTTGAGGCTCGCCGTCTGGGAAAACACGGCGTCATCCTTCCTGAATCCAATGCCCTGGAGGCAGGGCGTGTGAGCGGGATCGATGTGTATGGGGTGCCCACGTTACGCGATGCGTTTGAGTTGCTCATGGGCGAGTCCATGATTCAACCCGTGGGTCTGGAGAGCTTCGATGACCAAGACACCGTGGACTACACTGTCGACTTCTCGGAAGTGAAGGGGCAGGTTCATGTGAAGCGTGCGATTGAGGTCGCCGTGGCCGGTGGACATAATTTGCTAATGATAGGACCTCCAGGTACCGGAAAGTCGATGTTGGCGAAGCGGATCCCTACCATCATGCCGCGCATGTCAGAGGACGAAGCGATTGGGGTGACGAAGATCCATAGTATTTGTGGAATGCTAGATAAAGAGGTGGGCTTTCTGACCACACGCCCCTTCCGCTCACCTCACCACACGATCTCCGATGCCGGTTTGTTAGGCGGCTCGAGCAATCCTCATCCTGGTGAGATCAGCCTCGCTCATCATGGGGTGCTCTTTCTTGATGAACTGCCAGAGTTTCGCCGCTCCACACTCGAAGTGTTGCGGCAACCGTTGGAGGACGGGAAAGTGACCATTTCTCGAGCCGCTGGGAGCATGACATTTCCCGCGGAGTTTATGCTGGTGGCGGCAATGAATCCGTGCCCATGTGGTTACTACGGAGATCTCAAGCGGGAATGCCGATGTGGTCCCGTGCAAGTGCAGCGTTATCGTCAACGGATCAGCGGCCCTTTGTTAGATCGAATCGATCTTCACGTCGAGGTGCCTTTGATCGACTACAAAGAGCTGGCGACGTCAGAGGCGGGAGAGGCGTCAGTGGTGATTCGCGAACGTGTGGAGAGAGTGAGGGCACTTCAGCGAGAGCGTTTCGCGGATGATTGGGGCGTGGCGACAAACAGCGCGATGAATCCCAAGGATCTGAAGAAATGGTGCCAGCTGGATAAGGAAGGCGGTGAGTACTTGGATCACGCGATGAACGAAATGGATTTCAGCGCGCGGGCGTATGATCGTATTCTAAAGGTCGCTCGGACGCTTGCGGATCTTGATGCGGAGGAGAAGATCCTAGCGAATCATGTGTTAGAAGGGATTCAGTATCGCTCGCTCGATCGGGATCTGTGGAGTTAGGTAAGGTAGGGCAAGGCCCGTGGCCTACGATCGTTTTCGTTTTGGGGTCTTGCTTCGCTCTGATGCGACCGTTCTTTCTTAGATGTCTGAATGTTCAGAGTTGCGGAGCGATAAGGTGGGCAAGGATCCGGTGGGGGAGGGGTGCTAGAGTTTTGGAGAGGTTGGCTAGGGTGATCTCTTCAGTCAGCGCAAGGTCCTGCTGAAACATGGCGTGCTGTTCTTTGGCGAAGCTCGGAGAGAGCACGCGTGGAGGTTCACTTCGTCATTGATGAAGAAAGAGCGACCGTCCATATTCCCTGATCCAACGATGCTGAGTCGGCCATCCACGATCATGAGTTTGCCATGCATCATGGTAGGCGTGTATTGATAGAGTCTGACGCCTGCTTTGAGTAGGTCTTTCCAGGAGTTCTGAGACGCGTAGCGGCAGAAGGGCGAGTCGATCTTGTCACTAGGAACTAACATCTGAACCTGCACGCAGCGTTGGGCGGCTGCTACGATCGCCTTGCGAAAGACCTTGTTAGGCACGAAGTAAGATTGCTCAAGAATCAAGGACTCTCGAGCCGAATTGATGCCGTGGAGGAAAGTGTGCGCCATAGGATTTGAAGGTGTCCGGGGCGAATCGTGGATAAACTGGGCAAGATGCGAACCAGTTTTAGAAAGGGGTGGGAAGTAGGTTTGCCCAGTGAGTTCTCGTCCCGTTAGTTCTTGCCAGTTCTCCGCGAAGGCGTGCTGAAGTTGCGCGACTGCGGGTCCGGTGATCTCGTATTGAGTATCCCGCCAGTGATCAGAAGAATGGGCGTTCCCCTCCCAAGCCAACGCAAATCCTGCGCCACCCGTGAATGCCTGTCGTCCATCTACGATGAGAATCTTGCGATGGGTACGGTTGTTGTATTGAAATGGGCGGAGCGGATTGGGTGGATGGTAGGTGTGATAGTGAACGCCAGAGTTGCGGAGGTGGGCTTCGTTGTGTTTCCCGGCATAACGCGATCCCACGTCGTCTACGATCATCAATACAGGGATGCCTTCTTTCGCCTTCTTCGATAGAACCTCGGTGAACTTTCGTGTGATCGGGCCGTCTACGTAGGCAAACGTTTCAAAGGTGATCGACCTCTGAGCGTTCTCGATGGCCTGCAACATGGCCGGGTAGTAGGCGTCGCCATTGACCAGCGTGGTGATCTCATTGCCCGAGGTCCACCTGGCTTGAGCCGCCTGCGCAAAGGTCTTCGGAAACGAGGTGCTGGAGGTTGCTGTTAGGGCGCCAATGCTAGGGTTTAGCTGCCGACTGGCACACGAGGAGAGAAGCAGCAAGACGGCTAGAATCTGGAGTATGCCTTGGAGGAAGCGGGTCATAGATCGATGAAGCGAGACGACATGGTAGATGTCTTTCTGCGAACGTTCTCGTGAGATAGCTCAGCTCGCTACGCTGGAAGGATCACCGAAGACGTAGCCTTTCGCTAAGGTTTCGTAGGCTTCGATTTGAGCGGCGATCCAGGCGTCGTCATGGCCCGCTTCTTCCGCCATGATTCGAGCGACTTCCGGGGCGGCTTCGATGCTTGCCCGTGCATTGAGCAAGAGGCTCCGGCTGCGTCGGGCGAGCACATCTTCGACCGTCCGAGCCATCTCTTCCCGAACATGCCAACGCACTTCGCCCGCGGTGAGGTTGAGCTGCGGGTGAATAGGCTCGGGTTCGTTGAGGGCACGGATCGCCTGCGCATCGGCACCGTAAGGTTTGAGATTCACTTCGGAAATCTCGGTGCGCGTCCAGCCGTGAACTTGCAGATTCTCTGTCTCGCAGCGCCTTTGTTCAACGCCCGAAACCATCTCGGCCTGATCGATGACGTCCTCCGCCATCTTGCGATAGGTCGTCCATTTGCCGCCCGTGACAGTGATCAGCCCGCTGTTGCTCACGATGATCGTATGGTCGCGTGAGATCGCCGCGGTATCCGAACCATCTCCCGAACTCACGAGTGGCCGAAGTCCGGCGAAAATGCTGAGCACGTCCTCAGGTTCAGGGGCCTTGGTGAGGTACTTGGCGGCATGCTCCATCACGAACTCGACCTCGGAGGCCAGTGCGCGCGGCTCCAGAGACTTTTCCGGAAGCGGCGTGTCGGTGGTGCCGACCACCACACAATCATGCCAGGGCACTGCGAAGAGCACGCGACCGTCCGCCGTCTTAGGAATCATAATCGCCGAGTTGCCCGGCAGGAATTCCTTCGGCAACACGATGTGGATTCCCTGACTAACAGTAACGATTGGCTTAATCGCTTCGTGGTCTTTGGCGCGGAGGTCATCAACGAATATTCCGGTGGCATTGACCACAGAGCGCGCGCTCACTGAGAAAGCCTCGCCGCTTTCCACATCGATCGCTTCGACTCCGGAAATCAGACCCTCCGTTTTAATCAAGCCGGTGCACTTCGCGTAGTTGACGATCTTTGCTCCGAGACCAGCAGCGGTCTGAGCCAGATTCACGGCGAGACGTGAGTCATCGAACTGGCCGTCATGATACATGACGCTACCCACGAGATTCTCTGTTTCCACCGTGGGGATCCGCTCGATGGTTTCTTCCTTCGACAACCAGCGGCTTGGCCCGAGGCCGAGCTTACCTGCCAGATGGTCGTAAACCTTCATGCCGATGCCGTAGAACGGGCCTTCCCACCAGCTGTAATTGGGGATCACGAACGACAGGTCATGAACCAGGTGCGGAGCGTTCTTGGTCAATCTACCACGCTCACGCAGGGCTTCGAGGACCAGCGAAACGTTTCCCTGTTGGAGGTAGCGGACGCCGCCATGGACGAGCTTGGTCGAGCGAGAAGACGTTCCTTTGGCGAAATCGGCTTGCTCTATCAGCACCACCGAATGGCCGCGTGAAACGGCATCGACGGCTGCCCCGAGGCCGGTCGCTCCACCTCCGACGATGCAGAGGTCGTATGGCGTCGTGGCGTTCTTGATGTGTGTGAGTGATTGTTCGCGCTTTATGATTATTGCTTTTGTTAGGGATGTCCCATTTTTAGGCTCAAATGCAGGGCTTGGGTCCCGTTCTTCTAGTCCAGTCTAAGGGCGTCAGTGATAGACACGCATCATCGAACAAGCCAAGGTCTTCGAGGTAGCCTTGAGAGCATGGGGCAAACTCATTCGATTTGGGTGCAGCTCCTCTCACTACCGGGGAATATGGACTTAATTCATGGTTAAACAATAATTTTTTTTAAGATGAATTAACAATATCAAATAAGTGCTGTAGTGTAAGGTATTCATGCTCACGCTAATAAAAACAACATACCCCAACTACAGTATATGGATGCTTGCGCATCTTCGTGGTTACCACAAGAACAATATAACTCAGATCATCTAGCCTGCGAGATCCGAACTCTTGTGGAGGATGTCATAAGCTTTGCCTCAGCTGACAAACAACGCTCGTTCTTCGCATTTGAACGCGGGTTGAGCAAACGGGTCGCAACCTTTGGTTGCCTTCTCGTCGCGCTCTTTCTGCAGGTTCGGCATGAGAGGTTCGACCTGGCATCATGGTCGAAACGGTTCGGCAGCAAAGCCCATGGCAAACCAGCGCGGCGCACTTTGCGCACGATGTTTGGTGAGGTCGCTTATTGGCGCGATTACTTCTACGGGAAGAAGCGAGGATGCCATCCTCTCGATGTAGAGCTTGGACTCTTTGCCGACGGATTTAGCCCTATGGTGATCGGGTTGATGACGCGTATGGCGACACGTATGAGCTTCAAGACAAGCGGCTCGATATTCGGGGCGTTCCTCCGCTGGTCACCAAGTAAGCGAACGATTGAGGAGATGGTTCTCGGCTTTGGGCGCAAAGCGGCGCCATTTATGGAACAGACAGCCTCGAAGCAGGTTGGTGATGACGAGATTCTATTGATTGAAGCAGACGGAAAAGCGACGCCAACGGCAACGGAACAAGAACTCGAAAAGAGGCGAGGGAAACGCAGGAAGCCAGGTGAGAAAGGATGCCTATGTGGGGCTGCCAGAGGCATCGTAGCCGGAGGAAAAGAGCAAAGCGAGGCACTCGACCACGCCGCAAGAAAGAGGATAAGAGCAAGAACGGCAAGAGTGCTACAATCGTTGCCGTCTACGCTCTCAAAAGAGGAGAGGACGGTCAGTATCACGGTCCTTACAATAAGCGAATCTGGGGAAGTTACGCACCGCGAAAAGTGATGTTAGAATGGGCTAAGAGAGAAGCCTTACGAAGAGGAATCGATCCTCTGACAGCAACGAATATTCATGTCGTGATTGACGGTGAAAAGTGTCTCTGCCAGGGACTGCAGGAATGATTCCCGAACGCGAGTATCGCCATCGACATAAGGCACGTTGAAGAGAAACTCTGGAGCTTAGGCAATCAGTTCCACAAAGAAGGGAGCGACGAATTGAACGATTGGGTAGAGCAGAAACGTGATCCGCTCTACGCAGGGGTGATCGAAGAACTCATAGAATCGCTTCAAACTGAAGGGGAGAAGATTTTGGAAGCCGAGGGCCCGGGGCGAAAAGCAAGCGGGAGAAGCTAGCAAAGGTCGTTCATTATCTATCCACACGGGTAGAGCAGATGAAGTATGGTGAGCTGATCGAGAAGGATTTAGTCATTGCCAGCGGGGTTATTGAGGGGGCCGCCCGCTACGTGATAGGGGAGCGCTTGGATTGCTCAGGGATGCGCTGGATCACAGGGAGAGCGGAAGCGCTGCTTCAACTGCGTTGCATCGAACTAAACGGCGACTGGGATCGCTTCTGTCGTTGGGCGAGAAATCAGATCGAAACGCAACAGCGGCAATGCTTGAGCATGTTCAGAATCCGCAGCAGCGAACCCCTTCCAATACCAAATGGCTCTTAGCGAGAGGAGCTGCACACATTTGATTTGCTCCTGAGGGTGTTTCGAGAGCAAGGCTGACATCAGTTCGGGTACTGCCATTAAGACCTTTGCCAATCACATTCAAAACTAAGCTCTGAATCGTCGCCCCAG
>JBLHHN010000224.1:0-10270 GCA_047616785.1 Verrucomicrobiales bacterium
TGATGAAATCCCCGCTGTCTTCGTTGCTAAAGCGCCCACTATCCCCAGATGGCTTAGCGTTTATCGCCTCGCCAGCGGGAATTTTCTCTGCGCCCCATTCCCACAGCAGGTTTCCGGAGGTGCCCTACAGTCTTTTTTTGAGCAATAGCTCCCAGTTCTCCAATGAACGGGTATAGCGAAGCCCCTACTAGGCCGCGTCTTGGAGCGGTTTCTTCAATTGCTTGAAGCCGATGAGCTTCTTCGCGTCTTGGTCCCAGAGCCGATAAGTGATGCACTTGAGGCTGGTCGCGATCGTCATGGGTTTGACGTCACGGAACATGGCGTGGGAGTGATGACAGCGTTCCAAGTGATAGTTTGGAATGCGGGAACTGAGATGATGAATGTGATGGAATCCGATGTTGCCGGAGAACCACTGCAGGACCTTTGGTAGCTTGTAGAATGAGCTGCCTTCGAGCGCGGCGGCAGTGTAGTCCCACTCTTCGCCATCTTCCCAATAGGTGTCTTCAAACTGATGCTGCACGTAGAAAAGCCACACGCCACTGGTCGCGGCGACGGTGATTGCGATGAGCTGAATGATGAACCATGGCATGAAGCCAAAGATAGAAATTAGGATCGCGGCTTGGGTCGCGATGCCAAGATTCATGAAATAAACGGAACGCTTCTCCCGAGGGTTGGCCTGCTTCGTCGTGAATCGCTCGCGAAAGACGAAGAGATAAAGCGGGGCGATAAAGAGGAGCACGAATGAACTCCGAACGAAACGATAAGAAACCTGCGTCCAGCGCGAGGCTTCGAGATACTCCTTCACAGTCAACGTCCAAACATCACCCACGCCGCGACGCTCGAGATGGCCGCTGGAAGCATGATGAACGGAGTGTTCCCAGCGCCAGTGGAAGTAAGGGGTGAAGATGAGCATTCCCGTAATATAGCCCCAGAAATTGTTGGCTCGTTTGGACTTGAAGAAAGAGCCGTGCCCGCAGTCGTGAAAGATGATGAAGACGCGGACGAGAAGACCACCTGCGAGGAGTGCCAAGGGAATGGTCAGCCACCAGGATACTTGAACCGAGAAATACATGATCGCCCAGAGCAAGGCGTAGGCCCCTGCGGAATTCACTAGCTGCCAAGTGGCCTTACGGGCGTCTGGTTTCTCGAATTCAGCCACTATCGCCTTCCACTCCTTGATCGAATGGCGGTGGCTTGTCTTCGTTGGAGTAGGCTTCTCAGCCACTGGCGGTTCCTCTGCTACTAAAACGTTGTTCATGGAGTTGTAGACAGGTGAAAGGGGTGGGAAAGTCGCATGTTCCCCAGTCATTTAGTAGGATTATGCCGAATGTCAATTCTCCCGTGGGATGACACATTCGTGGTTTCTTCCGTGTCATGGGGCGATCTTTTCCATATTCCTAGCTCGATCAAGAACACTTACAGTCCTTACCCCCCCCATTCAATTTTGAGAGCCATAGCCTTCCTGCTGTTGATGTCGCTGACCCCGGCGGTTGGAGGAGAGCGCTTGCCGTGGACCACGTCCCGCATTCACGGGTCTCCTGAGCCGCCGCTTCCCTACCGGCCTGAGCGAGCGTTGCATGCGCACTCCTTCCGCTCATCGACCGAACTCGACTTTGTTCCAAATTCCAACTGGGTGTTGGTCATTGAGCAGCGCGGCAAGCTTTTCGGATTTGACCGTGACAAGCCGGAGGCCATGATCGAACTAGCAGACTTCGCAAAGTGGAATGGTGGGACGCTGGAGTGCTATAGCATTGTCTTCCACCCGCAGTGGAAACAGAACCGTCTTGTCTACCTCTCCCTATGGGATCGTCGTCAGAGGCCGAGTGTTCGCCGGATTGTTCGTTTCGCCTTTCTGCCAGGTTCGCCGCCGTCATTCGATCTCAGTACTGCCAAGGTCTTGATTGAGTGGGAGAATGAGGGGCACAAGGGAGGCGATTTGCACTTTGGTCCTGACGGATACCTTTACATTGCCATCGGCGATGGCGAGGTGCCCGCGCCGCCAGATGGAAATCGTACAGGGCAAGACATTTCCGACCTGGATTCTAGCATCTTACGAATCGATGTGAATCGAGAAGAAGCCGGGCGCCCTTACGGTGTGCCTCAGGACAACCCGTTTGTGGGCAAGGCTGGTGCTCGCCCTGAGGTGTGGGCGTATGGGTTGAGAAATCCTTGGAAGATGAGTTTTGATCCACGCGATGGGGCGCTTTGGATTGGCGATGTGGGTTGGGAACTTTGGGAAATGGTGTTTCGTGTGGATCACGGTGGATTCAATGGCGGTTGGAGCATCGTCGAAGGGCCGCAATCGGTGAATCCAAGCTGGCCGAAGGGACCGACGCCGATTGAGAAACCCGTGATCAGTCTTTCGCATAGCGAAGCTGTTAGCATCACGGGAGGCTTTGTTTACAGAGGAGATCGCCTGCCAGAGCTGCAGGACGCCTACATCTATGGGGACTGGGGCACGGGAAAGATCTGGGCCTTGTGGTGGGAGGATGGGGCGATCGCCAAGCAAGAGGAGATCGCGAGTACTCCCCACAGAATCATCGGCTTTGCGGAGGATCATGCGCATGAGCTTTATTACATGGATCATGTGGATGGCTCCGTTTACGAGCTTGTTAGGAATACTGCTGCTGGATCGAATCACGACTTTCCTCGTAAGTTGAGTGAAACGGGGCTCTTTGCCTCGACTGAGACTAACGCTCTCGCATCAGGCGTCTACGGCTTTGCCATCGCCGCGCCGATGTGGAATGATCATGCCACGGCGGAGCGTGCCGTGGCCTTTCCTGATCTTTCCGTGGCCAAGGTGCAGCCCAGCCATTTCGAAAGTCCGAAGGATGCGGTCTTTGTGAGGACGCTCTCCATGGAGATGAAGGCAGGAGATGTGGATTCCGCGAAACGCATAGAAACGCAGCTCTTACACTTTGACGGTATCGAATGGCGTGGCTATTCCTATCGATGGAATGCGGCACAAACTGATGCAGATCTGGTGGCGAAAGAGGGGGGCGAGATGATGCTAGAGGTCGAAGATGCCAAGGTTCCAGGAGGGAAACGTGCGCAACGTTGGCAATTTCACTCGCGAGCGGACTGCGTGCGCTGTCATCAGGTCGAGTTCCACAAACGTCATGGGAATCTCGATGCATTCACGGCAACGCAACTATCATCGCTACAAGTGAGTGGTCGAAGAGAGTTGGATCGATTGATCGATCTCGGACTCATTGAAGAATCGGCAGGCGCTATGAAGACCACGGGATTGGTCAATCCTCATAATAAGGATGCATCGCTGGATTCGCGGGGGCGCTCCTACATGCATGCCAATTGCTCGCATTGTCACAAGCCTGGTGCCACTGGAGCGGTGATGATGTATTGGCCCGTGAATTATAGCGAAGAAAGGACGGGCGCCTTTGATGTCCCACCTGTGCGCGGGACGTTTGGCATCACTGACGCACGAATCCTGGCCCCAGGTGCCGCAGACCACTCCACGGTGCTCTATCGGATGCTCACGACGGGAACTGGAAGGATGCCCGCAGTGGGGTCGCGCGAGGTCGATGAGGCTGGGGCGATTCTCTTGCGTGATTGGATCGAATCCATGCCGAATGCAAAGTCACGAGAGGCCAGTGACGCCTCTAGCGCTTTGGCGGAAGCCTTGGAAGCCGTCGGGATGCAGCAAGACCAGCAAGTGGCCCTTGCGAAAAAGGCCAGGCATTCAGATAACTCACCCATCCGCGATCTTTTCCAACGTTTCTTGCCTGCGGATCAACGTCGGAAGGTGTTAGGCACGGGATTTGCAGCCGAGGAAGTGCTGGCCTTGGAGGGGGACAAGGAAAGTGGGAGGACGTTGTTTCACAGTCCCGCCGGGACGCAGTGTTTCACTTGTCATCGAGTTGAGGGAAAAGGCCGAGAACTTGGGCCTGATCTTTCCGATCTTGGGAAACGCTATGCGCGCGCTGAAGTGTTAAATCATATCATCAAGCCAAACATCTTGGTCGACCCACGCTGGAAACTCAACGTGATCGTGACCAATGATGATCAAACTCATTCAGGATTCGTTTCCAAATCGGAAGACGAGAAGATCTTTTTTAGAACGGTGTTAGCAGAGGATGTGGTCATTCCGGTGAGCAGCATCCGATCCAATGACGAACTTCCTACCAGCCTCATGCCTGCTGGAATGTTAGACAGTCTTACCGCGCAAGAAGCCGCAGATCTTCTGGCATACCTGTCGAAATGATAGCCATCGTGGGAGTTGGCGCTGTTGGAGGCTCGTGCGCCGCGCCGCTTGGTGCCGTGCGTGATGATGTGGTTCTCTGTCTGCGCACGCCGTTTCTCGAACTTAAAGTGCGTGGGTTTGACGTGCCCGAAGTGGTGACGCCACGGGTGATCGTTTCACCAAACGATCTGAGCCCGGCGCGCTGGGTCTTGCTGGCGACGAAGGCGCATCAAGTGGAGGGCGCGTCATCTTGGCTCGAGCGACTGGTTGGATCAGACACGCGTGTGGCGGTGTTGCAGAATGGGGTGGAACATGTGGAGCGTCTTTGTGGCATGGTGCCTTCAGAGCAAGTGTTGCCTGTGGTCGTGGATTGTCCGGCGTGCGTGTTGGCGCCGGGCCGAATTGAAGCGCGTCATGCGCCTCATCTGATCGTTCCCGAAAGAATGGAAGGGCAAGCATTTGCGGTACTCTTTAAAGGTACCTCGGTGGGAATGGAAACCACGGCTGATTTTGTGATAGCGCTTTGGCGCAAGCCTTGTGTCAATGCGATTGCCGCATTGGCAGGTGTTTCCCTTCCGGAAGTGCGTCACCCGAGACTCTCAGAGATCGCCCAAGCCTTGGTTCGCGAATGTGCGGCGGTCGAGCGTGCGGAGGGAGCCGAGATCAGCGATTCCGAAGCCGACGAGATTGCTTATCGGGCAAGCCATGCGAAAAGCGGTGCCTCGCCTTCCACATTGAGTGATCGGCTAGCCGGGAGACCGCTCGAGGCGGATGCACACAATAGCGCGGTGGCTCGGGTGGGAGCCAAAAATAGAATCGAAGCTTCCGTCAATCGTCGAGCTGCCGAATTGCTAGCAGAGTGTCACCGCAGAACTGGTGATCTGCTGAGTGAACTCTAAGCCGCTAGGCGAGGATGTCGTGGACGACGTTCCCGTGCACATCGGTGAGGCGGAAATCACGACCTTGGTGGCGGTAGGTAAGGCGCTCGTGATCGACGCCGAGACAATGCAGCACGGTGGCATTGAGATCGTGAATGTGGAGTGGATCCTTAGTCACGTTGTAACTGAAGTCGTCCGTCTCGCCGTAACTGATGCCAGGTTTGACCCCACCTCCCGCCATCCATTTGGTGTAGCAGCGGGGGTGATGATCGCGACCGTAGTTGTTCTTCGATAGACCGCCCTGACAATAGACCGTACGGCCAAATTCGCCGCCCCAGATGACCAAGGTATCGTCCAGCATGCCGCGTTGTTTGAGATCATTGATCAAAGCCGCGCAAGGCTGATCCACAATGCCGCATTGGCGACGAATATCGTTGGGAAGGTTGCCATGCTGATCCCATTGCCGAATGAAGACTTGGGTGAAACGCACGCCACGTTCAGCCAATCGGCGCGCTAACAAACAGTTCGCAGCGAAGGTGCCAGGTGTTTTCACATCATCGCCATAGCTCTTCAAGACCGATTCGGGTTCGCCAGAGATGTCTGTGAGCTCGGGCACCGATGTTTGCATGCGATAGGCCATCTCATACTGGGCGATGCGTGCTTGGATCTCAGGATCACCAACGGCTTGGTAACGTTGGTCATTGAGTTTCGCTAATTCGTCTAACATCCGGCGACGCATGCCTTCACTCATGCCCTTGGGATTGGACAAGTAGAGGACAGGATCGCCGTTGGAACGCAGACTCACGCCTTGGTGTCGCGTGGATAAGAACCCAGCTCCCCAGAGGCGCGCGTACAAGGCTTGGCCACCGAACCCACCATTGACCGTGGAGTGCAACACCACGAACGCAGGCAAGTTCTCATTCATGCTTCCCAAGCCATAGGAGACCCAGGCGCCGGCACTGGGGCGACCAGGAAGTTGGCTGCCTGTTTGAATGTAAGTGATGGCGGGATCGTGATTGATCGCTTCGGTATTGACTGATTTGAGAACGGCGATGTCATCGACAATGCTCGCGGTATGCGGGAGCAGTTCACTCACCCAGGTGCCATTCTTGCCGTGCTGATTGAACTTGAAAGTCGAGGGTGCGATGGGGAAACGTGTCTGGCCGGACGTCATCGTGGTGATGCGTTGCCCATTGCGAATGGAATCCGGCAGATCTTTGTCGAACCACGGGTTGAGCTGTGGCTTGTAGTCCCACATATCAAGCTGAGACGGAGCCCCTGACATGAAGAGATAGATCACGCGCTTCGCTTTCGGCGCGATCTTCTTGAAGGCGGAAATGTCAGGCTCGGGCTGGCTCGAAGCGGTGTTGGCGAATAAGCTAGGATTGAGCAATGAAGCCAAGGCAGCGGTGCCAATGCCAGTGGCCGAGCGCCCAAAGAAATGACGACGGGTTTCAACGAGAGCGGCTTCGCGTAAGGGATGATTCATAGTGGGTGAGTTAGCCTTTGGTGACCGTTTCGCTGAGATTGAAGAGGAGGTGAGTGATCATGGTCCAGGCGGCGTGTTCTGGAGCATCGAGTGATTCATCGCGCTTGGATTCGCCAGAGGAAAGGAGGTCGGTGGCGGATTCGGGAGCCTTCTTGAACTCCGCGAGGTGTTCGTTGAAAAGGGTGGTGAGTGATTGCACCTCACTCGCACTCGGATGTCTGGTGATGATCGAGCGGAAGGCGAAGGTCACGCGCTCATCCGCACCGTGCCCACCGTCGCTTATGACAGTTCCTGCGAACTTCCTGGCCGCTTCGAAGAACTGCACATCATTCATCAGGACCAACGCTTGCAATGGTGTGTTCGTTCGAGCACGCCGGACCTGACACGTTTCGCGGTCAGGCGCGTCGAAGGTCGTCATGGACGGTGGCGGAGAGGTGCGTTTCCAGAAGGTGTACATGCTGCGCCGATAGAGCTTGTCACCGCTGTCTTGTTTGAACACCGAGGTGTTGCTGCCGCCGAACCCAACCGGTTTCCACAGGCCTGCGGGCTGGTAAGGTTTCACGCTCGCGCCTCCGGTCTTCTCAACTAGCAGGCCACTGATGGCGAGGGCTTGATCGCGGATGATCTCGGCATCGAGCCGGAAACGCGGTCCACGAGCGAGCAACCGATTCTCTGGATCGATGGCCAGCTTCTCAGGCGTCACGCGAGATGACTGACGGTAGGTTGCGGACATGGCTAACATCTTCAGAAAGCGTTTCACATCCCAGCCGGAATCGATGAAGTTGAGCGCGAGCCAATCAAGCAACTCGGGGTGCGAAGGTTGCTCACCTTGGACGCCGAAGTCTTCGGACGTTTTGACCAAGCCCGTACCAAAGAGCTGCTGCCAGTAACGGTTGACGGTGACACGGGCGGTGAGTGGATGGTTCGGCGCCACAAGCCACTGCGCCAAGCCTAACCGATTCTCCGGCGCGTCTGCGAGAGGCGGTGCGATCCATTCAGGCACTCGGGAATAGACCTTTTCCCGCTTCTCCGTGTATTGTCCGCGCTCGAGAATGTGTGCTTGGCGCGGTTCCTTACGTTCTTCCATGACTAAGGTCGCAGGGATCTCCTTGTCTAAGGCCTCGAGCTCCTTCTTCAGTTTCTCATGGGTCTCGGAAGGCCCGGCAAAGCGCTGCTTGGTTTCCGGGTGGATGTATCGCAAATAGTATTCCGTGAATTTCTTGGTTTGATCTTCTGATCGCTTGGCTTTCTCGACCTTGAGCACATCCTCGATCTCCTTGGGCAGCGCGGGCTGCTTCGTTTGAGCGTGGTACTGTTCCCAGAGTGCAAGGGAGGCTAACTGATCCTCAGGAAGTTTGGCCACGGTCACGATGCCGGCTTTGTCCCAATAGATGGTGCCACCGAATTGGGTGAAGGCCCATCCGTTGAGTTTCGATCCTGGCTTCAATCCCACTGCGTCGGCGGCCACTTCCAGTCGCACCCATTTCCCGGCTTCTGGCAATTTGCCCATGTGCAGGTTCGTCGCGTTCTTGCGTCCTTTTCCATGGCCACGATCGGCACCCCAGTAAGCGCGATGTTCCCAAGAGCCATCATTGAATTGAAGCTGAATGGTCTTCGGTCGGTCATCTGGATCTAGATAAACATAGGTGTAGAGCTTGGTGCCTTCACCGATCAATAAGGGCTCTTTCGCTCCCGTGAAGAATTGTTGGTTCAAACTATCTGCTGCTTTCCTAACAAAAGCCTTGCGGTCATCCTTGGTCACCGTTTTCCAGGAATCCTTCCCTTCGTTGCCGTCTGGTGTGGCGCCTTCGGGAAGTTCATCATCAAACCAATCGTTGTCTGCGGATGCCAACGTTCCCAGTTTCTCTTCCGCACGTTCATCGACATAATTGATGCTTGTATGGATGGCGTGGATGTCTTCTTGAGCGCGATCGAAATCGCTTTGTAGCTTGGTCCGTTGCGTGGCCTGCTCATCGGTGGGCACCTTGACGCTGGGTGGCGGCAGGAGCACATTGCCATCCATGGCTTTCTCTGTCAGGCTGTAGAAGTAAGAGAAGAGCTGGTAGAATTCTTTCTGTGTGATGGGGTCAAATTTGTGATCATGGCAGGCCGCGCAGCCTGAAGTGAGGCCTAACCATACCGTGGAGGTCGTTTCCACCCGGTCGACGGCATAACGCATGTAGTACTCTTCATCGATGGAACCACCTTCACTGGTCGTGACATTGCAGCGATTGAACCCGGTGGCCACGCGTTGTTGTAAGGAGGGTTCTGGCAGGAGGTCCCCTGCAAGCTGTTCGATGGTGAATTCGTCGAAAGGTTGATTGCTATTGAATGCGTTGATCGTCCAATCTCGGTAGGGCCAAATCGAACGCTCGTTATCAAGATGCAATCCGTGGGTGTCCGCGTATCGCGCGGCGTCTAACCAAAGTCGCGCCATGTGTTCGCCGTACTTCTCGGCGCGGAGCAGCCGATCCACGACGTGCTCGTAAGCTTGGGCCGAGTCGTCCGCGAGAAAGGCATCGATCTCCGCAAGGGTCGGTGGCAGACCTGTGAGGTCTAGCGTGACGCGACGAATCAGCGTTTCCTTATCTGCCGGAGGTTCGGGCTGAAGGTTCGCTTCGTGAAGGGTGTCTTGAATGAAGAGGTCGACTTGATTCTCAGAAGGCAGATCAGGTTGAGCTGTGGGAACTTCAGGTTTCACTGGAGGTTCGAAGGCCCAATGGCGACTCCATTCGGCACCCTCGTCGATCCATTTCTGAATCGTCTTGATCTCAGACTCGGTGAGGCTTTTGCCAGACTCAGGTGGCGGCATCTTCTCATCGGCATCACTGGAAGTGAGACGTTGATAAACGGCGCTGTGGTCGCTCTTTCCTGGGACGATGCCGGCGGCGCCTGACTTGAGCTTGCCGGTCGCACCCTCACGTTTGTCCAACCGCAGACCTGCTTCGCGGTTCGCGCCATCTGGGCCGTGGCATTCGAAGCAGTTGTCAGAGAGCAGCGGCAGGATTTCTCGACTGAAGTCGACGACTTTTTCCCCACGGGCCAGTGAAGAAGCGCTGAGAAGGAGAAGCAGGAGAGTCCTTGATCGACGAAGCATACTTATGAAACCGTTGGGGCATCACATGGTCGCGTCCAGGCTTGAGTGAGGGAAATTTCACTCGATTCGGGAGATCGGCAGGGTCGTGCGTCCGATTCGCCCCTCGGAACCGACTCGGGAGATCGGCAGGGTCGTGCGTCCGACTCGACCCTCGCCTCCTGCGGCCCAGATGACTCGGCCCACACAGTTGAGCGTGTGGTACCCTGGGCTTCGCCCCAACACCTGCCAATTTGCCCCGTCATCTCGAGAAATGGTGGCGCCGGAGGGGCCGACGGCGAAGATCGTGGTGGGATCGATGTGGCGCACGCATGAGAGAAAGGGGAAAGACCTTCTTTCGGCGTTTGGTTTAATCCAAGTTTCTTATTTGCGGGCCAAAATTGACTAATTTCGAGATAATTTGCCCACTTAGTCGCCGTAACTCGTTGATAACCAATACTCGAATTTCTCGATTCCATTTTGTAGTGTCTAATTCTAGCGGCTAGCCTGAATTATTCACGTAAGATAAGTGTTGTACATTGTAACTTGTTGGTTTACAGTGTTTTATGGATACAAAAGAGGGCAATTCGGATAAGGAAAAGAATATTTCTGTCGGTGAGAAGAATGAA
>JBLHHN010000225.1:0-10222 GCA_047616785.1 Verrucomicrobiales bacterium
CAAAGAAGAGTGGAGAATCCGGCGAGAAACGGAGTTTTTGTTAGCATGGAAGCCTATCGCCCAAGACCGAGTTTCTTGCATTACCTAATTCGAAAATCCTAACGAATTGTTTGGAGATATTGGGATTGGACTATTATCACTAAAGCGGCCATGTTAGTGTTCATCAAAAACCTAACATTTCTATTTTAAAGCATAGGATAGGGTTGTGTTAGTAGTGGCTGGGGCAAGGATTCTTTTACCGATGCATGGCCTTAAACTGGTGCCATTCCTCCTAACGGGTTCTTTATTCTTCTCCGCTCGCCCTCCTGCGGCCCGGCTCATTCTATCACTTTCTTTGCATTGCTCTTTATCTCCATCCTGGTTCTTGTTAGGCTCTTGAATGTTCTCTTTACCCGATCTGTCCCTTAAAGATGTCTTCCTTTCACCCCTTCTCAATCTCGTTTCTTCCTGCCTTTCTTTCCGCCAATGTCCTGATCTAACTGATGCGCTGTTTCTTGAAGTAGGCTTGCTCCGCGTCGTCGCCCCTAAGGAGAGTGGCCGCGATTTCCTGCAAAGTCTCCGCGATGTTCATTCGATTGATCTTGGGCGCTCGCAGTTCTTCAACACTCTCGAGAGTAAGCGTCGACTAACTTTCCTCCAAGAGATTAGTCAGCGGTTAAAGGACAGCTACCAGCACCTGCTCGCCCACCACGATCCGTTCGCTGACATGCCCGAATTGGAGGGCCGCGAGATCTATGCCGGCGACGGCCATTATATCGAGCATGCTTGTCACGATCTACGCCAGCCGCTCTATAAGAACAATCCCTACGTCGCTATCGACCATTTCTTCGCGATCAATCTGCGCACACATTGGCTCGATTATCTCGATCTGGCCGGTGAAGGCACCAAGAAGCAACACGACATCGCCGTGATGAAGAAAATCTCAAAGCAATTGAAAGTTGGCGGCAAGAAGGGTGCCCTTTGGATCTGGGATAAGGCGGGCATCGATTTTCGTTTCTGGTATAACCAAAAGCAAGCCCACGGGGTCTATTTCGTAAGCCGATTGAAGAAGGATATGAAACCGAAGAAGTGTGAGGATTTATGGTGGGACAACGCCGACGAACGCAACGAGGGTGTCATCACGGATGAGCTAGTAATGATGAGCGGTGAGTTCAAGATGCGGGTGGTCACCTATGAAGATCCCGAAACGGGCAAGATTTGGAAGTACATCACCAGTGACTTGAAGCTGCCACCCGGAGTCATCGTGCACCTCTATCGGATCCGCTGGAATATTGAGAAAGTTTTCGATGAAACCGAGAATAAGCTGCACGAGAACAAAGGCTGGGGAGTGAGCGCCAACGCCAAACGAATGCAGGCAGAGTTCACCGCGCTAACACATAATCTGATGCTACTCTTTGAAGCGAAAGTGGAAAGTGAGGAGGACATTCGCGACGAGAAAGTGGAACGGAAATACCAAACGGAACTCGACCGCCGAACGGAAGAAGCGAGCAAGTGGGGAAGGAATTTGCCAAAGATGATAGAGCGGCTCCGACGCCGAGCGACGCAATTCAGCTGCCAGTTTATCCGATGGCTGCGCAACCACCTCGCCATCCAGTCTTCATACGAGGCAAGCCTGCCCGCTCTGCGCCGCGCAATGGTTGCCTATTTGTGAAGAAACGTGGACACTGTTCCGCGGCGGTGGGCTATGCGATGCGGGCAGGGCGTGTCCCAGGCATCGCCCAAGACAACGGCAACATCGGCATCGGCACGCCTTCACCGGCCGATCAATTGCAAATTGGAACTCTCGCATCTGGGAGTGACCAATACCTATCGATCAAGTCCGCAGGTGGGAATGCATGGCGAACAGGAATCAAGTTCAGGCATTTCAGTGATGAGGGCGGGTTCAACATCGAAGACGACGAACATGGCGGCTCCAGCGGGTTGAATTTCGTTCGTTATCCATTTGGCAGCCCTGCGACAGCGATGTTCATTGATCGGTTTAGCGGCAATGTTAACATTGCTTTGTCCAATCCCTCCGCCAAGCTCGAAGTCGCGGGCACCGTCACGGGCACGGCCTTCGTCGGTGATGGTTCCGGGCTGACGAATCTTCCCACGGCAGAATCTCACGAGACAGTCTTTCCGGCGCAGGGGATGGCGTGGATCAAGCCGGGCAAGTTTCTCATGGGCAGCCGGACGGACGAGCCGGGGCATGAATCCGATGAGACGCAGCACTGGGTGACGCTGACGAAGGGATTCTGGATGGGAGTGCAAGAGGTGACTCAGGCCGAATACGTCGCAGCCACTGGACTGGCAAACCCAAGCACTTTCACCGGTGACACGAACCGGCCGGTGGAGAAGGTCTCCTGGACTTCAGCAGTGGCGTATTGCACGGCCTTGACGACGACAGAGCGGACGGCGAATCGGATCCCGGCGGACTGGGAGTATCGGGCTGCCAACGGAGACGGAATGGGAGTATTGCAGCCGAGCGGGAGCGCGGAACACGCGCTATGGCTACGGGGATGACATCGGGGGAAGCGCGCTGGTCGACTACGCGTGGACTAGTGCTAACAGTGGCAGCACGACCCATCCGGTGGAGCAGAAACGGGCGAATCCGTGGGGACTGATGGACATGCATGGGAACGTGTGGAAGTGGTGTCAGGATTGGCGTGCCGACTATCCGGCTGGGCGCGCTACGGATCCACAAGGGCCAGAAACGGGCTCCTACCGCGTGCTGCGCGGCGGCTACTGGCTCAGCTTCGCCTTCTACGCGCGCTGTGCCTACCGCAACTACATCAGCCCGGTCAACGCCTACAACAGCGACGGCTTCCGGGCTGTTCTGGCCCCAGGTCAGCCATGAGCAGAACAGTCAGCGGAGCAGGCGTGGCAAGCGAGGGACGAGTGCAGCCTGACTGCGGAGCGGTAAATGAAACCAAAGGCCACGCCAAAGCTCCGGGACAAGACGAGCCCGCACAGCGGTCGGATAAACTAACGCAGAATTAAGCCAAGCAACCAAATGAACGATCACTATCAATTTCCAAAAGCCGTCTGGGCCACGGTCTCTCTGCTTCTGCTAGCATTCGCCTCCACCGTCCAAGCCGACCTGCGCACCAGCACCAGCTACACCGTGCCGACCGACACCACGGATGCCGGAGGCGTCCGCGCCACCAGCGCTGCCTACACCCACGACGGCAGCCTCGACGGCATCGTGGGGATCTCCACGGTGGCCTCCCCTGCCGAGACCGCGAAACACGGCGACATCGGCCAGCTCTATGAGGTGGCCGCGCTCGAGCTCGCCGCCGCGCCGACGAGCGTGGATGAGGGTGGCACGCGTCAGCTCAGTGCCGCGCAGTTGCTTGACGATGACACTACCATCGCGCTGGCAGCGGACTCGATCACCTGGAGCGTGCAGAGCGGTCCGCTCACTGGGATCGGCCGCAATGGTCTCGCCACTGCGGACATCGTCTATGAAGACACCCCCGCCACCGCGCAGGGAAGCTTCGCCGGCGATATCGGACTGCTCCCGCTGACGGTGAACAACACCAACGCCGATGACTTCGGCAACTATTCTGGCGACGGCATCGACGACGACTGACAGGTGCTTTATTTCGGCGTAGGAAACCTGGACGCCGCCCCCGGCATTGATGTGGACGGCGATGAGCAGGACAACCTCTTCGAATTCATCGCCGGTGTCATCCCCACGGATCCGACGTCCTTCTTCGACCAGCCACTGGAGCATGAGCCCGGCAGACAGAGGTCATCTTCAGCCCACGCCTGGCGGATCGCACCTACACCGTGAAGACGAGCACGACCCTGCCCAATCCCCAACTGGCCCACTCTCACAGGTGCCAATGTGAGCGACAACGGCGACGAGCGCACCGTGACCGATCCCAATGCCGCATCCGTGAGGAAGTTCTACCGGATCGACATCACCAAGCCGTAGTAGAGCATCAGGCTTAAAATGATAGGTAGGTCATCGCAGGCCAACACCTGCCGAGGATGGCGCAAGCAGTCCCATCCCAGAGGGCACCGCTCCGTCGGCGCCGTGGATTTCTCGGTATGCGTAGGCGATTCAAAGAAGTCGGCGATGACGGAGCATCGCCCTCCGGGATGGATGTTAGAAAAGCGATCATTGTTCACCTAAATGCTGATGCTCCACTAGCGGAGCATTAACATTGACTTCAGGTCCAGTCGAATGGCACCGGAAATGAGATGCGGTTGGATCTTTGACAGGATTAGATCTCTGATAGGATGGCGTTGTATGGAGTGTCGGCAGCCCTCTGCCGCTTTGATAGTCGACTCCGAACGCGGCAGAGGGCTACCGACACTCCAAAGGGGTACTTAATCGTAAGTGATCGCTTGTATGTCGACGATGTAGGGACGGAAAATGACACATCGACTAACAAAGCCCCCCCCCCGGGGGGGGGGGGGAACTACCAGCCGCCGATGGTCTCGTAGGCGATACCTCTCAGGTATTCTGTCTCTGGCAGGGTGGCGATGATCGGATGATCGGCGCGTTGCGAGTAAGTGGCGACACGGCGCAATGTCTTTTTCGCATCCACGGCTGCAGAGGCTATGAGATCTCCGAAGGTCTGATGATCGATGTGGTGCGAACACGAGAAGGTGGCCAACACGCCACCTTTATCTAACAGTTTCAGCGCACGAAGATGAATCTCTTTGTAGCCACGCAACGCCCCGGCGACGCCGCCTTTGTTGCGTGTGAACGAAGGCGGATCGAGGACCACCAGATCAAAGCGCGCTTCTTTCTTTTCCAACTCACGCAGATGATCAAAGGCATTAGCCGTCACGAAGTCGATCTCCAGATCATTCCGCTGAGCATTCTCATTGGCCGAAGCCACGGCACTCTCACTGATCTCAATGCCCATGACGTTCGTGGCTCCTGCCCTTTTGCAAGCCAGAGCAAAGGCTCCTTGATGGGAAAAGACATCGAGCACACGCCGGCCCTTAGACAAATCTGCCACCGCTTGATGATTGGCCAATTGATCGAGATACAGCCCCGTCTTCTGCCCTTCGAGCATGTCGACATGGTACCGTATGCCTGCAATCGAGAGCTCCATGGGAGCCGGCGCGTCACCGAAGAGCATGCCTTTCACGGGCTCAAGACCTTCGGCCGCGCGGATCGGACTATCATTCCGCTCGACGATGCTGAGAGGCGCAAACACCGCTTGCAGCGATTCGGAAATGATCTCTTTCCGCATGTCCATGGCCAGGGTGAGCGTTTGCAAGACAAGATGATCGCCATAACGATCCACAATCACGCCTGGCATTCCATCACTCTCACTCCACACCAATCGAATGGCTGACATGTCCAAGCCGAGCGATTTCCGATATTCCAGCGCGCGTTCGATCCGGCGTTTGAAGAAATCGACATCGAGTTCCTGACGCTGACGCGAAATGCGTCGGACAACGATCTGGGACTTCGGATTGTAGATCCCGGAACCTAACGGACGATCCTTGAAGTCCTTCAGCGTGACGACATCGCCTGGCTCGGGATCCCCGAAGATCTTCTTAATATCGCTCGAGTAGATCCAATCATGCCCGTGATAAATCCGGGCCCGTGGCTTCACAATAACACCAGCCACTAAGATAAGGAGGCGGCGGGTTCCAAAGGAGCCGCGACCGGCATGGTCGGCTCAGGATACTCGAAGGTCTTGCCCTCGTAGTTCCGCAGGACGACGCGTTCGGCATCGCGATGAATGACATAGTCTGGATTCACCGGGACCTTTCCGCCACCACCAGGAGCATCGATGACAAACTGCGGGATCGCATAGCCCGTGGTATGCCCACGCAGCCCTTCGATGATCTCAATGCCTTTGCTCACAGGCGCACGCAGATGCGAGGAGCCTTGGATGAGGTCACATTGATAGAGGTAGTAGGGGCGCACACGGCACATGAGTAATTTATGAATGAGAAGACGCATCGTTTCCACATCATCATTCACGCCACGAAGCAAGACGCTTTGATTTCCTAACGGCACGCCATGATCGGCCAACCGTTCCAACGCTTCCTTCACTTCAAGCGTGAGTTCACGTGGATGATTCACATGGATGCTGATAAACAACGGATGGTACTTCTTCAACATCTGACAGAAAGCAGGCGTGATCCGCTGCGGAAGAAAGATCGGCACCCGAGATCCGATGCGTAAGAACTCAATGTGAGGGATGCTGCGCAAGCGCTTAAGGATCTTCTCCAATTTCGAATCCGAGAAGAGTAACGGATCGCCTCCTGACAAAAGCACATCACGCACTTCGGTATGTTTCTCCAGGTAACGGAAGGCCGCTTCCATGTCCGTTTCCAGTTCCTGCTCCCCTGCCCCACTGACCACACGGCTGCGGGTGCAGTATCGGCAGTAAGCCGCACAACGATCGGTGACCAGAAACAGAACGCGATCTGGATAGCGATGGACCAGTCCAGGCACTGGCATGTGGGAGTCTTCACCGCAAGGATCGGCCATGTCTGTCTCCGCATACACGGTCTCCTCGATACGTGGGATGATCTGCCGCCGAATGGCGTCCTCCGGATCGACTGAATCAATGAGATTGAAGAAATGCGGCGTGATCGAGAGGGCCAATTTCGTCCCACTGAGCAGAATCCCGCTCCTCTCTTCCTCGCAGAGGGTGAGGTGTTCCTCGATCTGGGCCAGCGTGTTGACGCGATTCTTCAACTGCCAGGATGAGCTGTCCCAATCGGCAGGAGGGTCGTCCGCCCAGTAGCCGGGCGCATGCGAGGTGAAGGTCTTGCTGAGGTCTTTCCGGTCGTAGCGCATTGTCTTGTGAATTCCGTCCGAGTGTAGGGGGCACCTAGATGATGTCAACCGGACGCGGTTTTCGCAGTTGACGGGACCGGGAGGGACGTGATTCGATCTCCCACCCCCTCATCCCTTCGACGCCCCCCCGACCCACTTTCATCACCCGATGTTTCTCCGAGAGCTCCGCAAGATCGCTCGCCTCCACTGGTTCGATATTCTTTTCACGATCAAACGATCCACGGGAGTCTCCGTGTCAGAATTGGCTAAGACGATGAAGATGAGCTACATGGGGGTCAAACAGCACTGCGATGATCTCGAGAAAATGGGCTATCTCGACACCTGGCGAAAGCCGAGGGAAGAAGGCGAAAGCGGCCGTCCAGAGAAGATTTATCGACTGACCAAGCGCGCGAACATCTTCTTTCCCAACTTCGACAACGAATTCACAACAGATCTCTTGGGCTCCGTGAAGGATGCGTTTGGAACAAATGCGCCTGAGAAGCTCATCTTCGCTTATCTTAACAATAAGGTGCGCTACTACCAGCATCACATCAAAGGAGAGAATCTCGCCGAACGCGCGACCTCCTTTGCCATCATACGGAATCGCGAAGGCTTTCTTTGCGTCTGTGAGAATGATCCAGACTCCGATCCCCCACTCTCCATCGTGGAATACCACAATCCACTGAAAGAGATCTTCGAGAAACATCCTGCCACGGTTCGCATGGAACAGAACATGGTCGAACATGCGTTAGGCTGTTCCGTGACGCGTAAAGAGCATGAAGTGTCCGGTCTCACTCAAACGATCATTCGCCTGTTCGAAACTTAATCATGAAACGCCGCCGATTTCTCGCCGCCGCCGGAGCCACCGTCGCTCTGCCCAGTCACGCTCAAGTTCAGAAGCCCTCTGACAAACTCAGCATCGCCGCCATCGGCATGGGTGGACAGATCCAAGGGCATGTCGGCAAGCTGCTCAAGCTTGGCCACCACCTCGCGGCCTTCTGCGATGTGGACGAGAATCAGATCCGTAATTCGCAGAAACGTCACGGTGATCCTGTGGCCAAGATCCACACTTACAAAGACTACCGCGTCTTGTTTGAGAAGGAGAAAGGGATCGATGCCGTGGTCATCGCCACACCCGATCACTGGCACATGCCCATTTGTCGAGCCGCGATGGCAGCTGGGAAACACATCTATTGTGAAAAACCTCTCACACACTCCTTAGCCGAAGCTCGGGAACTCCGTGAAGCTTCGCGCGCCTCTAAGCTCATCACTCAGACAGGCAATCAAGGAAGCGCCTCTCCGAATCTCCGGCGGAGCATGGAGCTCATCGCGGCCGGGGTCTTTGGCGACATCACAGACATTCATGTCTGGCACCCTGTCCATGCGCCTCCCTACGGAACCGCACGCCCGGAAGACGCTGACCCCATCCCTGAAGGGCTCGATTGGGATTTTTGGTGTGGCCCAGCGCCCGCCCGACCTTTCAAGGCCGAAATCTATCATCCTGCGAAGTGGCGTGCCTGGTACGACTTTGGCAATGGAACGCTGGGTGACTTCTGCTGTCACAGTTTCAACATGCCCGTCCGCGCGCTGGATCTCGATTATCCTGAAAAGATCTCTGTCAGTGCGCGTAAGATGGACCAAGAGACTTTCCCTGAAGCCTGCACGGTCATTTACCACTTCGCGGCCAAAGGCAAACGCGGCCCGATGAAATTGCACTTCTACACCGGAGGCGACGTCCCTCCTGAATCTTCCACGAAAGAACTTTCCGCAACGTTCGGAGGATTGCCACGAGTCGGTTGTTTGCTAGAGGGCACCAAAGGACAACTTCAATCGGGCCTGTGGAATTCTCAATGCTATGTCAGGCTGAATGATGACGCCAAGTTCCTCGGCGCCGACAATCACGAAGCCGAGAAAGCCATTCCCGAATCCATCCCCCGCTCCATCGGCCACATGGAAGAATGGATCAGCGCCTGCGGAGGAGAGGGCACCTGCTTTGCCGACTTCAATTTCGGAGGACATCTCACCGAGATCGGACTCGCTGGCGTCGTCGCGTTGCGCATGCAGAAAGAGATCCCTTGGGATGGACCGAATATGAAAGTGCCAGGCATGCCCGAAGCGGATCGCTTCATTCGCACCGAGGATCGCAAGACCTACTTGTAGTCTAGCCGTATGATTCTAAGACTGCACCGAATGGAAGACTACATCGCGCCTGATCATAAAGAGGCTCTTGAGAAACTATTTCCCGATCTCTTCGAGGGACTCTGGGAACTGAAAGCACCCTGGGTAGAACCGAAGAATAGTCGCCGAGGTGGCTGGAGCGGCGCGAAGCGAGTGACCCTTGAGGGCTTTCCCACTCTTTTCATGAAGAAGCAGGAGAACCACTGTTTCCGAGCTCTCCGCAACGGGTTCCGTCGCCGCCCCACACTGGAACGCGAGGCCGTCGCACTCGCCGCATTGACAGAGAAAAGCGTGAGTGTACCTCCTTTGATCTACTATGGGTCCCGTGTGGTGGACGGCCGCCATCAGGCACTTCTATTAGAGCCAAACTTGGAAGGGTATCTCCCTCTGGATGAGTTAATGAAGGACGAATCCAGTCCTTGGCACCAACCGCTTAAAAAACGCCAGATCATCAAGGCAGTCGGTTCCGCCACACGACAAATGCACGACGCCGACTGGCATCATCGCCACTTTCATCCCAAGCACGTCCTGCTCAATTTTGACGAAGCACTACCCAAGGTCTACTTCGTAGACCTTGAGAAAGCTCGCCCTATCAGACGCAGAGGACACGACGTCATCGAGGACCTAGGCCCCCTCTTCCGCCGGACGAAGACAGCCACCCTCTTCGATCGGGCGCTCTTCATGCGCGCCTACAGTCATTGCAAACGGCTAGGTTCCACGGAGCGCCAATTGATGAAACGGGTCGCCGAAAGTTCCTGACTCGCTCGTCTTTATCTTTAGGCAACTTGCACGAAAATAGACTACGACGTTGAATGTGCTAGTGCCGGAGGCACGACCAGAAATTAGTTAGTGCCTGAGAGAAAAGAGCCTTTTATTCGACGAGACGGAGCGTTTATGTTAGTCTTTAGGCAGCTGCGTTCGCACCAATGAGAGAAGCAAACCGGGCTGGCTCGGTCTTTTCTGTAATTCACACTCACTTAGGCCTCTTTCACCGAAAGTGTGAGTTTTCGAGGCGCAACTCTTCTGGCCTGGTCCCCTGTTCAGGTTTAGGCGCTTGGTTAAGCTGCTGGAGAGTGAGTAGTTCTATCTCGGGGATTCAAGCGGCAAAGCGCTCTCCGTCAGCCCGTGTAAAGTCTATTCTGTCGAGGATGAATTTTCGGAATGGAGCCGCTATGACGTAATCGACCGACGACCCTCCATCTGATGTGGCTTACGCTGGGATGTGATCAGATTCATGTTTGGGCATGCCAAATTCAATATTGGAGGAATCAGAGAAGCAGCAGTGGGTCACGCTCTTCGGTA
>JBLHHN010000226.1:0-10218 GCA_047616785.1 Verrucomicrobiales bacterium
TGCAATCGACAACTGCCTTGATGATCTGTCCGGTCCTCTCAAAGCGGAACTTACCAGCTTGATGAGCCTCAACTTCCAGTTCTTCCCAAATCACAAATAGTAACGCGCGGCAGTATAGCGAGAAGGAGAACTGCGATCGACAGGGCGTACAGATGAACGAACGGCATGGCTTGAAAGTTAGGGGACTGGCGTGGACTGATCACCTCCAGTCTCCTCCCAACGCGAGGTAGAGATCGATGCGCTGCTCCAGTTGGGAGCGCTCGGTTGCAAGTGAGACAGAGCGACGTTCGAAGGTTCTCTGTTGAATCTCCAACAGGTCTAGGAGGCTGATGTCTTCGTTCGCGTAACGCGTTTCGGCAATACGGTATGCCTTGTTGGAACTGTTTCGAGATTCTGTTAGGTGGACATACTGTTGAGCTAGAGATCCGCCGAGATCGAGATTCGATTCGACCTCACGAAAGGCTGTCAAAGCGGTCTTGGCGTACTCTGATAGAGCTATTCTCTGCTCGGCCTCGGCGACATCAATCTGGCTTTGGATAGCGCCTCCCTCAAAGATCGGCGCGAACATGTTGGCGCCGAGGTTTCTGATCAAGTTCTCAGGGCTCGTAAGGTCACGGATATGCGAAGAGGCCCCCCCTATGCTTGAGGTCAGTGAGAATCTAGGGAGACGGGCGGCTTTGGCCATGTGCAGTTGGTCGAATGAAGCTGCGACACGTCGCTCGGCCGCACGAACGTCTGGGCGGCGTTCTAGGAGTTGGGATGGCAACCCAGCTTTGGGGCGCGAGGGCAACTTCGGAAACTTATCTGGGACATCCGTTGTGGCACTTGGGTATCGGCCTAACATGAATTCTAGCGATCGGAGACTGTCACGGATAGCATTCGCACTGCTAACCACATCCGCCTTAGATTGGGAAAGGTCGGACAGGATAACCTCGACGTCTTGAGGATTTGCGAACCCCTCTCGCTCCTGCCGTTTGACGTAGTCATAGATCTTCTGAAGGTTCGCCTCTGAGTCTTTGGCTATTACGTGTTGGAGATCCGCATCGATGGAAAGGAAGTAAGCTTTAGCAACGGCAGCGGCGATGGCGTGCTGCGCGTAACGAAAGTCGAACTCGCTCGCATGGAGCTCCTCGATTGCCGAGCTGCGTTCTGCACGAAGCCGCCCCCATACATCGATCTCCCATTCGCTCACGAAAGAACTTTCCATTCCTGAGGAGGAAGGCTCCCGCCCTGTCTTGGTACGTTCTCCCGCGCCTGTAAAACGGATGTTCGGATAAAGAGTGGCGCCCGTCTGCCTCACCAATGCCCTTAGGCGATCAACGTTGGCTGCGGTGACACGAAGGTCGAGGTTGTTGCGTTGAGCCTCTTCGACCAGTTGGACGAGCTGGCGATCGCGAAACAATGCGAGCCAAGCGTTCGAAACTTCGCCCCGCACTTGTTCAGCCTTCCAAGCCCGCGGTGCGATTCGGCTGGCTTGATTGCGAAGCCGTTTCCCCTCCGTGACAGAATGGCACCCGCTGAAGACGAAGACAGCGAGCAGTCCGATTAGGAGTAGGCAATGGTTAGGCTTTGGAGGCAGTGTCATGGCTGGCTTGAGGACTGTCGCGGGTAAGGAGAACGTAGAGACAAGGCACGATGAGAAGCGCGAGGAAGGTGGCAAAGATCAGGCCGGAGACCACGGTCACGCCGAGCGGCAGCCACATCTTCTGACTGAGAGCCAAGGGCACCATCCCGGCGATCGTAGTAATGGATGTGGTAACGATAGGGCGCAGGCGATCGCTCGCCCCCCGCGCTGCCGCTTCTTTTACGGGTAGGCCAGCCGCCCGGTGGTTGTTCATGACCTGAACCATGATGATCGTGTCGTTCACAACGATGCCGACAAGCGCGATGAGCCCCACCATTCCCATGAAGGAAAACGGCATTTGGAGGACGAACAAGCCGAGAAAAGTTCCCGTTAGGGCTAACGGAATTGCCGACATGATGATTAACGGCTGAACGAAATGATCAAATTGCAAAGTGAGCAGCCCGAAGACTAACAGCAACGCGAGAATCATCATGACACGGGATGAGCCAAACACTTCCTCGCTTTCGACAGCTTCTCCTGCGATGCGAAAGCGATAGCCGGGAGGCCAGGCTTTGCTCGCTTCTTCCAATTTCGGAATCGCCTCGGCGAGGATCTCTTGCACCGTCCGATCATTGTTCTTGCCCATGACGCTCACTGTGCGTTCGCCATCTTTGTGAATGATAGAGATCGGGCTCTCAGCCATCTCGATATCGACCACTGACAGTAGCGGGACGCTTTGTCCCTCAGGCGTGGTGACATTCATAAAATACCACTCTTCCAGGCTGGTCGGACTCCCGATCTCCCCTTCGCGACTAGGCCACGCGTAGCCAAGGCGAATCTCCAGATCGTCCTCCGTTCCACCGACAGGAAATTTCCCGATTTCATCGGCGCTTAACATAATGCGCATCTGTTCTGCGACGTCGCTCGGCGATAGCCCGTAGAATTCCATTGCTTCCAGATCAGGGATCGCCTTCATATCGATCTTGGCGACACTCAAGTTGTGTCTCATGTCCGTTGCGCCAGGAACGGACTCGAAGAGTGCCACCACTTCGTTGCCTATCTCGCGCAACGTGGTCGTGTCGTCTCCCACAATATCTATTCCGATCGGATCGCCCGCTGAGGAGTCGCCTGTACTTGGATTGAGAAGCAGCTTTCCACCAGGGCAATGTTGCATCACCGATTCGAGTTCCTCTCGCAATTCTGGCATGTACTCATAGGCAAGCTTGTCCCGTTCAGTCCTGGGTGTGAACACGGCCGTGAAACCAATAAAATAGGGGGCTTCTGATAGGGAAAGTTCATCGCTCGGCGAGACGATGGAGAAGGGGCTCTTCTCGCCGACGTGCTTGGTGATGCTCTCGAAGTAGGGAAGTGCCCGCAGAACTTCACCCAGGCGATCTGCGCAATGCTGAGAGTTGTCGAGTGAGGTATTAGGTTCCATCTCGACGAGGATCCCAAGGGAACGCCCGTCTGACTTGCCCATCAGTTCGGTAGGTACCGTGGAGAAGAGCAGGATGCTCCCAACAAAGACCACAAGGGCTCCACCTACCCAGCCGAGCGCCGTTTTGCGATTTCGGGTGAAGGCTTTCTTTAAGAGAACGCGCAACCGTCTGCTGCCCTTGTCAGTGAGTTTGTCCATCCACGTCTTCCTAATCTCGCCCCCCTTCTTTCGACGAAACAAGTAGCGGGACATCGGGATGAGGATGACCAACGAGATCAGATAGCTCGCGATCAGGCAGGCGATGGTGGTAACCGGCATGGGGCGGATGTATTTGCCAGTGACTCCGGCGATGCCCAACAAAGGCGCCATGGCGAGAATCGTCGTGAGCGATCCACTCAAAGACGGAAGCGCGTATGTCTTCACGGTGTCGGCCGCCGCCTCCTTAAAGCCTCTTCCTCGCACATAGATGTTCTCGTGCATCCCTTCCATGACGAGGATGAAATCATCGACCAAGAGCCCCAACGCCAACACCATGCCGACAATGACGATCTGGTTGAGGGAGTAGCCCAGGGCGGCGACGATGATCAGCGCAGCTCCGAAGGCGAGCGGAATGGCCAATCCCGCAATGAGAGCTTCGCGCCATGTTAGGCTGATCAGCAGAATCACAAAGACCGCGAGCATCGCTTGCCAACCGTTGGTGAACACGCTCTTCAAGTTTGCCCAAATATCGATGGACGAGTCGTAGACCACATCGTAGCGAACTCTAGGCGGCCAATCGGCGGACGCGTTCTTCAAGCGCTTCCGGACTTGCTCGACGACTTTGATCGTATCCGAGCCGGATTGCTTGGTGATCGCGATGCTGAGACTGCGCTGAAAAGGTTTTCCTTCACTGCTGAAGAAATTGCGTGATTCTTCCTTAGCCAACGTCCGCTCGACCTTTGCCACTTCGTCCAAATAGATGACTCTGCCCGTGGATGCCCGGCGGATTGGCAGGCTCTGCAGCGCCTCGACATCGCGGAACCTGCCAAACAAGCGAAACGACGAGCCTAGTTCTTCGCCCTCGAACTCACCCCAAGGCATGTCGAGATTGGCAGCGCTGATGACATCCCGTACTTCGGAAGGGCTGATGCCCAGGGCTGCCATCCGTGCCCCGATGAGGCTCACCATCACAATTTCTTCACGGCCGCCCCCAGTGTCTACTTTGTTCACGCCGGGAACCCTCTCGAGATCCTTCTTTAGCTTCTTTGCTAGCGCAGACAGGTCTTTCAACTCGCCGTCGCCTGACAGGATGATACTAAGGATGGGAGTGTCATTGACGCTCACCTCGTAGATCTGCGGGGCGCGCGCATCCTTGGAAAGGTGCCCCTCCGCCTGGTTAACGCCGGTGCGGATTCGATCGAGAGCGTCTTTCTTGGGAACGTTAGGATGAAACTCGGCAACGACCACGGAGTAGCCAGAGAAAGAGCCGCTGGAAAGTTCCTTGAGGCCTTTTGCTTGCTTGAGTTCGCTCTCGAGTTTGGTCGTCAGCTCTTGTTCGATCGTAGGCGCGTCAACGCCCAGCCAAGGCGTAATAATGACCCCTGCTCCTATCTCAAGATCGGGATCGGTCTCCTTGATCATGCCCTGATACGCCACGAACCCGCCGATCAGGCAGCTGAGAATCAGGAGGCGCGCAAGCGTTGTCTTTTGAAAGAATATCTCAAACATACGATGCCAGCTATTTGCTAGTCGCCTCTCTAGTCGCCTCTCTTGTCGGTGCAGCGACTACCGGAGTGCCATCACGAACAATGCTGCGCCCTTTGCCTATTACGATGTCTCCAGCCTTGATGCCTTCGAGCACCTCCATCCCCTCGGCGGCGATGACTCCAAGCCGAAGCGTTCGTCGCCGTGCAGAGCCTTGTTCGTCGACAACATAGGTGAAGGCCTCGCCACTTCGGTAGCCCACGGCTTCGAGCGGCAGTGCGACGGCATTCTTTTTGACCACCGTTTCGATCCATACAAAGACGAAACCGCCATCGATCAATCGAGCGCTCTTGTCGTCGTCGGCGGTTTCCAGCCTTACTCGAATGGATCGATCTTCTGGGTTCACGGCTGGACTGACCGAAACTACGCTAGCAGCGATGAATTTCTCGAACACCGCCTGATCAGCAAGCTTCTTCCTGCCAAGCTGTAGCTCTGCTAGGGTTTCCTGATCCGCGATGTAGGCCTTCTGTCCTTTCTTTACCTTCGCAGCCACGAAGACTGGAAGGTTAACGACGACCTCGAACGCCGTGGGGTCGATGATCACCATCGAGGCGGTGCGGGTGGCTGTCTTCGCATTAGTCGAATCGAACTGCGCCCCGGAGACCAAGTCTCCCTTGCGTATGTTTGTGAAGGCGACAACCCCATCGAACGGCGCTCGCAGTTCGGCGTGATCGAGAGACACCCGCGATTGATCAAGCCGGGCATTGGCCGCTTTGAGTTCTGCCTGACTTTGTTGCCAGGTCGCCTCGATCGATTCGTAGCGGCGCGCCTCGATCGCATTGGCTTCCTTCAAACGCTTGGCACGTTCAAACTCTCGCTGGTTCACCTTTACCATCGTTTGCGCACTCTCCAGCTCGGCTTCGGCTGTGCGGATATCGGCCTTGGCGCTATCGAGTCGAAGCGATGCTAGCAATTGCCCCTTCGGCTCAGATTCGCTGACTCCGTGGACGGGATCGCCTTCCCGAAGCGAACTACCACTTTCGCCAGCGGCAATGAAACCGACCTTCCCGCTTGTCTCAAAAGCCAGATAGCTGCGTTGCTTGGCGAAGGAACTTCCCTCCGCAAACTCATAGACGCTGATCGTTTCCGATGTGGTCTTGATGAATTCGACCGGAAGCGGGGCGTCCTCAGCTAGACAGATAGGCGAGCTAGCCAAAGTGGCAATAAGCGCCCAATTAAAGATTTTCATGATGAAAATCTAAAGCCTTGATCTTTGAGAAAGTCAATATTAAAATGAAGAACCTAAGGGGCATGATGGCTCACTTCTCTTAGGATTTTAAATTTTCACAACTACGATCTATTCGACACCATGGGACGCAAAGACCTCTCAGCCAAGCGCATCCAGCAAATCCTCGACGCCTTTGAAGCGTGTATTCTGAAGCATGGGCTCGACGGCAGCACGCTGGAGGTCATCGCCGAGGAAGCGAAGATGAAGCGCAGCATCATCCGGCACTACATCGGGAACCGAGAGGACGTGCTTGGCATGCTAATTCAACGCGTCCTGGAGCGCGAGAGGAAGAGCTTTCCGACGACTGAGGTATGGCAGAGCATGAGTCAGGAGGAGATCGTCTCCGTCCTCCTCGCGGAGCTCTTTGATCCACCCGTCGATGATCAGGCTTACGTGAATGAGATGTTGAAGGGGCTTTGGATGTCCTGCACGACGGACAACAAGACACGCACCCAGCTAAAGAGTCTCTATCTCGAATATCGAACCGGCCTCGAGCTTGCCCTAGCGTTCGCCTATCCATCCGCGCCCCGCAAAGCCATCGTGCGCTGTTCGCTCGCGCTTCTTTGTCTTTCAGACGGCTACAGCAGCTTCTGCCTGATCGACCTCTGCCCTCGCTCAGAATTGGTGAAGAGCACCAAGGCGTCTGCCAGAGAGCTCATCTCCCAAATGAATCTCAACCAATAGTCCCCATGATGAACAAATACCACGCGATCCTAACGCTCGTATTAGCGCTCCTCAGCAGTAATCTACCCGCTGCCACCGATGAGCAAGAGCCGCTCTATGGCCGCAAGGTCATCGACGTTCAAGGAACGATCCACACGCTTGGCGCGGGTCGTCCTGCGAAAGCCTCAGTGATTGTGTTCCTAGGGACAGATTGCCCGATTGCCCGACGGTCGATCGGCGCACTGAACCGTGCAGCTGAGGTGGCCAAGCGGAACTCCATGGTCTTCCTTGGCGTGATCTCCGACCCGACGGTTTCAAGGAAGGACGCCAACGAATTCAGAAGCTCGTTCGAAGTGAGGTTTCCGTTAGCGCTCGACAGCATCGGTGCTCTGGCGGAACGCCTGAAGCCCACTCACGTTCCAGAGGCATTTCTGATAGGCGTAGATGACCAAGTTCTCTATCGCGGTGCGATCGACGACGCCTTTGCAGCTCCGGGCAAGCCGCGTGCGAAGGCCTCGAAACGATTTCTTGAAGACGCGATCAGCTCATTGGTAGCAGGCAACGACCCAACGACATCACTCGTGCCGCCAGTCGGCTGTGAATTTGAGGCGTGGACATCTGATGACCAGGGCATGGCATTGCCCGATCCGATCACCTACACGCGGCATATCGCGCCGATTCTTGACGCCAACTGTGTCACTTGTCACCGCGAAGGCCAAGTCGCCCCATTCAAACTCACCGACTACGCCACTGCTCGACGTAAGGCACGAACGATGGCGCGGGTCTGTGAGGAAAGATTCATGCCGCCCTGGAATGCCGAGCCAGGTTTTGGTCAGCACATCGACCAACGCTTTTTGAGCGAGCGGCAGATTAAAGCCTTGGAAGCCTGGGCGAAAGGTGGCGCCCCGGAGGGTGATCGAGCCGAACGCACGCCCGTGCCAAAGTTCCATAAACCTGAGGAGTGGTCGCTGGGCAAACCTGACGTGGTGCTGCAACTGCCCGAGCCTTTTCAAGTGCCGGCGACTGGTGCGGACATCTATCGCCACTTTGTGCTCCCTATCAATATCACGGAAGACAAGGCGCTAGTGGGCATCGACTTTAAACCCGGAGCGACTGAGGTCGTGCACCACGTCATCGTCTATCACGATGACACCGGTAAGGCGCGCGCCCTGGACGCCAAAGACAAAGCACTGGGCTACGATGCTCACTCAAAAGTGGCACGGGGCAAGCTAACTGACTTCTGGGGGATCGAAGTGCTGGACTCGATCAGCGGCTGGGCGCCCGGCCAGTCCCCCTACCAGTTTCCAAAAGGGGTGGCGCAGAAGCTCCCTGCGGGAGGAGATATCGTGATCGAAGTGCACTATCACCCGAATGGGCAGGCGCAAAGCGATCAGAGCCAAGTTGCGCTCTACTTCACCGATGCCCCGATTGAGACCTACGCTATCGGCATTGCCGCAGGCACGGATAAAATCGATATCCCGCCGGGCGAGCCCAACTACAAGCGCCACGTTTGGTTAGACATTCCTACGCCAATGACAATCTACGATGTCGCCCCTCACATGCACTTGATCGGGCGGGAGTTCAAAGTCGAAGCCACTCTGCCAGACGGCTCGACTTTGCCAATGAACTGGATCAGAAACTGGGACTTCCGATGGCAGGATATCTACTCTTTTAGCAAGCCGCTGAAGTTGCCCGCTGGCAGTCGAATCAATGTATGGGCGACCTACGACAACTCGACTGACAACGATTTCAATCCGAGCGATCCGCCAGTGCGCGTTAAGAACGGATGGGAAACAACCGACGAGATGATGTTAGTCTCGTTCACCGTCCTTCTTGATAAACCGGAGGAAGAAGAGAAGATCTGGAAGGAGTTCCTCAACTGCTACACGCGAGATGGGACAGGAGATTCGGGGGATGGCAAAGGAATCATCAAGCGAATTTTTGGGGGAGGAGACTAGTGTCTACAGCGAGACAGACGCCTAGCCACAATGGCATTTCGCTAGCTCTCTATTTAAGCGCAATCGCCTCAAGATTTCGGTCACTTGGGCTTTGGTTGTCATCGAGGCTTTGCTAATGCTTCTCTTTCCTCTCCTGATGGGGATGGCGATCGACGACTTCATGGTGGGAGGCTTCGGCGGGCTAGTCGCGTTGGCGGGGCTTGGACTGTCGATGCTGGTATTTGGAGCCGGTCGCCGCTTCTACGACACGCGGATCTACTCCGAGATCTATGCCACCATTTCGCCGGAGATGGTGGAAACAGAAAAACCTAACGGGACGGCCGTTTCCGAAATCTCCGCCAGATCGAACATGCGCAGAGAGTTGGTCGAGTTCCTAGAGCATTCGTTTCCTAGCATTATCGAGAGCGGCCTAGGTCTCGTTGGTGCCCTGGTTATCATCGCCCTCTTGCAGTTTCAGGTCTTTCTCATCTGCCTCACCGCGACAATTGCCATCGTCATTCTCTACTCTCTGACAAGCAAGAAAACCTATCGGTTGAATCAGGGACTGAACAACGAACTTGAGACCCAGGTTAGTGTGCTCGAGCAGGAAAAATCCGAACCCGTTAGGACGCACTTCCGTCGCCTGAAACGCTGGAACATCCATCTCTCTGATCTTGAGACGTGGAACTTTTAGGGCAGTTGGATCCTCCTAATGGGCGTCATCGTGTCTTCTATCGTGTTCACAATCCAGAGCGGCATTACCGCCCATGGGAGAATACTAGCAATCATCATGTACGTATTCGATTTCATCGAGAGCGTGATCGCTATGCCCTTCTTCTATCAGCAGTACGTGAGGCTGAACGAAATCACCCACCGACTCGGAGCTACGAACGGATCATAGTGAACAACTTGCTAAGAACGGCGACAATTGAATTCGGGAAGTCGAAATTGCGCGCCGTATCCGAGCTTAACACACTGCTCTCCAGATCGATTGATCGAAGAATACTAACCAAACCCTAATCACATTCATGTGTCAGCAAAGATTGATTTGAGGAAAAATATTATGAGCCCAAAACGAATATTCATCATCAACGGCGCACCCTGCGCAGGTCTCGTTGTCCAAGAAACTTGCCGAGACCTATGCGGACGCTGCGATTGCAGCAGGCCATGAGGTGCGGATCATCCATCTCCACGATCTGAGCTTTGACAGCGATTTCGGCTACGCTGGCTATTCCAAGACCAAGCCCTTGGAGCCGGTGCTGGAGAAAGTGCTCGAAGACCTCGAGTGGAGTGAGCATGTGGTTCTAACCTCGCCAATGTGGTGGGGTGGCCTTCCAGCAAAGCTGAAGGGAATGTTCGACCGCGCGTTCCTGCCAGGCCGTGTCTTTGACACTCGTGTGATGAAAGGGGGAATGCCGAGCCCCTTGCTAAAAGGGCGCAGCGCTCGGGTGCTACTCACGTCCGACACGCCGGGATGGTTCCTGCGTATCGTCTACAAGAATGCGCTCTTCTGGCAGCTTCGAAAACAGATCTTCGGCTTCGTCGGGATCAAGCCTGCGAAAATCATGCACTTCTCCGGAGCCATCCATCCCAAGCAACGGTGTAGAAAACTTTTCTCATGTTTGGGCGTAGGCTTTGCCCAATC
>JBLHHN010000227.1:0-10145 GCA_047616785.1 Verrucomicrobiales bacterium
CTTGCCAGGTGCCTGGCTCGAAAGCATTCCAGATCGGGCGAGCCTTGGAATTGGTTCTGGTTGTTTCCTGCGCGGTCGGAATCGATTGATCCTAACAGTGGGCTGAAGCGTCGGCACCATTTGCATGGGAGATTAATGGGGACAGAAACTATTTATAGCAACACGCCTGAACCGAGAAGTGGAAGTGCGTTTCGAGATCGACTTGGGCGAAATTTCCCTCGAAGAACGTGACAACCCTCTAACAACCCTCTAACAACCCTCTAACAACCCTCTAACAACCCTCTAACAACCCTCTAACAACCCTCTAACAACCCTCTAACAACCCTCTAACAACCCTCTAACAACCCTCTAACAACCCTCTAACAGCCTTCGACAGCGGCATGCTCACCGTCTTTGGTTCGCGGGGAGTGAATGACCCCATCGAAGTCTTTGCCGTCTGCAATACCCTTGCCTTCGGCGTCTGGGAGAATTGCGCCCAAGGTCATGCCCTCGACGGCCCCGGCGGCAACCTCACCGAGAGCAGCCTTGCCAACGTGTTAGAATTCATGGTCTATGCCCGCCACTTCTCGACCTATGGCGTGACGATCATTGACGAAATCGAGATCGCCCCAAGCCACCGTCGATACCGCTGCAGCGAAAGTTTGGGACAGCTTCGAACTCGACCCAACTCCTCCATCTGAAGGCGCTTCCAACACCCTGCTCGCCGCAGAGGAAAGCTGGACGCTCACCTGGACCTCCCAAGGCGTCGCCACCACGGTGGACGGCCTTCAAGTCCATCCTACCTACCGCATCGAGTCTAGCACAGACATGAGCCCCTAGTTGCCCATCGACGGTACCACCCAGCCAATCGAATATCGGGAACCTATCGAAGACGCCCGCACCCTCTCGGTCACCGTCGCCGAAGACGCTCGTGAGCGCACCTTCTCCCGTGTCGTCATCGAGACCCCGTAGTGAGGTCACTGTTTCGTTCGACTAACGTGGGCTCTCCTCCATCACTCACCACGGGCGAAGGTGAAGCGAGAGCGTGAGGCGCGTTCATTGAAAGAGGTCTCTTAGAAGGGATGGCGCGGTTTGGATCTGCGAGGCTGAAGGTGCAGAAAGTTGCGCCTTCAAACATCGGACGTCGACGGTGTATGTGAACGGTCAAGCAAAGACCAGCATTAACCCCGTGGGGCAGTATCGCCCTTTCGGGCCTTGGTCTCCAATCTCCCAGGGCTTTGCTGCGCTACGCCCTGGGCCATACTTCCCGGCATCATGATTTTCCGGTTAATGGCTGCTGATAACGTAGCTTGCCATTCCAATGGCGAGAACACTGAACACTGCGCAGAACTCGCCATTGGAATGGCAAGCTACGTGGCGCTCACATTTTCTCCAACCGGAAAAAAGTGATGCCGTGCAGAATCGCTTGTATCGGCCTTTCAGGAATGGCCCGGTCTGGCCATTCGCCCTCTGATCTATTATTGGGTCGGGTAGAAATGCCTAAGCTACATCTTGGGTCTCTGATATCACGAAGTAGAACGAAGTTATTCTAACTGAATTCCAAGGTTCACCGCCATTCTCCAGGAACGAAACGGTTCGCCATTCCAGTGGTGAGAATCCGTAGTGGGCAAACTCGGCATTGGAATTTGGAATGCCAGGCTACGTTGGTGATCATGGCGGATGAAGTGAGGAAGCTTTACTTACGCGGGTCCATCATTCTAGGCCTGCGGGTCTTCGCGGCTTTCGCGTTCGCCTCCGCTGCCTGAGAACAGGATGACCTCCTTTAAAGGCGGCAAACAGTCCAATTTCCGCGCTATTTCCGGGCCCAGTCTCTCACCTTTACAAGGCTGAGGTTCCCTCTTAGTTTCCGGCCCCTTCATCCATGGGTACGGCAACGACACGCAACTTTTCTATCATCGCACACATCGATCACGGGAAGACCACGCTCTCGGATCGGCTGCTTGAATTCACTCAAACGATTACGGAACGGGAGCAGCAGGATCAGCTTCTGGACTCGATGGATCTGGAGCGAGAGCGCGGGATCACCATCAAGTCGCATCCGGTGACGATGCAGTACATGGCGAAGGATGGGGTGACCTACAAGTTGAACCTGTTGGACACGCCTGGGCACGTGGATTTTTCCTATGAAGTCTCCCGTAGCCTGGCCGCCTGCGAGGGCGCGTTGTTGCTCATTGATGCCGCGCAAGGTGTTGAGGCGCAGACAGTGGCGAATGTCCACTTGGCCATGGAACAGAATCTCACGGTCATTCCAGTGATCAATAAGATCGATCTTCCGAATGCCGACATTCCGATGATCCGGAGGCAGTTGGAGGACATTCTGGCCATCCCAGCCGAAGAGGCTGTCGAGGCCAGTGCCAAGATGGGTCTCGGGATCGAGGACATTTTGGAAGCTGTGGTGGCGCGAGTCCCGGCTCCGACGGAAGCGCAGGATCAGTACTTGCGCGCTTCGGTGTTTGACTCCGTCTACGATGCCTATCGCGGGGTCGTTTCCTATGTCCGCGTCGTGTCAGGCGAGCTGAAAAAAGGGACGCCCGTGCGCATGATGAGCACGGGGAAAGCCTACGAGGTGAAGGAAGTCGGCATCTTCACTCCGAAGATGCTGGCCGTGAAAACGCTCAACACGGGTGATGTGGGCTACCTCATCGCTAACATGAAATCCTCCACCGAAGTGAAGATCGGTGACACGGTGACCGAATCTCGCAACCCGGCTCCGGAACCGCTTCCTGGCTACAAGGAAATTCAGCCGATGGTGTTTGCCGGGATCTACCCGATCAGCACAGACGATTTCGAGCAGCTGAAGCTCGGCATGGGCAAGCTTCAGATCAACGACGCAGCATTCACGTATCAGGCGGAAAGTTCGGTCGCCTTGGGCTTTGGATTCCGGTGCGGATTCCTCGGACTCTTGCACATGGAGATCGTGCAGGAACGCCTCCGTCGTGAGTTTCAGATGGACGTCATTTCGACCTACCCTGGGGTGATCTATGAAGTGACCCTATCGAATGGCGAAGAGTTGCTCGTGGACAATCCGATGCATCTGCCTGATCCCTCGACGATCTTCGAGATCCGCGAACCGGTGGTCAGAGTGTATGTCATGATGCCGAATGAATACATCGGTGATGTCATGCAGCTGGCCATGGAGAAACGTGGCGAGGTGGAGAACACAGAGACGCTGGATGAAAGGCGGATTCTTCTCACGACGATCCTACCATTGAACGAAATCCTCGTTGACTTCAATGATAGATTGAAGAGCATGACCCGCGGTTATGGTTCCATGGATTACGAGCATGCCGGATTCAGAGCGGCCAAGCTCACTCGCATGGACATGCTGATCAATGGTGAGCCGGTCGATGCGTTCTCGACCATCGTGCATCGCGACAAGGCGGAAGCACGTGGGCGGCATCTGGCGTCGAAACTCAAGGAAGTCATTCCCAAGCAGCTTTTCAAAGTGGCCATTCAAGCGGCCATCGGGGGAAAGATCATTGCTCGCGAGTCCATCAGCGCCATGCGCAAGGATGTGACGGCGAAGTGTTACGGAGGTGATATCTCGCGAAAGCGCAAACTCCTCGAGAAGCAGAAAGAGGGGAAGAAGCGCATGAAAAGCATTGGCAAAGTCAACATACCTCAAGACGCTTTCATCAAGGTGCTCAAGACGTCGTCCTAGCAATGAGGCCATTTTAAGAATCTGATATGTTCACTCCGAAATACATCAAAGAAGGAAAGATGCTTCTCAAAGGCGTTTCCAAGTTTGTGCACTACAAACGGGACATCCTGAGTGAAGAGAAGCTGGCTGAGATCGGCGAGAAACAAGAATCTTTTCGCCAGCGCCTCAAGTCAGGAGACAAGGAGAAGGTCCAAGCGGAAGCCAAGGAGTTGCAGAAGTCCTGTGAGCGCTCTCTGCCGATGCCGACCTTCCCTGGCATCCGTGAGAATGTGGAAGTCTTCTTTGTCGCGATCGTCATTGCGCTCGGCATTCGGTCTTACTTTCTGCAGCCTTTTAAGATTCCTACTGGGTCCATGCAACCCACGCTCAACGGTATCATTGCCTACGGCTTCGATGAGACGCCTGAGGGTCAGGCAGCTTGGGATAAAGTGAAACCAAACCCTGCCATGAAAGTGTGGGATCTCTTCTGGCGTGGCCGCAACTACATCGATCTCGTCGCGAAAGAAGATTTCATCATTACTGGGGGGTATCAGAAGAATCCCTTCAAGTTCTTCTCTTTCACTTACCTCGAACGGACGAAGCCCGACGGGTCCAAGATGAAGCCGCTTCGCGTCTGGGCGCCGATGGACAAACTCCTAGCATCACAAAACGATCCTGGTTTGGGATTGTCGCGAACGTTGGCTCGAACGAGGTCCGGGATCGATATGATTGGCGGAGGAAAACCGAACAGTCCACCGCGATTCCGTGTGGCCGGTGGAGCCGCCAAGATTGAAGCAGGGACCGTCCTTGCGCGCGGCTACATTGATACGGGCGATCAGGTCTTGGTGAACAAGTTCTCCTATCATTTCCGCCCACCCAATCGCGGAGAGGTCTTTGTCTTCACGACTCAGGACATAGAACTCATCATGCAACGTTCAAAGCAGTCTCAACACTACATCAAACGCTTATCCGCCGTTCCTGGCGATACCTATGAAGTGAAGCATTCTGGTGAGCTTTTCATCAACGGAGCGCGGGCGACTGCGCCCGGATCGATCAAGGTCATGAGTAAAGAGAATGGCTTCAACGGCTTCACCGTCTTTGGTGGAGACAAGCGCAACAATCAGGGAAAGTTGAATCCGAAAGAGTATCTCGCCCTAGGCGACAACAGCGCACACAGCTGGGATAGCCGAGGCTGGGGCCCCGTCCCAGAGAAGAATCTCGTGGGCCCGGCGCTCTTCGTCTATTGGCCATTTGGAGCGCATTGGGGATTGATTCGGTAAAAGGCAGAAACCCTAGCGTTCATAAAAATGGAAGAACGTTGGTGGCTTTTTGTATGGATGGCAGGTGCCGTGGTCGGTTACGTTCTCTTCATGCGGCAACACCCGCTGAGGGCCGCTTTTGGCATCGGATTTCAGTTTGCACGTAACAATCTCACGATCGTCGCCGGATTGGCCACATTGCTAGTCGCCACGGTCGCTTGGCGCTATTTCCAATCCACGGGCCTAGGCAGTGACAATACGGTGGCCTTCTCGATGAGCGCTTGGGAGGACCTTCTCGGATGGGTGCCCTATGCCAATGAAGATCTCCGAGCCGTTTTCTGGTTCTGTGTGCCTTTGGACGTAGCCTTTATTCTTGGCACACCAACGGCCTTTCTCGCCTGCTGGTATTGGATGCCTCGCTTGTGGAAAGCCTGCCCGCAAGGCAAGAAATGGTTGGCCGTGCTCATCTTCAGCATCTACGCTCTCACACTTTGGTGGTGGTCGCATCGCCTTTGTGAAGTGTTTCAGCTAGGCTTCAAGCCGGCACCAGAGGTGGCCGGGCTTCATCATCTTCTACGAGGCATCGGGGAACGAGGCTTTGCCGTGCTCGTGGTCTGCTTCATTCAATCCGTCATCTTGTTAGGAGCCTATCGGAGTCATGGCTCCGGCACGAGCCGTTGCCTTTTGAAGGATGCGCTAGACTGGGGCTTGAAATCATTTCCACGCATGGCGCCGATCCAACTCGTGGTCCTCTTGGCCGTGGGTATCAATTGGCTGGTCGAAGAACGTCTCGATCTCAAGGCGGCACCGCTTTGGGATGGGCTGAAATTCATATCTCTGATAGTCACGGCAGCAGTGCCCATTTGCGTCTTGCTTCTCCAGGACCTGAATCCCTGGGAAGCGGTGCGTGCCTCTTTCCGCTTCTTGCTGCGTACCGGTTGGCGTTACGCCTGGTTCCTCTTTCTTTGTCTCACACACTTCTTTCTTCTACGCTTGCTAGAATCCTATCTCTTGGCCTCAGTGCTCACCCATCAGACAAGCGTGCTGGTGTGGTACGTGGTGGCAGCGATCTTGAAGGCAGGCCTCGTCATCTGGTTTGTCAATGCGCTCTGCCTTTACTTCTGCATCGATGTGACGCAGAGAAAGCAGAAGAAACCCATGAAACTTGCCACCCTCCAGGCGCGCACCAGTGCGCGTAAGCGTCTATTCTCTCGCCTATCATGACAGACATGGATGCGCAGAGCCTGCACGCCGCAGAGATCACGAAGAAGAGTCGATCGAACTTTGCGCTCGCCTTCGCGACGCTGTCTAAAGAACGCCGTGAGGCGATGGTGACCTACTACGCCTTCTGTCGCGTCGTCGATGACATCGTGGATGAACCTGGACCCACCCGTGACGAACGTTTGCGTTTGTTAGACAGATGGCGGCATACCGTCGATGGGCAAGTCAGCGATCTCACCAGCTTCGAGCGTGACGTGGTGCATCTGCAAGAGAAGTATCACATTCCAGCCAAGGAAATGCATTTGCTCATCGATGGCATGGAGAAAGACCTGGATACGGTTCGTTATGACACGATCGAGGATTTATTAGGATACTGTTACCATGTGGCGAGTTCGGTAGGCTTCGTCTGTATGCGCATTTGCGGATGTGATGTAACGAAGACGGACGCCTACGCTGAGAATCTGGGCTACTGTCTGCAGCTTACCAATATCATCCGTGATGTGGTCGATGATTGGAATAAGGAGCATCGCATTTACTTACCGCAAGAGGACATGGACCGATTCGATCTCGATGAATCACTCTTCGAGAAAGGTCCGGAAGGGACGCGGTTTCTCGAGATGATGGAGTTCCAGTACGAGCGCGCGGTGGGGTATTATGACAAGACCGCGCAAGCCTTGCCGAAATCTGAAAAGAGACGGCTGATCGCCATGGAAACGATGCGCGACACTTACCGCGCGATTCTGAATAAGATGAACGCCGATTCTTTCCGCGTATTTGAGAAACGATATCGATTGGGTCGTCTCCACAAGATGGGAATCTTGACAAGGCGAATGCTGGCAAGTCTAATCTGATCGTTCCCCTTTCCTCATTTCATGCAGACGTTCACCACCGTTGAAGCGCGCACGCAGCAGCAAGCGCAGAAGAGCACCTCGACCTTCTCCGCCTTGCTGGTGGCGGGGATCCTGCATGCAATCATCGTGGCAGGACTCGCCATCTGGTATCTGGCCGGTCCAGAACCGAGAGAGCCGGAATTGATCATCTCCGCGCCAGTCGGCGAGAGCATTGAGAGAGTGCAGAGCAAAGATTTCTCCACAGTCACGAAAGAGGCGCCCGCCGCGTCATCCTCACAGATGGCGAGAGTGATCACCGCGCAGGCGGCGGTTAGTAATGTGGCAGTGCCATCGGCCCCTGACATTACCCTTGATACGATGGATCTTGGCGTCGGCTTTGGAGATGGCTTCGGCATGGGGATGGGCCTGGGTGGAGACGGCTTCGGCTCAGGCGGCGGACCGCCGAAGGGCTCGCCCCTGAGTGATCGTTGCTCTGCCAAGGATCGCGGGAAACGTCTGGCCGACGGTGGGGGCAGTGCTGAAACAGAGGCCGCTGTCATAAAAGCGTTAGCGTGGCTGAAAACGAAACAGAATGAAGATGGTTCTTGGGGCGGTGGCCATAAAGTCGCTATGACGGGTCTGGCATTGCTAAGCTACTTAGGTCACTGTGAGACTTACGACTCGAGAGAATATGGGGAAACCGTGAGAAAAGCCATCAACTATCTCGCGGAGAAAGCGCTCAACGACAATGGCATCTTGCGCACCCAAGGCGGACATTCCTGGGTCTACGAGCATGGCATTGGCACTTACGCACTTTGTGAGGCCTATAGCATGCTACGCTATGGGAAACACAAGTTTCCTCACATGGAACCGTTGAAAGAAGCGATCGGTCTCGCCGTGCCGATCATTATCGAAGGGCAGAATCATGACGGTGGCTGGGTCTACGAATATGAGGGTTCCGAGTGGTACCAACGAACCACAGGGGAGTCCGGCGAGAAAAGCCATGGGGATACATCTGTGGCAGGTTGGCACATGCAGGCTCTCAAAGGAGCGACGCTCACGGGGATGGAATTCAAAGGAATCAAACGCTCCATTCGTGACGGAGTGGAGTATCTTCAGAATGTTCAGGGTCCCCAAGGTGGTTTCGGCTACCGCGGACAGGGCGATAAGTATAGCTTGGCTGGTGTCGGCGCCTTAGCACAACAGATGTTCCGCCAAGGCTCCGCGAAATCGATCCGCAAAGCGGTGGCGTTCATTTTGAAGACCGAAGTGAAGATCCCCGCGGACGATGCGAGCATCTATGGCTGGTACTACGGTGCCCAAGCCTGCTTCCAGAGAGGGGGGAGTGACTGGAAGAAGTGGAATACCATGTTCCGAGATCAAGCCGTGACCCACCAATCGGAGGACGGTTCCTGGCCTTCAGAGGGCGGGACAGGAGGAGAATCGAGTTCCGCCGCTGGAGGTGCCGCTGACATTTACCGGACTTGCCTATTCACGCTGATTTTGGAAGTGTACTATCGTTACCTTCCTGCCACCGAGTAATCACCCCATCGTCCTTATGCGCCTTTCTTCACTATCATTAATCCTTGCTCTTGGTTGGTTCGCTTCTTGTGAAGCCCAAGAGTCACCTAACAAGAAAGACGAGGCTGCTACCGAGGAAGCCAAGCCCAAGAAGGAAGAAGGCAAGAGTCTCTTCGATGGCAAGACTCTCAAGGGTTGGAAAAAGATTCCCTTCGGCGGTAGCGGAGATATCGAAGTCGAGGATGGAGAGATCATCCTCTACATGGGAGAAGTGCTCACAGGCATCAAGCTGGATGGCGAGCCGTCTCTCAAGACGAATTATGAAATCTCGTTAGAGGCGAAACGAATCGATGGCGTCGATTTCTTCTGCGCGCTGACATTCCCCATTGCCGATGCCCACAGCACTTTCATTGTGGGAGGCTGGGGTGGGTCTCTTGTTGGGATTTCTAGCATTGATAATATGGATGCCTCAGAGAACTCCACTGGGTCCGTGCATAAGCTCGATGATAAGGTCTGGCACAAGATTCGCCTACGCGTCACTGACACGAAGCTGGAGGCCTGGATTGGTGACAAGCAAGTCGTCCAGATGATGCACACGGGTCATGAGATGGGCATGCGTTCGGGCGAGATCGAAGAATGCGCGCCACTTGGATTGGCGACTTTCCAAACCAAGGCCGCGTATCGGAATATCCGCATCAAGCAGGTCGATCCTAACGAAAAGTAGTGACGGCTGCGCGCCTTACCCTGATTCAAGGGCTCATTGCCGCTCTCCTTTCAGCCGTGTCTGCAGAGACTGTCACGCTGAGCGCTTCAGAGGACACTTGCTTGTGGGAGTTCGATCCGGATTTCAACTTTCAGACCTCTTGACATAGGATTGAGGCACCGCCCGAACTATCATAATTACATTTCAGTCCTTTTACTGTCAACAGGTTAGCATACTATAAATTAAAGCGGTGTTCCGCCGACTCAGATTCTATCATTGTTGTTATTGCGGTTTATTTTCAGAATGAGGATATGGAATCTCCCCATAACGCGGGCTTGTATGAAAATTATCGATAAATGTGCCAAAATCGGTATTACTAGCAGTTTCCTGCCGCAATCAGCGGATTTGCTACGTCAGGAGGTCTGACTTTGGAAAGCAGACAGAAGTGCCTGCTGGAATTCTGGCCGGGCAAGGCACCAGTTCACGATCTCGCGCGCTCTACCGTTTCGACATCGCTAGTGTGATTCCCGCTGACGCCGTCATCACCTCCGCGCAGTTGCAGGTCAGTGTGGTGCGCACACCGTCTGCCGCGGCTTCTTCGACGTTTGCCATTCATCGCGTGTTAAAACGGACATTACCCCGCTAAATTGGGCACTTCCGACTGACTGGAGTCTTTAAAATAAGGGTTTAATGCTATCTATCACAATTATGATAATTTCGTTATGTAGCCATGCATTTGAAATATTCACTCTTGTATACTACCTCAAGAGCGAGATCTATTGGCCATGCAAACCCGTAACGGCAATCTTCACTTAGAGATTCAGACTTCGAGGAAGAACCCCGCCGGCATTCTCCGCACCTCCTTTCGCGACAAGTCCACTGGCAAGATCTCACACTCTCAGCATGGTCGCATTACCGGGTGCTCTCTTGAGCAACTCAGGCTCTTGCAAGCCGCCTTTCGGGATCAGGTT
>JBLHHN010000228.1:0-10134 GCA_047616785.1 Verrucomicrobiales bacterium
CGGACTTGGGATCATTCTGCGCACTGGCATTGCCACCAGCAGTCTGACCCTCGCCACTTCCGGGTTGCGGCTTTCCTTGCCCTTGACCCTGGCCGGCCCCGCTCTGTTGCTGCTGCTGTTGCTGCTGCTGTTCTTCGGCGTCTTTGATGATCTTGTCTAACATCGCTACGATCTCGGACTGGACCACTCGGGTATCTTCTCCGGAATCTTCGAAGGACAGACGACGATGAGAGAAATCCATGTGATCCGCGATGTCTTCGACAGAACCATCGAGCACCCCGCTGATGCCATCGAGGGTGGCCTGTGCGGACAAACGCAATCGATCCGGCGCATCAGGATACTCCTCAAGATACTGAGCTAACAATGCGATGGCTTCTTCCTTCTCCAGACTGTTTGCCATCGCGGCCCCTTGATAATAGAGAATGTCCCCATCACGGATCGTCTTGTCTGCGAGATCACCGCGCAAACGTTCGAGAAACGGAAGGCACTCTTCATAACGTTGTTGCGAAAACAACGTTCGCGACATGACATAGTTGGCTTCCGCAGAAAGGAAGCGATCTTTATGACGACACAGTTTGTAGAGCTTCTGCAAACCTTGACGCCCATCGCCTTCGGCGGCCTCGTTGAGCGCTTGCTCGAGATCCGGGTAGAGAGCCTGCATCCCGAGTGCCATGGACACATTGAGCGAAGAATCTTTCTCTTGAGCTTCGGCAATGGCCGCCATCGCGGCTTCTTTGCGATCCACAGAGATCTCTTCATTGGCCTTCAATACGGCAAGAAACTGCACGAAGACTTCCGCACTATCTTTCTCTTGCGCATGGAGTGTGAATGTCAGCGTTCCGAACAGAAACGCGGCGAACATGAATAAGTTAGTCAATCGCATCGGTATCCTCCTGATTCATGGTGGGTTGCAGTTGCGACGCCACTTGCCGCGTCATGTTAGTCAATTTGTCCTGCATCTTGGCGGCATTCTCAAAGCTCTCCTTGAGGATGTTCGCCACAGCTTCTTGTCCCTCGCCAGGGTCCGGCCCTTGGGCAAGCGCCCGTTCCATAGCCACGGTCTGGCGATTGATCCGTTCTTGAGTGAGCTTGAGCAGTTTCAACTCAGCCAAGGGTGGAAACAAATTCTCGCGTGGAGGCGGACCGCCGCCTTGCTGAGGATCCTGGGGAGGCTGAGGCTGAGGCTGACCTTGGCCCGCACCCGAATTCTCTAACGCGGTGACCAGCTCGGCAAGCGTCGCTTCGATCTCATAGTGCGCCTGCTGCACCAGCCGCCCCGTTTGCTGAGATTCCATGAGCGCGGAGACCTTTCCGATCTCTTGTTGAAGAAACCCCACGATATCCCGGAAAACAACGCTGGTGCCATCATCGACTAACAAAGCTTCCGCCGTCTTGGCATCCTCTTCAAGGCCACGCTCTTCCTTTGCCCACTTGCGCAACTCGATCCGGTCGGCACGTTTCAAACGGGCATCAAGCTCACCACGGCGTTCCGCAATTTCCCTCGTAGCACCGGTGACTTGGCGCTGACGTTCGAGCATCTTCTTAAAAACTTCTTCAAGCTTAGCGATCTGTTCTTGCTGAGCTTGATCACGCAACTCGTTCAGTTGCTTCTCCACTTCCTCACGCGCCTTGTTCAGTTCTTCAACGGCCTTCTCTTGACTCTCCGAAGCTTTGCCGGACTGACTCTGGCCCAACTGCTGGGCCGCTTGATTCATCTGTTGTTGCGCATTCTGCACACCCTCGGCGAGTGAAGACTCGCCTTCCTTCGACTCGCCTGCTTCGGCCATCTCTTCACCCAACTTCTCGGTCTCACCGGAAGTCTCATTCTGCTTCTGTGCGAGTTCCGCGCCCGCTTCTTCAGGATTCTGTTTCTCCAAACGTTCCTTCCCTTCTTCCAATGCCTTCAGCGCTTTCTTCATCTCCTTCAACGCGTCCTTCTCAGAAGCCCCAGCCTCTTTCGGCTTGCCCTTGGCCAACTCATTCTCGGCATCGCGCTGCTCTTTCGAGGCCTTGCCCAAGGCCTCACTAGCGCTTTGCTGCGCACTCTCCGTTTTCTCCGAAGATTTGCTCTTCATTTCTTCTGCCAACGCTTGGGTCTCTTTGCGAAGCTCTGCCTGCTCGTCAGCCAACTTATCCAAGGCATCAACGTCAGAGCCGTCTTTCTTCTCCGTTTCTTCTAACAATTTCTCCTGTGCTTTGATCAGATCCTGCGCCTTCTTCATTTGCGCGTCGAGTTGTTCCTTGGCCTTCTCGGGATCCGCTAATATCTCACTCTCCTCTTGGAGTTCAGACTCATCCTTGATCAGATTGTCCAAAGACTCTTTCCACTTCTCCAAGCGCTCGATCTCGCGTTGCAGTCTTTCAAATTCACTCTCCTCGTATAGCAGCAGATCAATGAGCGCTTTGAGATCGCCGACCACGGCAGCCTGCTCATCCGTCGCCGTTTCAAGCTTAGCCCCGTCTAACAACGCGGTAATCTGGTCCATGCGCTGCATGAGAAGCATCTCTTTCGATTGCTTGAACGCATCCGCCAATTTCTTCGCTTGCTCAGGCTGTTCTTCTTCTAACTTTGTCGCGAGTTCGGTGAACTTCGTTTCCAGATCATTGAGCAAACGTTTGATACGCTGCTGCCGTGCGCCTAACGGACTGGTCTCATCGGCACCACGTGCTTCAGCGGCGACGCCACCGGCGGCGGGCTGCTGGCCAGTTCCCGTGAAGATCAGGCCACTGGTGAACCAAAGGACTAGAAGGGAAATTCTCATCATCATCATGGTTGTTGGGTCGGTTGAGCTTCGGGGTCTGACTCACCATCGCGAATGACTTTGTCTAACAAATCGGCCTTTTCCTGGTCCGTACGCTTGCGCAAATCATCTTGGGATTTCTGGATTTCATAAAGAAGGTTCACCGCCTGCTGATAGCTTTCGTTCTTCACCATGTGGACGAGAATCGCACGCAGACGCTTCAAAGCGATCTGCTGATTGTTCACCGCCGCCGTGAACACAATCCGCCGCTCTTCCGCCTTCTTGGCGCGTCGCACACGGCCTAAGTATTCCGACGCAAGGTTCAGCTCATTCTCCGCCAAAGCTTGCAGAGGATCGATGATGCGATCCCGCAGACGCTCCTGCAAAACGCCATCGGCGTCCTCCAACTTGTTGTTCTGAATCTCAGCCACCATGCCACGGAGTCGCCCAACCAGCGGCATAAGGCCACCGCCTAACAATTTCTGACGTTTCTCGAAACGCACGGACTGACTGCGCTGTTCACTGGTGAGAACGGCCACATCACGCGTCTGAGCAAGCAATCCTTGAGACTCTGTCAGAAGCAAGTCTTGCTGATCCACCATCTCCGCCACGAGCTGGCGTTGATCTTTCTCTCTTCGCAAGAGGTCGTCGCGAAGCTCCGCCTCACTAACAACTCTGACAATCATCTTAGTCGACTCACCCACTTTGGGACCGGAAACGATGTCATTGTCAATCGCCATCAGGTGGAGACTCAAACGGGATCCGGCCGGAATATCGAGCGATTCGATCTCAAAGGCTTCGTTCAGATCCATCGTCGCTTTCCCCAAGGCCTTGGCAACACCGCTAGGGACATGATCGCCCGTCGTTTCCTCCGCCTCGCCCGTGTCTTCACGCCATTGCCAAGCCAGCCTCACATCCTTCAGCGCAAAGTCGTCTGACAACGTCGCAGTGTATGGAAGCCGCGCACGCGAGACCACCATGGCGCTGACCCCTTCAAGACGGGCTTTGATCTTCGGTGTCTCATCTTCTTTCAGACGAAGTTTGAACCTCAAGGGATCACGTGAGCCCAGACCACGCGGCGTCGTCTCCTCATCTTGTAAGACTTGTTCTGTGTCCTCGATCTCCAAGACGAAGGATCCAGAGACTAACTGATCGGCAGGCACCGCCCCGGCAAATTTCTCGTCCTTGATGTCCAATGGCCAACGATTCTCTCCTGACACCACCGCCGCAGAAACAAGCGGTTTGTCGGCGGAACCTCGCACGCCAAGACTGGAACCTTTCAAGACGTAATAGGGCCCTGCGCCAGGTGGCAAAGCGGTCACTTCGGCACCCGTGTAATCCGGCGGCTTTGAAAGCAGCTCGATCTCGGCGATCTCAGGGCGATGCAAGAGTTCAATCTGATACCACTCGCTCGCGATCTTCTTACTTCTTAATCGGAAAGTGATAGGTTCGGTCACGCTCATCATCTGATGATGGAAAGCCTTGCCATCATCCGCGCGATCCATTGATTCCAAACGACGTCCTGAGCCGCTGCGAAACTCGACTTTCACATCCTCAGGCAGATAACGGTACCCTTCCTGAACCGAAGCCTTCAGCACATAGTCATCGCCGCGCGGGACGCTCAGGGTCATGCCATCGGCATTGGCCACTTGGAAATAGAAGTCTTGAGGCCAGGCTGCATTTCCTAGCATGACATTGCGATTGAACCACGTGCTCATGGTCTTGGTCTTCACGCAAGCCACGCCCAAGGCAAGCCCACCTAACAAGAGCAACGCTAACAAAAATGTGTTTGTCCAGAATTTGCCCTGGCGGAGGATGCCATCAATGGAGACATTCTTCCCAGCCGCCATTCCGCGATCGATCGTCTGGCGGACCAAGCCACTGGCAACATTCGGTTGCTGGCTCCAATCCGTGCGGGAGAATTCCAGAGCAGTGATGAGTTCCTCCGAAAACTGACCATGCTTTTCCATCTCAAGAACAAGCGCTTCATCCGTGAGCTTGGTCTTAAGCGGCTTGATAAGGTAACGCCAAGCGACCCAGCAAAGCACAGCGACGGTCAAGACTAACATGATACCTCGCTGCGCGCGATCCATGCGGAAGTACCAATCGATCAGCAGATCGAAGGCGATCAAACCTGCAGCCGCGAGGAGGAGACGTTTGAGCCCATCCACGGTGAACCAAAGGGCGACCCGACGACGCAAGCTTTGCAGCTTGTCCGTGAAGACACGCGGTAATTTGTCTAACGATGTAAGAACGTCGCTACTCATGGATCACAGCATCTTGAAGCGTTTGCGCAGCACCCACTCGCAGCAGAGCAGGACGACTAATAAAAGGAAGACGCGCATCGTATCCCAGATGGGAATGGGCGCGCTCGGGGTTTCCAAGCGACGGATGCGGTTAGGAATGGCTTCGAGAAGTTGGTCTAACTGATCCAACTCGAAATAGCGACCGCCACTGGACTCAGCGAGGTCCACCAGACCAGATTTGTTCAGCCAGGTGGATTGTGTTTCTCGAATGGGGAGGATGACCGAGAAATTCGTATCGATCTCGATCTCTTCGGCGCCTTCGCCAGGAAGGTTGATCTTCACCGAGTGCAATCCTTGGTTCGCGGCTGTCAGGGTCGTTTCGTAAAGTCCAGGCGAGTTTGGCACGAGTGTGAAGATCATCTCCTCCAGCTCCTGACCTGGGACTTCGAGTCCACCCGCAATGGTAGGTTCTTCGAGAGGCTCGTAGTTAGGCTGTCGCAATCTAGCAGTGACTCGAACGCGATCGCCGACTTCGTATCGGTAACGGCTCGTTTCCACCACGCCACGTCGTTTTCCGGCCAAGGTGCGACCTTCGATCAGGTAACGCGTCGTCTGAACCCAGAAGCGGGTGAAGAACTCGGCATCAAGCCCCGGCGTGCGCCAGCGCCAGGTGCCATCAAATCCCAAATAAGTGGTGCGGCCGGAACCGTAGTTGCCCGTGACTAACAATGGCCGTGCCACATCATTACTCCGCAAACTAGGGTCAGAATGCTCAATCAAGACGCGCGCCGCAGGCTTTGGCGAAGCGGCAGGGAAACTCCAGAAGATGCCTGGGAGAAGTTTCCAACGATCAAGGGTTCGTTGCGTGTCCGAATAAAAACGCATGATCGGCTGATCGACGTTGGCCGCAACAATGCCTAACGGCCACGGGCGATTGAAGTTCGTGAGCAAGCTGGCGACTTCAAGACCACCAATGTCACCAAGAGTCACCGGCAAGAGTTCTTTGAATCCTTCCATGCGTGGTTCCGTTAGGAAAGGGCCTCCAAAGACAGGACCAGGCATGTAAAGTAAACCGCCGGCGTGTTCGCCGACGAACGACTGAAGAAGTTCGAGCCAGGCTTCGCTGAATTCGCTCGGATCGGGATCGATCATGACCACGACATCGAACTCAAAGAGCTGATCGCGGGTGATCGGTAGTTGGTCTAACGGTGTGTTTCCTTGCTGCTGACGGCCATTGTCCAAAGACTGCAACCAGCACGAGAGATCCACGTTGTCTTCACGACTGAACAAGCGAGCCAGGGCGCGGTATTCCCAGTTTGGCCCACCCGAGATGAGTAAGACACGCGCATGATCATCCAACACTTTCACACGCACTGGCGCGGGCGGTTGATTGTCCTCGATGGTGGACTCATTCTCCACCGGCGTGGCGCGCACGGTGTAGGAGCGCAGGCCTTCCACTTCCGGGCTGTGTGTGAATGAGAGGCGCACTTGGCCACCATCCTCAGGCAAGGCCACTTCTTTCGTTTCCAGCACCTTCTCTTCTGTGGGTTGATCTTGATCTTCCGGTGGTGTGACGTCTATCAGACTGACTTCGACCGTGCTTGCTTCCAGACCTTGCGTGCGCAATGTGGCTTGGATCTCAAAGGGATCGTTCTTCCAAACCTGAGGATCCGCATAGATCTCAGCGACTTGCAGATTGGTCGGCCTGTCAGGATCACCGAGACCGACAACGAAAAGAGGGACCTGACGTTTCCTCGCTTGGGCAGCGGCGTCGGCGAGATCGGATTGCGCGTTGTGCTGACCGTCGGTGAGGACAATCACGCCTGAAGTCAGGCGTTCAGAAAGACTCGTGGTCAGGGCCCGCGCCAAGTCCGTGCCAGGACCCGCGGCGACCAGATCAGGAATGGCGGTGGTGGGTTGCGCTTCAGGATCCGTGGCGTCTTCGGTAACCGTGGGCACTTCCGTGACACGATCCGCGAAGTCGATCAAACGTAAGCGCCCGCGTTTCTCGATCTCTTTGTAGAAACGACCATCCTCAGACTTGGCTAACTGATTGACTAACAAAGCCCGTGCGATGGGCTCATGTTTCACGGTTTCGACGCCTTTCCCTGTCAAGTTGGAGACACCCACAGCAGCGCGAGGATCATCGTAGACATCTGTTTGATTCATCGAGTCCGAGGCATCGCGCAAGACGGCGACCACAGGACGAATCGTCCGGACTTTGTTGTAACTGACCGAGGGACCTAACAAGATAGCGATGAGCAGAAGCAAGGTCAAGCCGCGGAGCGCAGCAAGGAGGAGCCGTACCCAGCCCGGTGCATCCGCGCTTTCTTTCTGGTAGAGTCGATAAGCCAAGTATAGGAGACAGCCGGCAGCAGCCAAGAGGACGAAGACGCCCCATGACTCTGGCAGATGGGTGAACGACAGTTCAGCGTCCGCATCATCAGGAATACGTTCCGCATCGAATCCGAGCAAGCGGAGGAGAGTGGCACTTGCGAGTAGCATCCTAAATTAGCGCGCGAAGATGGGGAGACGATCGTTAGGCATCTGAAGAATGATGCAGGCCATGGCGGTGCCGAATTCTTCACTGTAAGGCGAAGACCACGAGCCATTGGGTTGCTGGCGTTTGAGGAGCATTTCGCGAATTGAGGGGTACCAGTCGTTCCACCATTGCCCGCCAGCATGCCACATGGCCTGCATCGCATAGTAATGTCCGTAGAAGAAGTAATGCCCTTCGGCCCGCCCACGATGACGTTTCAGGTACTCCAAGCCCTTCTCAATCTGAGGGCCGTCGTAGATACCCGCACTGAAAAGACTCACCAATCCTGCTGCGGTGAGTGCGAATGTCGTGTGACCGCCGCGCAAGGTGTAGCGGAAACCGCCATCGTCGATCTGGCTCTTCTTCACATACTCAATGGTCTTTTCACGCGCGGGATCTGGCACATTGATCCCAGCATCTCGCGCGGCTCGGAGCGTCATGATCTGGCAGACGGTCACGGAGAGATCGGCATCGCTCGGCTCGGGCCGATAGCGCCAACCCCCATCTTCATTCTGCGCACTGAGGGTGAGCTTGATCGCCGCACGCAATTTCTCGCCCAACTCTTTCTGCCGGGTCATGCCATAGGCTTGTGTGAGAAACAGAGAAGCAAACCCATGCCCATACATGTTCCCCACGCCTTGGTTGCCAGCTCTAGCGATGTAACCGCTCTTTGAAGTATTGCGCGTGATGAACTGGCCGCAGCCGTCCACTTGCTTGCCGTAGCGTCCAATGCCAGGCGTGCTCCCCTCGCTCATGAAGGCAAGACCCGCGATCCCGCAAATACCGACGCTGCCATTGTAACCACTGTTGCCAAAGGCTCCGCGATCGGCCCCACGTGCGACCTGGCGACTGGCGAGGAAACGGAGTCCCTTATCGATCGCGTTCTGAGTCGGGCCATTGATGAGTTCTTCCGCCGTCATCTCTTTCACGTCATCGCCCCCGACGGCGGCGTGCACGGCATTTCCGCCGAACAGACCCAGCGCACCACCGCAGAGGAGTTGGGATCCTTGGCGAAGAAACTGGCGACGTGGCAGTGAGGATGAAGACATGAGAAAGACGTTAGTTCAGCGTTTCAGTCGGTTCTGTGAGAGCAAGGGCATAGACTTTCTTCAATCCGAAGACGATGAGGCGTTCCCCATCCGTGAAGAGATTGCCCACGGGCTCATCTTCGGATGGCAACGTCACTTTCGCACGGGCCACTTGCTTTCCCGTGGCTGGGTCTAACTGAACAATGCTGGATTCCAATGGGACATAAATGGCCTCTGGGGTGAACGCGCAACGGGCATAAGATCTTTCAGACAAGATCGATTCCCAAATCAACTTCCCCCCGTGCGATTGATAGCACCGCACCGACTTCTCGCCAGCCACGTAGACGTTCCCTCCATGAGCGGCGAGCACGTAAACACTGGGATCCTTACTGCGGAATGGCTGACGGGCCGTTTCCCAAGTGAGTTTGCCAGTGCGGCGATTCACCGCAAAGAGATGGTCGAAATCAGTCCCAGCCACAATCACATCATTGCCGTGGGGCAAAAGCCGATCTTGTTGCCATCCATCTAACAGACTCGAAAGGGCATCGTAACGCGGCACAAACGAGTTCGTTGCCGGGGACACTGGAAACTTGGCCCGACGCGGATAACGGACCGCCCAGGCCAGCTGACCGGAAATGGCATCCACGGAGAAGAGCAGACCTGCCCCAGAACTGACATACACTTCACCGGCATCCACCGTCATGGCCACGGCTGACATGGCCTGACATTGGCCTGCGGGCTCGTCGCAAAGGAAGGTCCGCCAAAGAGTCTCACCGGTTCGACGATCAAGGCCGGACAACCAAAGGGAGGTCTCCTCATGAACTGGCACCAACAGAAGCGACCCATACGCCAACGGAGCACGGGCAAAGCCTGCGCGGCGTATCATCGGAATATTCGGATCAAGAGGTTCTTCCGCACGGCGGTACCACTTGAGTTTGCCGCTCGTCCTGTCATAAGCCACCAGCCGGTTCTCACGGAAACGCCCAGGCGCATTCAACTGCCTGCCAAACTGCCGCTGTTGCCTGTTGGGAGCAATCGGTGCCGTCTGAGGTTCTTCATCTTGGAAATCCAACGGGTCGCCTTGTAACGAATAAAGCGTGTCTCCGGACAGCGTCATCGACTGATTCACCAGATCACCGAAGATAAGATACTCTTCGGGAGTGTTTGGATAAGGTGTCACCTTGACGCCATTACTGGCGGGGTATCGCCGACTCGACAGCCGCGTGTTCTCATCCAAGGGAAGTCCATTGCGAAAGCCCAACCATTCCAGCGAACCTGTCGCAGAGTCACAAGCGACTAACCGATCATCTGTTTTGAAATAGAGTTGCCCATCATTGAAAAGCACTTGGCCCGCAGGCATGAAGAATTCACGCCACCGATCTTTCAGCGCTGCCGGTTTCGGCGGGGTGACGTTGTTGGTACGCCGCTGATTCCGTAAGGGATCCAGCAAGGCAGGCAGCGGATCCCGTGTTGACTCGGGCAAGACGGGCCAACTCTGCGGCAGTGTGAGCTCGAATTTCTGGGTCCACACGATCTGGAGAGATGCCGGGAGGAGGGACTCCTTCAAACTGGCCTGCACA
>JBLHHN010000229.1:0-10096 GCA_047616785.1 Verrucomicrobiales bacterium
CGACGATGTCCGTGAGCTTACCAATCCCGGTGCTGCGCTGACTTGCTGTCGCTTTCTTCTGGTGGTCAATAAATGCGAAAAGGTCACAGCATTCGTCTTGGCTCCCGTATTTCATGACTAATGATAGCGCCTGAAGCTAACACTGTAACTTTAAATGCCGAGAATCGAGGTTTCCGGAGGTGCCCTTAAGTTATCGGTAACAACGGATTGTTCTTGTCAGTTGCTATCGGGTAAACAAAGTGCTCTGTAATGCAGTGTCCTACGATAGTCGAAGAATGGGTGAATGAAGGTATATCTTACTACAACCTTAGCCTTCGGGATAATGTTCGTCAGTATAAAGATGATAAAGCTTTATACTTTTGGAAGCAATATCTGCATGCTCCCAAATACGCTTGTGAGGCGAGGAGCCAGATACTCCAAGCTGAACAATTCGAGTAGATGAAGGCACAGGTCTTTCACTGGTTTGCAACGCTCCCAGAGAAACATGATGATCTAGCTAACGAAAAGGACTTCGCGTTTACGTTTTGTTACCTCTTTACAAATCAGCAGCTTGGATTCATCTCCTCGGGGGAGGCCTGGAATGTGCTGGCGTATCTCACTCGCCATTGGAGTGAAGTGGAGAAGATGATAGAGATTCCAGATGAAATAGTCTGATAAAGAGGCCAGATAGGGCACACCCTAATAGTCCCGATACAAGAGGGTCAAAAATGTGCATCGCCCAAAACAGTAATCGATAGAGTTGAACTAAACCAAAAGAGGACGCCACCATCGCGTCGGCGTCCTCCATGTATGACGATGGATGTTAAATGAATCCTAACTTATTTGAGAAAGATGCGGCTGGCGCGTTTCTCGCCTTCCTGGCGAAAACTCCCGCTTTCGCTGAGAATCTTTCGCACCGCACTGTAGGGAATGCCTGCCTTTTCGGAGAGCTGCTTCGCAGAGATACCACGTGTCCCCGCACGCTTCACAATGGCAATGGCTTTGTCTAACCGACCTTCAGCTGACGCCTTACCTCGGCTTGCTTTCTTTGGTGCTGCTTGAGCCTTGCTCTTTCGCTCAGTTTTCTTGCGAGTGGAAGAGGGTTGGGCAGGAGAGGCGGGTGGCACGGTGCTACTCGAAGAATTGTAGACTCCGATGAAAGCAGAAACTTCGGCACGGCGGGTTTCAGCGCTGGCTAGTTCTAGGCGAAGTAGCTCAACGCGTTCGGTTTCAAGTTCAAGGATGCGTGTGTTCAATTCGGCGAGCCGATACGATAAGGATGGATTTGTGTTCATCGTGGCATCGATACCGACTCCCCATCACGCGGCAAGAGGCACTATGGATGTATTTCGATTTTACCTGTTCTCCAAGACTTCTCAATTCGGAACGATTTAGCTTGAAGGACTGTTCAAACGAACAGTAATCATGCTCATGACTATCGAGCAACCTCCACAGCTGATTCGAATCGACTACGACACCGCAGATGATGAATGGGTGGTGGATTTCCGAGGAGGGATTCGCTATCCAGAGTCATTGACCCGAAAGAAGTCGTCCGGGCTAGAGGGAGCCGTTGGATTAGCGCTATGGGAAGGGCGTCTCTCTGGTGGCATGATAGAAATCAACCATCCTGACGGCCACATCGAAGAGATTGAAATCGGAGATGGATTGTCAGACTTCAGCGATCACCCACCGGGGCTCTTAGCAGACTGAGATGGGGGAGGGAGTGCCGAAAATGCGGTTAGGAAATTGCCATGAAAGGAATCACAGCCATATTCAGGGGCTCGAACTTTCATGAGCCTGTCCTGTCATTCCAAATGAGAGCCTGAGGATCTCTGCTAGAGGCTAGCGCAAGCTTGCTCGGACAGGCGGACGGCCTCGCGTTCGAGCTCGGCGTTGATGTGGCCGTCTTCAAGGCAGTGTGGAAGGTAGCGCCGGAGAAATCCTGAAATCCCATGGCGCTCGTAATGGGCGGTATGGACGCATTCGTGGACAAGGATCTTGATCCGATGTTCAAACCCACGTTGCAGGTAGACGCCGTGGCCGAGGCTCATGCCGACGGCTTTCATGGCGGGCAAGCTGAGGCGCTGTGCGAGTCGATGAATCCAGCGTGGACCAGGCATGGGAACTGTTTCTACGACCAGGATTCGGATCTGATCGGTAGCGTGCACACCGACCTGCTCTGCCAAGGCTGATTCCTCTGGGGTGAGCTCGCGACGAATGCGCTGCTCGTGCAGCCGAACCCACCAGGCCGTCGGTGGGGCGAGAAGTGCGCAAAGGCAGCGGATGAAGAATCGACGCATCGGAAGCGAGGGTGCCTCGGGATTGGGTTCGTATCGACCGGATTCTACTAGTCGCTGGTTGAAGGGGCATTTCCTGTTGCAAAGGGGCGGACCGCATGCATGATCCGCTCTCCCGAGCCTCTCAAACTGCTGTTGGTCCCTGGGCACCGGTCTTTTTGACCGAATGTCAAAGCTCGTCAGGGGAAACCCAGCAAACCCAAGATACCATGCCTGTTAGATTAGCACGATTCGAAATGCCGAACCGCCTCGTCAAAGACGAGGCCACAGCCAACGAAACCTATTGCAAGTTCACTGCTGAACCTTTCGAGGGCGGCTATGGACACACGATCGGAAATTCGCTGCGCCGTGTGCTCCTTTCCTCTTTGGAAGGGGCTGCGATCACCTCCGTGAAGATTGCCGGAGCTCCTCATGAGTTCACTACGCTGCCTGGTGTGGTTGAAGATGTGACGAAGATCGTTCTCAATCTCAAGAACATCCGGTTCAAGCACCACGATAAGGAGCCGCGGATTCTTTCCCTTTCTGTGAACAAAAGCGGTGCTGTGACGGCAGGCGATATCACGGAGGACACGATGTATGAAATCGTGAATCCTAAGGCGATCATCTGTAATCTGGACCGCAAGACGAAGTTTGAAGCCGAGTTCGAAATTCGCGTGGGTCGCGGTTTCGCCACTGGTGATGAGAACAAGCGCGGTGACATGCCGATTGGCGTCATTCCAATCGACTCCATCTTCTCGCCGGTTCGCCGAGTGAAGTATGGTGTGGAGAACACGCGTGTGGGTCAGAAGACAGACTACGACAAACTGATCATCGATATCTGGACGGATGGTCGCCTGAGCCCTCCCGATGCTCTCACCCAAGCGTCTTCCATTCTGCGTCATCACTTGGATGTCTTCGTCGATTACGACGACAGCCGCATCGAGTTCGAAGAAGCGCCTGAAGCTCAGAGCGAAGAGAATCAAGAGCTGAAGAAACTGCTCAACATGAGCGTGAACGAGATCGAGCTATCGGTTCGTGCTGCGAACTGCTTGAACAACGCGAATATCACCACGGTGGGTCAGCTGGCCATGAAGAGCGAGGCTGAGATGCTCAAGTATCGTAACTTCGGTAAGAAATCACTCAACGAGATCAAAGACAAGTTGTCTGAGCTGGGCCTCAGCCTTGGCATGAGCATTGATCCAGCGCTTCTGGAATCGCCATTCGGTTCGCCGATGCTTAAGGGTGATTCCTCTAGCCGATTCACCATCGCCGATGAAGAAGAAGAAGGCGGCGGATTGGCCTCCCTCATCAGCCGCAATTTGGACGACTGACACCCTGTTATTTCCTAACTGAGCAAAGATTATGAGACATCGACGTAAGACAGTAAAGCTGCAGCGATCCGCGGCGCATCGTAAATCGATGCTGTCGAATCAAGTGTGCAGCTTGATCGAGCATCGCCGGATCAAGACCACCTTGGCCAAAGCGAAAGCAACCAAGCCAATCGCTGAAAAGATGGTGACGCTCGGTAAGCGCGCCACCCTCCATGCCCGCCGTCAGGCGGCGGCGTTCCTCAAGCAGAAGGGTGCTGTGCAGAAGCTCTTTGATGAGGTCGCTCCAGCGAGTGCGGACCGTCAAGGTGGCTACTGCCGTATCACGAAGCTCGGGCCACGTTTCAGTGACTCCGCGCCCATGGCTTACCTCGAATGGGTGGACTATGTGATTCAGGTAGATGACGACGCTTTGGTGGAACCTGCTGAAGAAGCCGCGGTGACTGAGGCTTAAGTCTCTTCCTAACAGAACTTTCGACAAAGGCGCTCATTTCGGTGAGCGCCTTTGTTGTGTCTAGATATCTCTAACGCTTCGTCCCGACATAGATCGAGGCAATGCCGCCGCTCAGCGACTCGGCAGTCACCTCTTGAAAGCCTGTTTCGCCGAACAGGGTGCACATGACTTCTCCCTGAGGAAACTGATCGATCGAAGTCGAAAGATATTCGTAGGCTTGTCGTCGTCCTGTGAGAAGGCCTGCGATGCGGGGCAACACTTTGTGCAAATAGAAGAGGTAGAGTCCTCGGAAAGGCTGCCAGCTGGGCTGTGAGAAATCGAGGACGTGCAAGGAGCCGTTTGGCTTGAGCACACGATGCCATTCTGTGAGAGCATCTTTCCAGCAGGCCATGTTTCGCAGGCCGAAAGCGACGGTGAGCACGTCGAAAGTGGCGTCTTTGAACGGAAGGCAGAGGCCGTCGGCCACGATCAGATTGGTGAGGCCAGCCCGACGCGCGTGCTTGAGCATGGGCTGGCAGAAATCGGCACCGATGATCTCAGTGCCAGGACATTGCTTGAGGACTTCAGCAGCGACATCGCCGCTTCCTGTGGCCACATCGAGGAGCAGCATGGGCTCTTTCTCTTGGACGCCGCGGACGAACTTCCGCCGCCAGAGGATGTCTGTTCCCATACTGAGAACGTGATTCGTCAGCACATAGCGATCGGCGATGTCCGAGAATGCGCGCCTAACAAATCCTGGATCTTGCACAATGGCGAATCGGTGAGGGTGTTGATGCTAGCGGATGATCCCGCGTTCGCTTGAAGCTACGAATGCCGTGAGTTTCTGGACGAGGGAATCGTCTGGAAACTGTTCGGCGATGGCCTCGAGTGCTTGATGCACGTTCATATCCTGACGATAGAGCAGCTTGTAGCACTCGCGAAGGGCGCGGATGCTTGTGTCTTCAAAACCGTGCCTCTCAAGACCGACCTTGTTGATGCCGCGCACTCCGGCGGGATTGCCGTCGACGATCATGAATGGGGGGACGTCTTGGACGATCTTGGTGCAGCCGCCCGTGATGGCGTGTTGCCCGATCTTGCAGAATTGATGAACTGCCGTGAGCCCGCCAATGACGGCGTGGTCTTCCACGGTGACGTGTCCGGCCAATGTGCCATTGTTAGAAAAAATGACGTGATCGCCGACGACGCAGTCGTGCGCGATGTGGCTGTAAGCGAGGAAGTTTCCGTGATTGCCTATGAGAGTCTTCCCAGCGTCCGCCGTGCTGCGGTGGATGGTGACGTTCTCTCGGAAGACGTTGTGATGGCCAATTTCTAGATAGGTTGGTTCGCCGATATACTTGAGATCCTGCGATTGTTCGCCAACGACTGCGAAAGGATAAAACACATTGTCAGGGCCAATCTTACTGGGCCCTGCGAGAACGACATGGCTCTTGAGCGCACAACGATCGCCTAACTGAACCGGTCCTTCGACCACGCAGTAGGGTCCGATGATCACGTCTTTGCCGATCGCGGCTCGGGAATCGAGAATCGCTGTCGGATGAATTTCCGTCGCCATGTGTGTCTGACAGGCTTTGGTTAGGGAGCGAACAGGCTGAATTTCAGTTCAGCTTCGGAAACGACTTCGCCATTGACCAAACAGCGTGCTTTGCCGACGCCGATGTTGCTACGAATCCTGATGATCTCGGCTTCAATGAAGAGCGTGTCGCCGGGGAAGACGGGTTTGCGGAATTTCACCTTATCCGCACTCATGAAGTAGCCGATCTTCCCTTGATTCTCGCTCTTGCGCAGCATCAAGATACTCGCGACTTGAGCCATGCCCTCGACTTGCAAGACGCCAGGCATGACAGGATGCCCTGGGAAATGCCCTTGGAAATAAGGCTCATTGATCGTGACGGACTTCACCCCGGTGCATTTGTTCTCACCCTCGAAGTCGACGATGCGATCGACCATGAGGAAGGGGTAACGGTGGGGAAGGATCTGCATCACCTCGTTGACATCGAGCACGGCCTTTCCGGTCGGAATGGACACGGGCTTGACCATCGAGGCTTGTTTGGCGAAATGCTTGGCTAACTGTTTTGCTAATTCTGTGTTAGGAGAATGGCCGGGCATGACGGCAATCACATGTCCCATGAATCGCTTTCCACAAAGCGCGAGATCGCCAATGATATCGAGGATCTTATGCCTCACGAATTCGTTATCGAATCGAAGAGGTTCTTTGCTTAAGGTCGTCTCGTCACGAATCACGACAGCATTCTCTAAGCTGCCTCCTTTGATCAAGCCCTTGTCCATGAGTGGCTTGACGTCTTCATAGAAGACGAACGTTCGTGCGGCAGCGATCTCATTCTCGTAGATCTCCGGTGTGATATCGAGACTCAAGTACTGTGTCATGCGTCCATTCGGCCCGACTTGTGTGCAAGAGACACGGAATTTTTTATCCGGCACGATTGTTAGTATGGATCCGTTAGGAAACTCCTGATGGATCGGCTCGCGAATCTCGTAGACTTGGCGAATGGCGTCCTGTTTGACGATGCCGGCTTGTTTGATGCACTCAACGAAAGGGGCGGAACTACCGTCACCGATCGGCGGTTCATTGGCATCCATCTCAATGATGGCGTTGTCCACGCCCATGCCTGTGAGGGCTGAGATGACATGCTCCACGGTGTGCACTTTCACGCTGCCTTCCGCGAGCGTTGTTGCCCGTTCGACCATCTGCACCTTAGAGACATGCGCATCGATAAAAGGCTGGTCCTCAAGATCCGTGCGGCGAAACTTCAGGCCATGATGGGGTGGGGCCGGTTTCAGCGTAAGGGTCACCTTAGCGCCCGTGTGGAGCGAGGTGCCAGCCAAGGAACTGGGTTTGCCAAGGGTGTGCTGAAAGTCGGGATCTGCCATGTGGTCTCCTATTCGCAAACGAACCGCAGCCATGCAAGTGCAACCCATGTTGGGGATTTCGCATGAAAGTGCTTTCGCATTTGAACGAACTTCATTGAGCGGTGTCTATCTTTGCATATTGTGTTCATTTATTCTTGAACATTGAGGGTGAAAGTCTAAATTTATCAGAAATCAATGGAGATGTCACAATCGCAATCGGTTCTAAACGACGAAGAGTCGTCCCTGACGGCGTTAGAGACGGGTGTCATCGATCTTTTCGTCAATGGTGTGCGGGTTCTAGGTCTTCCGAAATCGATCGGTGAGATTTACGGTCTCCTCTATATTTCCCCTGAGCCACTCTCGTTTGATGAGATCCTGAACCGACTTCAGATCAGCAAGGGGTCGACCAGTCAGGGACTGAAGATTCTCCGTTCATTCGGGGCGGTGCGCGCGGTGTATGTTGCTGGGACCCGGAAGGACTATTATGTCGCCGAGACCGAGCTGAAGAAGTTATTCGGCGGATTCGTCCGAGAGCAACTCTCGCCCCATCTCGAAAGCGGCACCATGCGTCTTCAAGGCCTCCAAGGACTGCTCCCCAATTCGCGAGAGACTCATTCAAAGTTCTACAAAGATCGCTTGGGAAAACTCGAAACTTGGCACAATCGTACCGACAAGCTGCTTCCGTTGATCCAGAAATTTCTCTCCTAGTTCGCTCGTTCCCCTCTCACTTGTCCTCTTCCTATACCTGACCGTGAACGTTCCCAATCAACTTCCCAACCATTTCCAGGATGGCACTGCTTGGTACACTATCCGCACCAAGACCAAGTGCGAGCACATCGCCTCGGCTCACTTGCGACAGCTCGAAAATGTCGAAACGTTCTGCCCTCGGATCCGCTACCACAAGGCCACCCTTCGGGGGAAAGTCCTCTTCCATCAGGCCATGTTCCCATGCTATGTCTTCGCCCGATTCGACTTTGAAAACCAGAGCCGTGCTGTGACCTATGCGAACGGGGTTTCCACCATCGTGCACTTCGGCGCACACCGCCCGCCAGTGGCCCCAGAATTCATCGACTTTCTAAGAGCTGAAATTGGCCCAGACGAGGTCAAAACGCTCAAACCCGTGATGGAACCTGGAGATGAGGTGGAGATTGCTGAAGGCCCGTTTCGCGGAATCCAGGCGATCGTCCATCACTACATGCCAGCCAAAGATCGCGTTCGCGTTCTGATGGAAATCCTTGGCCAGGTGCAGCCTGTGGATATATCCACCAAAGATCTCGTCGCGTTGAACTACGAATGATGAACTTTCCGCTACCCATTGCTCATAAATGATTGAGCAATGCGTGGCTCGTGGCCTCATAAAAGGGTAGCCACTTCTCATAGCGACGAGAATCCTTTGTTAAGAAGGATTCACTCGCGCCCTCTCTTCTTTCTAAGTTGATCGCTGATCCCAGTGTCTGCTCGGTGAATCCTGGTCTTGTCCCCAATGTCTTGTCCCCAATGAGGGAACAATCGACCAAGGGCGGCAGCGTGATCTTTCCTTTGCCTCAAGAAATGGCAGTTCTTCTGATGGATCTTCTTTGCTATTAGTATAGTTGGCTTAGTAATTCGAATGCCATGATAGAAGAAGTGCATCATGGCGCCAAAATGCTCGCCTCGTTCACCGAGCCTGGAATACATTTCTGTAATGAGAATGACGCCTCGCAGACAATCGCTTTCATGCGGCATCCGAAAGGCAAAGAGATCGTCCCCCATGTCGGCAACCCGGTGGAACGAACGGTAACTGATACCCAGGAAACCTTCTTTATCCGCAAAGGCAGCCTTCGCGTCGACTTCTACACCCAAGAAAAGGAATATCTCGAAAGCGGGACTCTCACAGCAGGCGACGCCATTCTTCTCATCGCTGGCGGACACGGTTTCGAAGCCATGGATGATCTCGAGATGATCGAAGTGAAACAAGGCCCTGGCGTTGGCGATGCCGACAAAGTCCGTTTCGAACGCCCTGCATAAACGACATGGGAGGTCTAGACAACGCTAACATCCTAATAACCGGTGCTCGAGGCATGGTCGGCAAAGCTTTGTGTCGCGCCCTTACTTTCACCGGTAACGACAATCTCCTGACACCCTCTCGCAAAGACCTCGATCTCTGCAATCAGGCCGGAGTCGAAACTTATCTCAGGGAGCACCAGCCAGACGTTGTGATCGTCGCCGCCGCCAAAGTCGGCGGCATTCATGCGAATGAAACCTACCCCGCAGACTTCATTTACGAAAACCTCGCCGTCGCTGCGAACACCGTGCACGCCGCCTACAAAGCAGGGGTGAAACGCCTCCTCTTTCTTGGAAGCTCTTGCATTTACCCAAGAGAAGCGCCGCAACCGATGAAGGAGGAATGCCTCCTGAGCAGCCCGCTCGAGCCCACCAATGAGCCGTACGCTGTTGCTAAGATTGCCGGTCTTAAACTTTGCCAAGCCTATCGCAAACAGTACGGCGTTCTCTATCATTCTGTCATGCCGACCAACCTCTACGGTCCTGGTGACAACTACCACCCCGAAAACTCACACGTGATCCCCGGCCTCATCCGCCGATTCCACCACGCCAAAGAGACCAACGCCGCCGAAGTCCAAGTCTGGGGCACCGGCAAAGTCTGCCGCGAATTCCTTCATGTCGACGATCTCGCCAAGGCGTGCCTTCACGTCCTAACGCTCGAAGATCCACCAGACTGGATCAATATCGGTAGTGGGAAGGATCAGTCCATTGCCGAACTCGCCCAAGCAGTAAGAGAAGTCGTCGGTTACGAAGGCCGCCTCACTTTTGACACTTCCAAACCAGACGGAGCCCCGCGCAAGCTCCTCGATTGCACAAGAATCCAAGCCACAGGCTGGGCTCCAACCATCGAAATAAAAGAGGGGCTAAAGGCCACCTATCAAACTTTTCTAGAAGAGACCCAAGACGCGAGCGTCAGGACCTAGCTCTCAACTTTTCACTAATCCAATGAAGAAAGCATTCATCACCGGCATCACGGGTCAGGACGGATCCTACCTAGCAGAACTCCTTCTCGATAAAGGTTACGAAGTCCACGGCATCATTCGTCGCTCGTCCTCCTTCAATACGCAAAGGATCGAGCACATCTACTCCGATGCCCACTACGATGACACCAAGCTCTTCCTTCACTACGGTGACCTCACAGACACCGG
>JBLHHN010000230.1:0-10069 GCA_047616785.1 Verrucomicrobiales bacterium
ATTCTGCGATGCAATCGACACCTGCCTTGATGATCTGTCCGATCCTCTCAAAGCGGAACTTACCAGCTTGATGAGCCTCAACTTCCAGTTCTTCCCAAATCACAAATAGTAACGCGCGGCAGTATAGTCGCGGTAATCTGCCTCCATGTCCTGGGCATACGCTGGCAGACGTACGAGTTCGTCAAATCCAGCGATTAAGAACACGCGGATCCCATCCTCACGCTCACCGATAAACTCAGCCTCAAATTTCTCAAGTCCGTCGTGCCGTGAGATGTCGATCAACTCGAAGATCAATGCATTGACGAGTCCTTGCCCCCGATAGTCTGGATGCGGCAACACGCTCACAGAGCCAATGTTACGCCGCCATCCTCCGTGCCTTTGATGCAAGGTGCCCACCGCCGCCAGCCTGTCATTATCAAAAGCGAGCAAGGGTAAATTGGATTCATAGTCGATCTCATTGCACCACCGGTGGAAAAGTGATTTGTCAGAGACGCGATCTTTAATGAAAAGCCTTTCTGCTGAAGGGATCGCTAGCATGAACTCTTGAAAGGCCACTTCATCATATTGGTCAAGTGGCCGAATCTTCACTTCCAAACCATCTGGAAGACATAATTCGAGAGGGAATCGATCAAGAGCAAATTCTAACACATCATTAAGAAGGTTAAGGTTAGGAAGCCCCTGCACTTCCGCCCACGCAGGTAGAAGCTCCAGCCTTTCTTAAATGGGCAACACTCACCCTAAGGAGATCCTGCACAATGGGTCAATCCTCAACCCATTGAAGTGAAAAGTTGAGTTGGCAACTTTTTCGCTCGCCCGGTGCTACAGAAAGGCTTTTCGTTGAGCCTTTCCGAGGCAATTGCAAAATGGGAGAGTAAAAAGTCTTTCTACAAAGACGACGATACCTCAACGAACAGATAAGATTACTCCTCAAGCTCCGCGACGAATCGGCAGTACCATCGCATTGAGGCATCGCCTGGAGGGAAGACATGCCAAGTGATGCTTTCACCGCCACCTATGAGTGGTGTGATAGAGAAAGTTTCGACATAGATCTTGCCAGTCGTGTCTCCGTTGTAGAACCAGGTGACCAGATCAGACGAGACTTCGAGTCGGTAAGTCAGACATGACTGTTGCCGGAGTTCGGCTTTGATGAAGAGCGCGTCCTCGCCATCAATGCCCTGGCGGGTGGCCTCTAGGTATGCTTGGCTGGCTTGCTCTTGCGGGCGGGTGCCGAAGACGTGCTCCAAGAGATTGGCCAAGCCATCTCCGTCTGGATCAGCGTTAGGACCACTGACAGCGGGGTCAGCTTGTTCTGCTTCGGAGAACTCTTGTTTGGTCCACGCCTCATAAGGCGGTTCTGGCGTCAGCTCTTCGAAGACCGCGGTGACGGTCTGGTCTCCCGAAATGATCAAGGTCGCCGGATTCACGGAACCCGAGAGTATTCCCTCCCAATTCACGAAGGTCCAGCCTTCGGCCGGGGCGGCAGTCAAAGTCACACTTTCACCATCCGCATACCTAGGTTTGTTCGGCGAGGCGATGATCTGCCCGCTTCCTTGCGTGCTAAGGGTGAGGTCGCTCAGCGCGGCGAACTGCGCTGTGATCACACGATTGGCCTCCATCGTAAATGTCAGTGAGTTGGCATCGCCACTGGCATCACCGGTCCATCCTGTGAACCGGAAACCGGCGGCTGGGGCGGCGGTGAGGGTGATCTCTGTCCCATTCCGATACGAGGGTGCTGAAGGTGCGCGTGTCACCGAGCCCCCTTGCTGCGCTGTCACAGAAACGCTGAAAAATTGATCGAACACCGCAGTAACGTTCTGCTCGACCGTCATCGTGACATTGACAGGGTTCGAGGCTCCGGCGACGGCTCCCCGCCACTCGATGAACGTCCAGCCTGTCTGAGGGTTGGACGTCAACTGAACCACCGTTCCGGACACATAACCATCATCCTCAGGCGATCGCGTCACGCCACCTTGACCTTCGATGCTCACGGACAAGGGGAATAAATCGGGGATGGTGCCAAAGTTTGCAGTGACCGCTTTGTTCTCATCCAAGACGAGTGCCAAGGGATTCTCAACGCCTGCTGCATCACCGCTCCAACTGTTGAAGACTGAACCTGGAATAGGAACAGCGCTGAGCATCACTTGCTCTCCCACATCATAAAGCTCTTTGTTAGATGATACCGTGACTGCTCCTGGCCCAACTTGGCTGACAGCGATCGAAACTTGCTGGACGAAGATCGCCCGCACCGTCTTATTCGCGCCCATGGTGACCGTCTCCGGATTCGTGGATCCTGAAACAGCGCCTTCCCATCCGCCAAAGCGATAATTCGGAGCCGGTATCGCAGTAACGTTCACGACACTACCATTCTCGTAGTCCGCAGCGCTTGGAGAGAAGGTGACACTACCCTGCCCTTCGATGTCCGACTGCAGAGTGAAGCGTTCGATCACGATCACGGGCTCGAAGATGGCCGTCACAGAGACACTTTCATTGACCGTTAACACCAACGGAACCGTCGTATCGATCGGCGGCCCTTCCCAACCGGCGAAGACCCAGCCTGGAGCCGCTTGCGGCGCGAGTGACACCGCCTCACCTGACTCATACTCAGCTTTGTCAGGACTCCGCGTGACCGATCCTTGCCCTTCAAAACTAATACTGACAATCACCCCAACACGGCCTGGAATGCTCCCGGGAGAACCGCCTGTCTCTGCAGAGATCGCCCAAGCAACCGGATCATCTCCAAACACGTCCGCACCCAAACGTTCCAGACTCGGGCCTTGACCATCGGCGGCCATCGGCCAGGGATCCAAGTCGCCATACTCCGCGGCATCGACCACGATCATGGGCACGACGACATCTGGGCCAACGCCGTTGGGTGCATCTGGCCGGAGCAACTCCAAGCGTTCGCCACCATTCCCCAAAGCACCTCCTGCTGGTCCATACACTTTCACACTGGGAGCCAACCCGTTCGCCAATCGAAAGGCCGCAGGATCGCCTTCCACGACAAGGGCCAACTCGCCTGACGCCAAGGTCTGCCCTTGAGGGAAATCAAAGTTCATGCCATCCAACCGCCACGTGTTGGCAGGATTAGCCGCATCGTAAAGATTGACGGCAGTGTCAGAGACATTCCAGATCTCGACATACTCCGCTGCCGCAGGGTCCAAAGGATTGTACATGATCTCACTGATCACGACCTCAGGACGAGCATACTCACTGTTCGCACTGCCCAAGGTGTCGCTTGAGCTGGCAGGGTAACGATCCTCGCCAGCAGAATTGGTTAGGCGACTGAAGGAGACCCCATTGGCCGCACCCCTAAATCCAAATCCGTTGCGGTAACCTGTGAGTCCCGCGCTATCTGCGGAATAGAGGTAGACCTCATCACCGGTAGAGCTGAGTGAGAAAGCACTGCCAAAGAACTCCGCAGGCAGCGACGCATTGTTCAAGGGATCAGCATCGTTGTCTTCGAGAATGACGAGGTAGCCATTGCCAGGAACAGACGTGCCGCTCGGCAAACGATACTTGGTCGGTGAGTTCGGATCATCCGTCAGATACCATCCACCGATATCGACCGTTCCAGGATTGGGATTGAAGAGTTCAATGGCATCCACTTGAGGCCAATCGGTGTGGGTGAGCACCTCATTAACATGAATGATAGTCACGCCATCACCATCACCATCGCCCTGTCCCGGGCTCCCACCTTCAGCGCCCGAACGCCATGATCCCGCAGCTGTGGGATCAGGATTTCCATTCGGCCCAATGATAATCAGTGAGGAGCCCAAACCATCCGCCGCTTCCGGCCAAGGTGCCGCGTCATCGTAGGTGAATTCTTTCACGGCACCACTCGCGGAATCCACGATGGAAAGCGTTTCTCCACCATTATTGAGAGACCCCACATACTGTCCGACGATCGGATGATTCGTACCATAGCGGAACTCAAACGCCGAGCGATTCTTCACGATCAAGACCCGACTTCCAAGCTCGATGATGGCTTCGGCACTTTGCGGAAAGACAAATGTGAGGCCTCTTACAAACTGCAGCCCCGTCAGATCGATGGGCCCGCCACTGATATTCATCAGTTCAAGAAACTCGAAGTCATCCGCGTCCGTGAATCCTGCGGCGATCTCCGATGCCGACGGGTCGGAAGGATGGTACATGATCTCGGAGATGACGAGATTCGAATTCGCAGCCGGGGCAGCCGAGATTACGAAGGCAGCCGCATTGAGCGCGCTCCATTCGCCATTCTGCAAGGCCCGCGCCTTCACTTCGGTGTACGTCGAGGGCAAGGTGATGGCGGATCCCCCTATGACTCGCGTTCCGACCAACTCTGGCAAACAAAGGAAATCCGAACTCCCGATGTTTTCATTCAAACCGTGAAATGCCAACACATTGATGCCAGCGACAAGCCGGTTCAAGTGTGAGGAAATATCGAAGTCCACGAAGACCTAAGCTTCGCCGTCATCGTGAAGCGCTGTCGCCTCGCTATTCCAAGCGAGAGCGCCCGGCGCATTGAAACTCGCCACTTCCTGCCCATTGAGAAAGGCAACAAAGCCATCCTCGAACTTCATGCGCAATGTGAGGCCTTGGAAATCGCTAGGTGTTGCCACATTGAAGGTGGATCGCACATAGATGGAAGTGTTGTTGTCATTCATCTGGCTTTCCACATCCACGTCAATCAACGCATCATAGGTGGGATTCTCATCATACCCGACGCCACCGCTGCCAGAGACCCAACTGCCGTCATTGAAACTGACATTACGCCAAGAAGTTCCTAGCGTGTCATTGGTCGGCACGAAAGCACGGAGGCCGCTTGATGCGGAGTAAAGTGTTTGCGAACTGATGGAGCCTTCTTCTGCTGTCTTAGCGGAGCCAGAGACGGACCCATCCGAGGCGCGCGGATCTGAGCCATCCGTGGTGTAGTAGACCTCGCCGCCAGCAGCCGTAAACTGTAACCCGAAGCCTGCAGCGACATGCCCACCGTGCTGATTGAACGAAGGCGCGGTGACAGACGGGTAGAGCGGCGCGACGAATGTGCTACTGATAGAATTGCCGCCATTGTATCGACGGGTGTTCTTGAACTGCCCGATCAGAACGTTTGGACGACTCGTCAAATAGCTACGAACGCCATTCACCGCGCTCAACCAGTCCGATCGCTTGCGCGGGTTGGCTTGCTTGGAGTCTCCCCAACGCGCGGATTCGGCGATGATCGCCTGATCGATGACCGAGGCCCTTTCATTGACACGACCAATGGCTTGGCTTGAGGTGAGGAGACCGTCATTGAAAAGCAATTCATGCGCGCGGTCACCAAAGCGAAGCCGATACGCATCGAGCGCCATGAGTTGCTGATGGATCCACTGCGGATTGCTGTAATTCAACGTTTGTCCTGCGGGCCAAGGACCATTGCGATTCGTGATCGTCGCTCCAGATCCCGTGCCTAACGAATGCTCACAGTCATGAGCAAAGTATTGGAATCCAAACTGCCCATTCCGATTCCACAGACTGAACCAATTGTTAGGCCGCTCATTTCCGAGGAAATTCGAGACCGGAGCGTCATAGCTGCCGACAAAGAGGATGAGCGCCAAGTAGTCGATCAGGTTCTCCACGTCCAGATAGACCGGGTAGGCGAGATTGCGTGTGCCATCTGGATTCAGCCCCTGCAGTTCCTGATATAAATTGAATCGCGTCGTCGGGTTGGTGCTGGCGGCTAACTGATTGGCTTTCTGCCAGAACGTTTCCCAACCCTCCATCTCGCCATCGGTGGCCTCGATGGTGTAACCACCGGAACTCCCTGCGGACTTCACCGCATCATAATCATCGGCATCACCACCGAAATAGGACTTCCCGAAAGCGGCCTCAGCGCGCTCCTGTGACATGTAGAGTCCCCAATAGATCCCATTGACATACAAGTGATAGTAACGGCTCCGCGTATGCGCACGGCCCATGGCGCGCTGAGAATCTCTAGCAAAGACCTCACGCAAGAACGAGTTCGCACTCCCTCCCTGGAAAGACCACGAGTAGTTCTGAGCCGTGCGGAAATCGATGTTCTTGAAGCGATCCACGCCTTCTTTGCCAAAGAGTGGGTATTTCAGATCGCCCTCGTAGTCGTCACGAAAGAACACGCGGAAGGCATGCTTCGGATTGTTCCCACTTCGACTGAACCCACCACGGATACGCAGGCCTGCATTGATCTGGAATCCTTCGCCCCCTTCTTTCCCTAACAATTCCACCGACACGGGACGTTCCCAACTCCGACCGCGACTGCCCGCATGCGTGTAGATGCCTGTCGATGCATCAAAGAGATGCTCGGCATCCGTCACCAGAGAGATGGAATCCAGGCTCATGAGCGCCGACTTCAGCTCAGCCGTGGTGGTGGCCACGGCTGCGGGACTGTCCATCCCGTAGTCCAAGACTTGCCCATTCACGGTGCCCGTGGGCCATCCCGCAGGAGGCGTCGTCCCTTGCGAAACAACATCATTGATGAAAACGTACGACTGGGTGTCGACATCGCTCGATTTGTAACCGTTCCGGAAAGCGATCGCTCTTAGCACAGTCGTCTTGGAAATCGTCATTGGGGAAGCATAGAGGCTACCGCGCGTGGCCATTGGCTCGGATCCGTCCGTAGTGTAGCGGATCTGCGCACCCGGGGTAATCGTGCTGAGGGTCACCGGAAAGGACGTTTCAAAGAACCCACGATCCACACTGAAGTTCGTATCCGCCACCTGACCTAACGAAGACACCGCGGCATTGGCCCGGCCAGGCGTTGGTTCGGCAAGGATCCCTGGGTTGCCCGTGCCGAGGCTGCCCACACTTAAAGTAGGACTGATGAGAAACGTGTCGTCACTCGGAGAAACATTCAGCCCATGAACGGCTAACACATTGGTGCCGACCACGAGCAAGCTCTTGCTCGCGGTGAGATTGAATGTTTCCAACACATCCGTTTCCGCAATCGAGTGCGCCTGCGTCGCTGAGGAATTCCAGGTCACCGATGTCGGCGCATTTCGTCGGGCCACTTCGGTGCCATTCAAGTAGGCCACGAATCCATCGTTGTACTGCAACTGAAGGGTCAGACTATCAATGCTCGAAAGACTGCTCACGGCAAAGGGTACACGAATGTAAGCGGAAGCATTCTGGCCTTTCATCGTCGATTCCAAATCATTTCCCACCGACAGCGATTGCCCACCAGCGAGCCCTGCGATCTCGGCATTGGAGAGCGGTTTATCGAAGATAGCCACTTCATCAATGCGACCATCCATCCAACCTTGATTTGCATTCGAACGCCCCAGCACCGCGGTGCTCGAATCTCCCAGAGCGGCATGCCCACCACTGGACGCGTCAAAGACGCCATTCACAAACATGGCTTGATCGCCATTGTTGTAGCGCCAAGCAAGATGCGTCCATTGACCAGACTGCAAAGTCTGACTTCCGCCAGACGTGTCGTTTGCCCAGAAGCCAAAGTGACTCTTATTCCCGCGCGAAGTCAGATGCAGGCCCTGCGCATTCTGCCCGATCACAGTGTGATCTCCATTCAGATTGTCGAAACGCACCCAAGCAGACGCCGTGAAGTTCCCATTGAATCCTAACGTGCCAACGGCCTTGAGACTCACATGATCATTAGAACCATCAAAATCAAGGGCACTGCCCAAACCGGCCCGACTGCTCACCCAATCCGACGTTGCATTCATATCGACCAAAGTGCCGTGATGATCATTGCCCGACTTGTCAAACAAGCTTGTGCCTGCGCCTTCTTCGAAGTCATAGTAGGCGACCAACCCATCAAGGGACGGTCCACTAACAGAACCAAATCCAACCGTCATCTTCGAGTCTTCCCAAGAAGCGTTGGGTATGAACGTCTGCGACGTCCAGCTTGAGCCTAACGTTCCACTTGCTGGCACCATTACTTCTGCCTCTGCGCCTTCGTCTATGAAGGCGGCGCCGGAAAAGGGAACGCCGAAGGATTCACCGTCTTCCATGGCGGAAAACTGCGGAGCAAATTCATCCACCACGCTCACGCCGTCCGGCTGGACCAGGCCAATGTAGTCGCCTCCCGCTGAGAGATTGAAACTCGTGTGCAATTAACCATCCACTTGGTCACGATCCTTGCCCGAAGCGAAGACAACGAGGAACCCTCCCGGCGTCAAAGAAACCGCCGGAAATTTCCATTTCACGAGATCCGCCGCGTCATCCGTCAGATGGTAGCCATCCAGATTCACCTCCGAAGGACCAGAATTGTAGATCTCCACCCAATCAGACGAATCTCCGTCAAGATCGACCAACGTCCGGCTATTCGCAGCTTGAACCTCGGAAATGACCAAGTCCGCATGAAGATTCAGGGGAAGGATCAGACACAGCATAGCAGTGGCAAAGGGGGAGAATTGCCTCATAATTATGATTTATAAGAAAATTTAACTTCCTTCAAGAGAAAGGAGATATCAACTGCCTTTGTTACGCGCGCGTTACGCAAGACTTTCATCTTACTTGAAAGTCCACGTCTGCTCGCGGCTATCGGCTCGCCAAACAAACGCGATCCTGCCCATAAACATCGGCATTAGAACGATGATCCTTTGCCTCATGATCGCATGCCTAAGCCCAGCGCTCGGCGAGCCTCACAAACCCACCGATGCGAGCGAATTGCGCTACTGGTTGGGCAACATGATCACGCATCATCAGTTTCGCATGCAAGAGATCGGCGATGCCACCGGCTTGCCACCTGAGGAGATCGCCCGTGCCATTCGAGAATGGGAGATCCCATCTCAGCCCCAGACTCAGCAAACACTACGCGTCCTCCCCTACCCTGGCGCGCGTCATCCACGCATTGGCTTTCTCGATGGCGCGGTCAACCCACAGCGCGAAACGAAGATCAGCGTCTTCACTCCTTGGGACCCGCGTAGTTATGTCGTTGTAGATGTCCCTGAAGCGCTCTGGTCGAACCTATCTCGCACACACCCATGTCGACACTATTTGGTCAAAAGATGGCATCTCACTGCCGCCTCAAGAATGGGATCGCCGCGAGGACGGGCCCCTGTTCATGAGCCGGACATCGCCTAACAAGACCCAATTCGGGACAGCAGTCTACCCGGGCGAGGATCATGTGGCCATGATCATGTGGCTTTACAATGGTTCTAAAGCCCCACTCAGCGATCTGCGCGTCCTGAATTGCGTGATGTTGAAAGGTGCAGCAGGCTTCACCGCGCTAACGAACGACAATAAGACTCTGGCAGACCCCTTCGTCGCTTGTGAATCCTCTGAAGGCGGCCGTTGGATCATCAGCGGATGGGAACCGTGCCACCGTGCCACCGTGCCACCGTGCCTGGGCCAATGCGCCAGTGCCCTGCCTCCACGCCGATCCCAAGTTTCCCGACACGGCTCCAGGAGAAATGACGGTAATCAACGGATGGCTCTCATTTTACGAAGGAAACGATGTGTAAGCAACCCTCAAGTCGATCGATCAGCGTTGGAAACAGCGCTCGCCTGCGGAGATCCAAGCGATCTCCCTGGCCTCTTCGCCGCCAGAAAAGTAGCTCAAACACCTTCACTATCGACTATCGGAGAGATTTCTGAGAGAAACTTTAGAAATCTTGTCGCTTCGTGCCCGCAAGCGGCAACAACACCGTTGGAGACCCATGAGCATGAGAATGACGATGAAGCAGAAGACCCTGATCAAGCCTCTGGCCTGCGGCAGTCGCTGGCATCATCCTAGCGGAGTCCCCACAAGCCCCTGCCCCGCCTGGATTCATCGGGTCAGACGATGAATGGCTGCCCTTGCCTCCTATCATCCTGCTTTCACTGGAAACGGAGCCATCATCCTCTTTCTTTGGGCCTCAGTCCGTCCTCATTGGCCCGGGCGGAGAGATGATGCATACATCCTCCAGCCCCATTCCAAGCCAGGGCTTACGCATGAAAGCGCGCTAAGAATATAGCCTGCACTTTTAATTATAACTATTATTTGAGGTGGGCATGAACCCATCTTCAAAGTCATTTCCCAAAACACTCACCGACGATCAACTCATTGCCGTCGAGCGCCTCCGCGCCCGCTTCGCGCAGCTCCCAGATGAGCGCATGCCCGGGCGGATCATCC
>JBLHHN010000231.1:0-10056 GCA_047616785.1 Verrucomicrobiales bacterium
AGGATGTTCTATGCGCTCTCGCGTGTATTAGATCAGCGGATCACTCGAGCAAATGGCACATTCTTCTAAAGCCCCTCAACAAACCGGTCATTGGCAAGGAAGGCTCCACTGAAGGGGAACACCCGCTGACGCGGCCCAAGAAGAGGGAGCAATAGGAAGAAAGAGAAGCTAACGATTTCCCATCTACGGTCTTAAATTCCCCTTAGAAAACGGAAATCAACCATTGCAGATCATTTCAATCCTGCTACATAACAATCACCCATCCAGCGAATTCTAACAACCCCTGGGAAATCCAGGGGGGTATCGTAGAAAGTATCTCTGAGAGGCAAGGCGGACGTGTTCTTGCCCAGAGCAAGTTACCGCCTCATCGGACTCGCTATTGTCTAAATGAATGTCCAGACCCTGAAAAGGAGGCGAAGATCAAGAATATTTGCCAAGTCTATCACAATGCTGTTCCTTGCCATCCTAAGCCGTGTGAACGGGAGGGGTATATCGTCATTTTCAGCCGTGAGTTTTTATGCGATTGTTATGTCGCTGGGCAATTAGCTGAAGCGAGCATACAGCCCTTCTGCCGAGGACAACGCTTGATGCCACTTCACAGACCGGGCAAGTTCACAGTGGTCTCGGATGCTAGGAATGCCTACGGTACAAGTTGAAAACTCCACGGCTGTAAATGACGACGAATCCACGGTGAATCGCGCCTCGGAACAACAATGCGAGATCCACTCCAAACGAAGCTCTCTTTAGCGTCGATGAAATGACGGGCATTCAAGCATTAGAGAGAAAGGCTAAAGACAAACCGATGGAGCCAGGAAAGCCTCGGGCGATCGAATTCGAGTATATTCGACACGGGACCACGTGCCTTTTAGGGGCTTGGAATATTGCTGAGGGAACAATCTCAGGTTATTACAATCCGATACGCACTGAGGAGGATTTCCTCGAATTGATCGACCGATGCGTGACCCAAACGCCGGGGAAAAGCAAATACCACTTCGTCTTGGACAATCTAAACACGCACCAATCCGAAAGCCTGGTGTGCTATGTTGCCGAAATGGAGGGAGACATCGACAAGCTTGGAAAGAAAGGCAAATCAGGCCTTCTTAGAGACATGGAATCGCGAGCGAAATACCTGAGAGATCCAAGCCATTACATCGTCTTCCATCACACACCCCAACATGCGTCCTGGCTAAATCAGATCGAGGTATGGTTTGGCCTCTTGGTTAGAAAGGCGCTGCGCTGGGCAAGCTTCAACTCCATTGATGCTCTCAATAAGCGGATTTTGGATTTGATGGCCTATTTTAATCAAACGATGGCAAAGCCTGTCAAGTGGCGCTACGCCGGATAAATCCTCTGAGCGACTAGACGTATTCAGACTCACCACAATGCGTCCTGAAATTATGAGCCTGTTCTTATCGCGCAATTGCGCCGTCCTGTACTAGCTTGCTGGAGGCTTCTTTCTCTCTTTCATAGGCGGCTTGAAGAGCTGTCTCTTTCGCTTTGAGCGTTTCTTCAAGCTCGGCCAAGCGCTTATCGCGTTGTTGTAGAGTAGAATTATACTTCGTAGATTCCTGGGCAAGGGAGGCTTGCAGTTGATTGACGCTTGCTTTGGCGAAGCGATCTTGATCGTTTTTTGTGGTGATTCGGTATTGAGCAAACTCGTTTCTAAGGATGGTGAGGTGATCGTTGAGTTCCTCACGTTGCATTAGAATCTCGTCTAATCTTGTCTTCATCTGCTTGGAAGCCTTGGCTAGGTGCTCCGACTCGATGCCTCGGCGAGTCTCCGCTTCTTTTTGAGAATTGATGGTCGCTTCGAGAGCCCCAATCTTCTTTTGAGCTTCGGGGCGTTGCTTGGCTTTGCGTTCGGCGGTGGCGAGTTGGCCTTTGAGTTGTGTGAGAGACTTCTCGGCAGCGAGCTTGCTCTTGCGATAAGAGTCGCGATCACTCTCAGTTTTCTTCAGCGCGGTCGTGGTGACTTCATAACGCTTCGATTGCTTGTCGAGCTCAGCTTGTAGGGAGAAGACACGGGCTTGGCATTCGGAGGCGGTTCCCTGAGCCTTCTTTAAGGAGGCCAAGGTCGTGTTTAAGGAGTTGTCCTTTTCGACGAGTTGGGTGGCGCTGAGCGTCAATTTGTCTTGAAACTGTGTGCCAAGGGCCTTGGCTTCGTTCGCCACTTTGAGAGAAGTTCGCATGGCTTGCGTCGTGCGCTCAAGAGCGCCTTCGGCTTGTTTGGCCCGGTTCTCCCAGGCCGAGAGGTTCTCTCCAGCGGCAAGCAACTTATTGGACTCGCTTTGTGCCGCTTGAGTGGCTGTGGCTAACTTTGTTTCCAGTGCTTTGAGTTGTGTGTTATTCTTCTCATCACGTGTCTTCATTTCCCCTAGCTCCTTGACCATGCGATCCATCTCTTCACGCACTTTGGCCAACTCACCTGACTTCTTCTTGGACTCTTCCTGTGCGAGGGCTTTCTCTTTCTTGGCATTGCGAATGACCTCGCCGAGTTCTTTGGCCTTGGAACTTGCCTTTGATAGGTAAGTGTCGATCTCCTTAAGGGCCGCTTCGTGATCCTTGACTGAAGCCGAGGAGGATTCTTTGTCCGTGTTCTGCTTGGTGTGAATCTGTGTGAGTGTCTGCTCAGCCTTCTGTATTCGTAGGGCCTTCACCTCGTTCTCAAGAGCCTGCACCTTGGTAGCAATCTGCAGGCTTGTTTTGACCTTCTCTTCTGCCTTTGCTAGAGCCGTCGTGGCTTTCTGAGCTTGCTCGGTGGTATGCTTCAAGGTCTCTTTGCAGGCTTGAAGCTTGGCTCGGTTTGAGTTGTCTTTCTTTTTATTGTTTCCTTGGGCTTTGCGCTCTTTTGACTTCTTTTCTTTGTCATTCTTAGCGGCTTCGGTAGCTACTGGCTGTGGATCACTCGCTTTGATGGTGGTGAGTGGAAGAACGAGTGCGCTAGTGAGGAACAATATTGCAGGTAGTTTTTTCATAGTGAACGGGAGTTCAGAGAGGTTCTAGGGAGGATGTCCTTGGAGTACTTCTAGCTTTATACCAGAATTACTCTGGAAATTCAATCCTAGATTGATTCGGTTAGGCGAGTTCTTGGTTGACTGGACTTCTTTTCGATCTATCACTTTTAGCCATAATTACCATGATCATGAAACGACATTTACACCAGCTGGCCTTGGTCGCTTCCCAACTTCTAGTGATATTCTACGTTTCTACAGCGAGTGCGGAGGATTGGAAAGCTCGTCTGGAGGCTTCATCATCTGAGGCATCGGTGCTCTGGTCAGATGCCGTAAAGGCCTCTGAGGCGGAGGCCTTTGTCATGGCGCTGACTCAGGTTGAAAAGGAGACACTGCAGAGGCATGGAAGCTTGATCAATCGGATCTCACCGGGAGGCGATCTTGCGATGGGGCTTTCAGAGGATCAGCAGGCGCGTGTGTTGGGGCTCTTGCCGAAGGCTTCTGCGAGTGTCAAGGGCGCAGCCTATCGGCTCTGGCGTATTCACCAATTGACTCCCAGGGACGCTTTGAGGTCCGCTGCCTTCGCGGCGCTCAAGACGATCGATGCGGAGGCGTTGCCTGCTGGGGTGGCCATTGCGAATAAGCCTGCGGGTATCCCCGTCGATCCGGAGAAGTTGGCTCGAGGAAAAGAGGTCTACATGCGCCCAACGATTTGTTTCACCTGTCATCAGCCTAACGGCCAAGGGATTCCGGGTGCCTTCCCACCCTTGAATGGATCTGAGTGGTTGGATGGCGACGCTGATCGCCTGATCAAGATCGTCATGAAAGGTTTGATGGGGGAGATCGAGGTGAAGGGCAGCTGGTACAATAGCGCCATGTTGCCATTGGAAAGTCTTCTGAATGATAACGAGATCGCGGATGTGCTCAGCTACGTGCAGAATGAGTGGGGGCCCAAGGACACCGCAGACGTGAGTGTGGAAAAGGTGAAAGAAGTGAGGGCCGCAGTGAAAGATAAAGCGGCCTTCTACCAAGTGAAGGACATCCTCAAAGAACATCCGTTGATCGCAAAGTAGTAGCCCTCACTTGCTAACAAAGACGTCATATTTCTTAGCTTCGGTTCCGACGGCTTTCCACGTCTTGTCCAACGGCTTGGTGATCTCTTGCACCTTCCCCTGGAGTTCTTGACGACTGTCATAGGTGGGGGCGGTTTGGCTTGCGCTAGCTGCTTCGAGTTCCTTGATCACATCTTCCCAGTTGGAGGCATGAGATTGGAACGCGGAGCGAAACGCCTTGGGGCATTCAGCGAGATCGATGGCGGCGATCTTGGCTTGATAGGTCTTTCCGAGTCTCACGAGATCGCGAATCTCTGCGGGTTCTTCGGTAGGATCCCAGAGCTGTTGCTTGGCACGGATGTCTTTGAAATAATGGGCGTCTAAGTCGAGCACATTCTGAACACGATCCTGGGTCGACTTTGAGATCTCTTGATCGCTCGACTTGGTGTTCAGGAGCAAACTCATGCCTCCAACGGTGCCGACCAGTAAGAGTGCAGCAGCCACGATAATGGGAATGGCCAGAGGCTGAGACCGGCGAGACGAGGGCTCCTTCCTGGGTGGGCGTAGCCTGGCAAATATGAAAAATGAATTGGATTGAGGGACTGGTTACGAGAGGTGCCTTGAATGCAAGCTCATGGGATTGGCTTTGGTCCGAGCTTGTGAAATTTTTCACAAATTCACCTTGCTGGGTGATTTGGCGCCCCCCATAGTTGTTGCGAAGCCCTTTCGGGCTATTTCACATGGCGAAAACGGTCACCGAACTAGAGTCTCCAGACACTGCAGCGCGCGCTCAACAGCAAGTCGCCAGTTACGAGGCTACTACTGAAGATTTGGTGGGCGAGAAGCTCACTTTGAACATGGGCCCCTCCCACCCTGCGACGCATGGTGTCCTGCGGTTGATATTGGAGCTGGACGGAGAAATCATCACGAAAGCGACGCCCGATGTGGGGTTCCTCCATCGGGGGGATGAGAAGATCGCCGAGAACATGCATTACAACCAGTTCGTGCCTTACACGGATCGGTTGGATTACTTGGCGCCGCTTTCTAATAACGTGGCTTACGCATGTGCCGTGGAGAAGCTGATGGGCTGGGAGCTTCCCGCTCGGGGCAAAGCGGTGCGTGTGCTCTGCTGCGAACTCGGCCGGATCTCGGCGCACATGTTGGGTATCGGTTGCTTCGCCATGGATGTCGGCGCGATGACTGTTTTCCTTTACACATTCCAACAGCGCGAGCACATCTACAACTTGGCCGAGCAGATCTCGGGCGCGCGTTTTACCACGTCTTACACCCGTGTGGGTGGGCAGACACGTGACATGTCTGAGAAGACGTTGGCTCAAATTACTGAATTTCTCGATCAGTTAGAGCCTGTGATCGAAGAGACGGATGCCTTGCTCACGCGCAACAAGATCTTTATGGATCGCGCGATCGACGTGGGTATCATCACGAAAGAGGACGCGATTTCTTACGGTCTTTCCGGGCCTAACTTGCGTGGGGCAGGAGTCGAACACGATCTCCGTAAAGCCCATCCTTACCTCGACTATGAAAAGTACGATTTCGACATCCCGATTGGAGAGAATGGCGATTGCTTTGATCGTTACCTTGTTCGGATGGAAGAGATGCGTCAGAGCGTGAAGATCATGCGTCAGATTCTTGCAGACATGCCCCAAGGGCCGATCAATGTCGGGGATCCCAAGAGCACTCTGCCGAAGAAGGAGAGTGTCCTGATGAGCATGGAAGAGCTCATTCACCATTTTATCATCGCCACCCAGGGCATTGATGCCCCAGAAGGGGAAGTCTACTTCGGTGCGGAGAATCCGAAGGGCGAGTTAGGTTTTTATATCAATAGCAAAGGCGGCGGAGTGCCGCATCGACTGAAGATTCGCAGCCCCTCTTTTGTCAATCTGAGCATCCTTCCGAAACTCTTGCCTGGCCACATGATGAGTGATGTGGTGGCGATCCTGGGCAGCCTGGATTTCGTCATGGGCGAATGTGATCGTTGAGGAGCCTGTTCCCATTTAGCTAGACCATGGACATACCCGCAGAGCTCGAAGCCAAGATCAACGAAGCCGTTTCGCACTACCCCGTTTCCAAGCGAAGCGCGGTCTTGCCGGTGCTGCATTTGCTTCAGCATCACATTGGATACATCAGCGACGATGCGGTGACTTGGACCGCCGAGAGACTGGGTTTGGAGCCTATCAATGTCCTTGAAGTGGTGACCTTTTATCCAGGGTTCCGTCAGAGTGCTCCTGGCAAATACCATATTCGAGTTTGCCGCACACTCAGTTGCGCCATGTCCGGGAGTTACGAGTTGATGGAGAAGCTTTGTCATGAAGCTAACATTGATCGTTCCGGTATCACCCATCACGATCCTATTGCGGTGAGTAAGGATGGGAAATACAGTATCGAGTTTGCCGAGTGCCTCGCCTGTTGCGGATTTGGGCCGGTGTGTTTGGTCAACGATGAATTTCACGAGAAGGTCACGGCGGACACTGCCAAGGACCTTTTAACGCAGTATTCTTAAGATCATGGGCGACATCACTTACATCTCGGGCAAAGAGCCGCACCCGCGCGAGAAGCGTTTGATCTTCCGTAACATTGACCGTAAGGGCTGGACCACGGACATCGATTGCTGCATCAAGGATGGTGGCTATGAGCAAGCGAAGAAGGCACTGAAGATGGAGCCCAAGGCGATCACTGGAGAAGTGAAAACGGCTGGGTTGCGTGGACGTGGTGGCGCAGGTTTTCCCACCGGTGTGAAATGGGGGTTCATTCCGCCGAACAACACGAAGCCGGTCTATCTCATCTGCAACGCTGACGAGTCTGAGCCTGGCACTTTCAAAGATCGTTACATCCTGCATCAGGATCCTCATCAACTGATCGAAGGCATGCTCATCTCATGCTTCGCCGTGGGCGCGCATTTGGCCTACATCTATGTCAGGGAAGAGTTTCCCAAAGCGGCTGAAATCCTTGAGAAAGCCATTGCGGAAGCCCACCAGAAAGGTTTCCTCGGCAAGAACATCCAAGGCAGCGGATTCGATCTTGAGATCTATGTCCATCGCGGCGCGGGTGCCTACATTTGCGGCGAAGAGACCGGCTTGATCGAATCGCTTGAGGGCAAGCGTCCTTACCCACGGATCAAGCCTCCTTACTTTCCCGCAGCATTGGGTCTCTACATGAACCCTACCATTGTCAACAATGTGGAAACGCTCTGCCATGTGAAGCACATCATGGAAATGGGCGGCGAGGAGTATGCCAAGCTTGGCACGCCGCGTAACACCGGAACACGCCTCTTGTGTGTCAGTGGGGATGTGCAGAAACCGGGTTACTATGAAGTGGAGGTCGGCAAACTGACCTTTGGAGAACTTCTCAATGACGTTTGTGGCGGTCTTCTTCCTGGCAGAAAGCTCAAAGCCGTCATTCCTGGAGGCAGTTCCGCCAAAGTGCTGCGGGGCGATGAGCGTTTCAAGATCAAGCGCGGCGATGAAGAAGTGGAGATCGGGGTGGAAGACATTCCCATGGATTTCGACACGCTGATGGCTTGTGGTTCCATGGCTGGGTCCGGTGGGGTCATTGTCATGGATGACAGCCGCTCGATGACTTGGGTCTTGAACAACATCAACAATTTCTACGCCCATGAGAGCTGCGGACAATGCACGCCGTGCCGTGAAGGCTCGTTGTGGATGAAGAAAATCACCGATCGCATTGTGAAAGGTGAGGGCCTCCCCGATGATGTGGACACGCTAGAAGCCGTGGCCAAGAACATTGATGGGAAGACCATCTGTGCCTTTGGTGAAGCGTCTGCTTGGCCGACTTCAAGCTTTGTCGCCAAATTCCGAGACGAACTCATTGCCTCGAGCAATGAGGGCAATGATAGCAAACCGAGTAGCACTGAGCGTGCCGCACAGGAGCGCTATCTGAGTACGGAGCCGGTCGCTTAGACAGACTAGCGTATGGCCAAAGCTGATTTCGCGCTCATCTTTGATTGGGATGGCGTGATCATCAATTCCGAGGAGTTTCATCGTCGAAGTTGGGATCTGCTGATTGAGGAAGAAGGTCTCGTTCTCCCTGAAGGCGCGTTTGAAACGTCTTTCGGGATGCGCAATGAGCAGATCATCCCGCATGTCTTCAAATGGGCGGAACCAGACGATCCTGATCGGATCCAGTTCCTCGCGGATCGGAAAGAAGGTCTCTATCGTGAGCTTGTGAGACGTGAAGGCATCGATCCATTGCAGGGAGTGCTTGCTTTGTTAGAAGGGCTGGAGGCTGCAGGTGTCCCAAGAGCAGTCGGTTCTTCCACGCCACGAGCCAATATCGACGCCGTCATGGAAGTCATCGGCGTGACCGGCAAATTTCAGGACATCGTCGCCGCCGCCGATGTCTCCAAAGGCAAACCAGACCCAGAAGTCTTCCTGACTGCGGCCGAGCGCCTCGGCTTTACGCCCGACCGGTGTGTGGTCATTGAGGACGCCCATGTGGGAATCGCTGCGGCCCAAGCAGGTGGTATTAAGGTCCTGGCCGTGGCGACCACGCATCCGATAGAGAGTTTGTCAGAGGCAGACGCCGCTCACACAGATCTCACGACGGTCACCGTCGATGTCCTGCGCGGGCTGGTTGGGTGATTAGCTCTGCACCGTTGAAGCGGGCGAAGCAGACAGGGCGAAAGGAAGAGACAGGATCATGGGAACAGGATCATGCTACTGGAAGTCGCGACTATCTTTACAGTAAATAAAAAGCACCGCAGAGGCGGGGAGAAGCAGAGAAAAGCTAGATGCGATACATTGGCCGAAAGAAGACAGAGTTGTTCTGCGGTTTGTTCGAAGCCTCATGATCCTGTCTCTGTTGGTCCAGATTTGATCATCCGCTAGCATAGCTAGCCTCTGCTTCTCTCCGCCTCTGCGGTGTCGCATGCTTGTTCGGTGCTTGGGTCTGTGCTAGATCGCGTAAGGGGCTTGCATGGGACGGTCGAGACCGGCGTTGATCTTGGCGTCCGAGGATTGCTCTTTCGCGGGATCCCAATCGAAGGCTTTGATACCACTGCGGATGGCGATGTTCGCCAGGTGTGAGACAGAGATCGTACGGTGGGCGGCTTCGATCTGGGCGACCGTGGGTTTGCCGTTGTAGATGCAGTCGATGAAGTTCATGGCGTGACCACGGCTTTCATAAAGTTCAGACCTCTTGACATAGGATTGAGACACCGCCTTAACTATCATTAATACATTGTAATCCTTTTACTATCAACCGATTAGCATAGCGATAAATGAAGGTGATGTTCCGCCGATTCAGATTCTATCATTGTTGTTATTGCTGTTTATTTTCAGAATGAGGATATGGAATTTCTCAATAATGCGGTATTATATCGGAATTATCGATAAATGGGCCAAAATCGGTGTTACTAGCAGTTTCCTGCCGCAACCAGCGGATTTGCTACTTCAGGAGGTCTGAAGTTTGATCTCGTTGTCTTGGATCTTCTCCCGACGAAGCTCGGTTGGTGTCATGGTGAGAGCATCGCGCGTGGCGAGGATGGACTTGCCGTCTTCGCCTTCGAAAAGGATCTCGCCCGTGGAGCTACGGTCATCGGCCACGATCATGCGGGTGCCATCTTTGTAAATGGCTTCAAAGTGGAAGCTGGTTGCGGTGTTGTAGAGTTCGCTTTTATCCGGCAACGTGGCACTGAAATTTTCAAATTTCACGGGGCCGGAGGTGTCCATGTCCAGAGCCCACTGCACGATGTCAATGTGATGGGCGCCGAAATCGGTGACCATGCCGCCGGAGTAATCGTAGTTGTGGCGCCATTGCCGCGGAAGGAGCGCTGGACGGTAGTCACGGTGCGGTGCGGGGCCTTCCCAGAGATCGAAATTGAAACCACCTGGCACCGGGGCAGCCTCTTTCCTGTCGCCTGGCTTGATCGTATCAGAAAAGGATTTTGGGGAGACTTCAGTGTTTTAACCAGTGATAGTGACAAGTAAATTGGTCGGATCTCGTTGCAGACTAGCTCCCAGCTGTGGTGGCTGGGAGATTTCCAGAGTGGCTGGCATGGGTGTCCCGGGGGCGAG
>JBLHHN010000232.1:0-10045 GCA_047616785.1 Verrucomicrobiales bacterium
GATGCTGTGCCGAGTCGGAGCCCATAACCCCTTGATCATCAGTAACGAAGAGGACTCTGACTGATCCTGATTTCTTCGGGATTCGCTGATTCAGGCCCAGCCAATCTGACGGAGAGCCGGTTTTAGTCCCCGACTAACATGGAACTTGTGCCCGAATCGGCACTACCTACGTTGAGTTCTAATCTGTAGGAGTCTCAATCTCTTTATCGGTCATCTTTCGCAAGCGATCACTGAGTATATGGGAGAAATTGTAGAACACTTTGGCCGCAATGCGAGGGTTTTGAGCTCGCAAACGCTCTAGCACGCCTTCATTGATCTGAATCAATTGAAGAGGCCCTTTGGCCACGACGGTCGCACTCCGTGGCTGCTTAGAGATAAACGCCATCTCTCCAAAGAGGGCACCTCGCTCAAGTTCCTCTAGAACACGACTTTCAGTGGTGTCTCCAACAGAGGCATCCGGATTGATGACTTGGGCGCTACCCTCGACCACAAAGAAGACATCGGCTCCCACTTCTCCTTTCTCGACGACCACTTCGCCTTTGGCATAGTCGACGAGCGTTCCGGCGAGGGCGATCTTCTTGATCTCAGACAGCTTGAGGCCTTTGAATAGCTGACTCTCGTGAAGAGAATCGCCGCGGATCTTCAAAGTGAGGTAATCCCATGCCGAAATGAGGGGCGAGAAAAGGAATAGTACGGGTGTTAGGTAAAGATCCGTGAGGAGAGCTGCGGTTATACTCAACGCTGCGAGGATGCCGAATTGGTAGGTGGAGCCGAAATCGGAGAGCGTTAGAACCAAGAATCCTAGAATCAACGCAATGGATGATGCGACGACTGGCCGAAATTCCTTTTCGACGCTTCTCTCGACAGCTTCGATTTCGTTGTCAGCCGATTTCAATTCTTTGTGATAGCGCACCATGAAATGAATGGTGTCATCGACTGCGATTCCAAAGGCGATCAGGGCCACAGGAAAGGTGCCAGGTCCTAGCGCATAGCCGAAAGTTCCCATGGCTCCGAAATTGACGATCACTGGGATGAAATTTGGAATGAGCGCTAACAGACCTGCTTTCACCGACCAGAACAGCAGCGAGATCACCACAAGAACGCATCCTAGTAAGATGAGTAAGCTATCGAAGATTCCCGCGGCGATTCTATCAGAAGCACCAGCAACGAGAATCATTTCACCCGTGATCTTGAAATCAAGTCCGACCCGCATGTACCGGTTGGCGAATTGCTCGATCCTTGGTATCAGCTCTCGGATCTCATTTGAACCACTCACCTTGGTTCGAACCAGAAGGCAGGTCTTCGAATACTCTGAATCGACGAATCGATCCAGATCGTCCTGATTCAACATCAGGTTGTACTGAGCGACGAGATTGGTTGATTCTGGAATCGCATAGAAATCATGATTGCCGTCATTCATCTCCCGATGTGTCGTCCGAATCAGATTGGGGTATCCGGAGACCTTGTCTGTCTGAGTCGCGATGAAATCGGAGAATTCCGCGATTTCTCGGAGCACTTCAGGATCCTTTAGGCCATCCTCACGTTTCGTATCAATGACGACGTAGAAACTGTGTGCTCCTGCGAGATGTTCCCCGATATCTGCAAACGTTTGACGCACCGGGGCGTCTTCATGAAAGAAGCCAAGATAATCCGTGTTGTTCACAATCTTTTGTGAACTGATTACGCCGATTGCCACAAGTAATGCTGACAAGGCAACAATCATGAATCGACGCCTCGACGCTGTTCTCGCCACGTTAGTTGCCGCAGCCATTTGGCGTCTACCGCTGGCGATCTGCTGTGTCGGTAGCGGCAGCCACAGTAACAGCGTCGGCACTAGCAAGACAGTGACCACAAAGTTCACCAACATGCCGAAGGATGCCGCGATTCCGAAACCGCGTAGGATTGGGATCGAATTGCCAATGATCGTGACGAACCCGAGTATCGTCGTAAGCGAAGTGAGAAAGACGGCGAGTCCGCCTTTGCTCGCCATCGATCGTATTGCTTGGGTCTTGGACTCTCCGCGCTCAAGAGCCAGCCCATACTCGGAGATCAGATGCATGTCCTCAGTCGCCCCGATCACTACCAGAAGCAGTGGAATAATAGCCGTCATCGGATTAAATGGGATTCCGACATAGCCCATAAACCCTACCGTAATGACAATACTGACCAATCCAGTAACCGCAGGAATGACCACAGCACTCACGCTACGATAGAGAAAGAAGAGCGTGGAAAAGACCACCAAGAAACTGAATGGAAGCAGGCGCATCATATCCCGCTGAATGAATTCCATCATAGTGACCTTTAAGGTAGGCACTCCCGTCTGATAGATCTTGACGGTTTCTCCCAAGGCCTTCGCCTCCCGATCAATGATTGCTTGGACCTCTGCGGTTAGCCTGTTATTGAAGTGTGGATCGTCTGGTTTGTCTGCGACAAACAGGTTCACCGCAGCCGTATTTCCGTCATCGGAAATAACTTCCCCGTGGAACAGACGTTGATAGAGAGCGTCGGCTCGAATTAAGTCGAGTTCGCTTGGATCCGTTGGAATGTTAGGTACCAGATGATCGGTTTCCAGGACACCGTCGCGACCGCGGATCTTTGTCACCGTTGACAAACTGATCACTCGTTGGACGCCCGGAAGTTCCTCCGCGTTGGATGTTATATTCTCAATTGATTGTAGGATCGCTGTCTGAAAAATATTCTCCGCTTTGATGACGATCGAGAGGATCACATCGTCACCAAAGACCTCCCGGACCTCGTCGTAGTAAATGGCATCCGGGTCGCCGGGAATCATCAGCATATTCCCGGACGAATCGATCCCCACTCGCGGCAAGCCAAAGGCGAAGGCGAGGGTGATCAATGCGACTATAAGAACGGCAACACGAGGGTGTGCCGTGATCCATGTCATCAATCGTTCCATGGAAGCGTCGCGGTTCTAGATGAGGGTGCTCTTAAACTTTGACTCACTTCGCTCCCACCGGCCGCTTTAGGCCTTGTTGGGTGAAGAGTGAGGCTGGTAGTTCTTTGTCCAACGTTCTCTTCTTATGAATGAGGACTGTCTTCGTGCCTTCACGGAGGCGCTCAATGGTCGCGAGGTCACTTCTCCATGCTTGTCCCGCGACTTTGATTAATTTGTCCGAGGTCGCCGTTTTACTGGGTTTCCCGCGAGTGTTATAGTATTCTGTTCGAACTGGGAAATAGTTGTCCTGACGAATGTAGATCACGCGTTTGCTATAGCCGCTGCCTTTCTTCTCTTTTGACGTTGATGGAGTCGCTGTGATCTCCCAGCATTGCGCGCCTTGGATTTCTTTCTCGCCCGATATGGTGTATTCGTGCGCGGCAAGATTCTCCGGGCGTAGATCCTCGAAGGCTAAATCAGTCCCCATGAATTGATTCTTTTTCCCACTCCCAGCAATGCGTTTCACTTTCTTGGCTGCTGGTAGATACAGCCATTGGTCATCCTCCTTGTCCCCAGGTTGTTCCCAGGTCAATAGACCCACACTGCGAATGTCAGCCGGTTCTGCGAATTTGACCAACCGTTGATCCAATTCGGATTCCTTTCTCGAGTAAGTGATCATCAGCCGTGGTGCTTTCGCTTTCCCTCTTTTATCATAGAGATTCATCACGACCCACGATTCTTCAAAATTGCGATTGTGACGACGATCTCGCTCTTCCATGACTTCTCTTCCAGTGATGGCAAAGGCGCACGTCGTCCATAGTATCAAGCTCGCGGTGGTCAGAATCAGAAATCTCATGGTCTATTTAATAAGTGTGTGTCAGTGAGAGAAAGAATCGATCATTGGCGTCCCATTTGCCAATGAAACTGTCCTTGGGGCCTCCGAAATACTGCGTGCCTGCTTGTGCTTTGAAGTTCGATGAAAACTTGTGGCTCAGACTTGCTTCAAACATCCATCCATCATCGGCAAAGTCGTAGGATCCTGATAGTGCGGCTTCGGTCTCTTCAGAAAATTTGAAGGTCAGGTTCCCGATCAGGGCATCTTCGAATGGACGGGAGAACTGACGTGAACCCAAGTAAGGACTGCCGGCGGAGATCTCTCGGGTGATTTCTTCCCCGGCATATTCCACGATCAACCGTGTTTCCTCCACTCCTGGGATGGGCAGATCACTGAAGGTCCGATTCACTCCCACGATGTAATCGATGTAGTCGTCATCCATTTCCTTCCGATTGGTGGAGTGATATGAACCTTCTCCGTGAACCTGCCACTCGCCCAAGACCGTCGAGAAACTTGCGCCCACCTCGTAGTATTGAGGGTAGCGCAGCGACGCGACGATCCCCGCCGGTGTCAGATCGCCTCGGAAAACACCGGTAGACTGGTGTCCTCGATTGTAGATCAACCCCAGATCCCATCCGTCGATGAGCTTGCTGCTAGAGAGACGCAGTCCAAATTGCGAGTTATCGAGGCTGTCACTGGGAAGACGGACGCCATCGAAAGAGAACGAACCAGGAGCGATCCCGAGATTTCCATTTGAGGATGCTAGGAAACTTTGAAAGTCACCAAGCCACCGGTTCTCAAATCCAGGAAGAGGGATGCGACTCGGCGAGAACCAGGGCTGCCAGACGCCTTGGATCTCGAACAGTTCGTTGAAGTGATAGAGAGAAAGGGCCGGTACGCCAATCCGCTCGCTCGTCGGCACATCTAGATAGTCCCAGGGGTTCAAATTATCGACCGGACTGTAGGCATCCGCGACGCCCCAGTTGAAGACGTCCTTGCCTATCATGATCTCTAAATGTTCAGAGGCCCATGTGACTTTCGCTTCCTGTAGGGTTGCTAGTGGGCGTCGTTGACCGTGTTCGCGGAATTCGAATCGTTCGGCAGTGTTGTCTCCGGAGTCCCATCGGAGTCGGGGTGCGACCACATAGCTGAATCCCGATCCGAGCAAGCCTTCGAAGCGGACTTCAAGATCGCCTCTTCCGAGATGGTCGTCCCCGGTATCTGGAGCTGTTTCGTAGTAGCCGAAATAATCGGACTTCAACGTCACGGAAGGCCGGCTGATGGCCTGTCCAACACTGGATTCTGAAGCTGTTTTGTCACTGAATGAGTAATCGTCGAGAGAAAAGTCATCCGCACTGGCAGCTTCGGCTTCGGAAGAATCGAGGTCTCCCCGCTCCAATTCCGGCGGATCGCCATCGATCCGGTCCTCTCCACCAGCGGAGAAGATCAAGGTCGCGGCAACGATTGCTCGCAGAACAAAGGTGCAGATTCCTCGGATTGTAGGGGAGTTCATATTGGTAACAGGATGAGCTGGTTAGGATTTCTGCATATTTTAGTGTTAATTATAATTATCAAAATATGGTTATTTATCGAGATCGCCCTCGGCCGCTCCTTGAGCTGGAAGGCCTTATTTCGAATCGGGCTTCTTCTTCCAGAACGCGAGCCGACTGAGAAGCCATTTCGGTCTCTCTTCGTCGACGCCCTGCTGTGGAAGTGCGGGCGGCACAACCTATGGCTTGGGACGGTGGCGGATTTCATGAGTCCATCTGGCACTGGCAAGGATCTTGGTCACTCTTTGCAGTTGCTAGGAATTTGCTTTTTGCGTGGGGCGGTTGCTAGGAATTTGCTTTTTGCGTGGGGCGCTTGAGGGCGCCGTTGAAGGGATCGGAGATGGGGAGAAAGGGGGGTGACTTTGGACGCCTTCATCGAGGGCATGGCGCTAGGCTTTGGCGCTTCGCTAGTGAGAGCGGCTGGAAGCCCGTAATACGTTTGTTAGCTCAGGATATAAGTTCGTCCGTTAGAGCGCTTGGTCGATGATGTCGTAGACACGCTTGACCATGTCTTTGCTTTCTTCTAACAGACCGGCGGAGAGAAGCGCATTGTCGAAGATCTGGAGGGTGACGAGTTTGGCCAAGTCAGGATTTCCTTCGGACGCGGTCGCGAGTTTCTTCACCACGCTGTGGCGCGGGTTGAGCTCGAGGATGACTTTGGTAGTGCCAGGATCTTGATTCATCGATTTCATCATCTGACGGACTTGAGCGTTCATGCCGTCATCTGGGGTGAGGGCGATGGCTGGGCTATCGACGAGACGATCTCCGATGCGCACGGCCGCGACCCGATCGCCTAACTGATCTTTGATCCAATCACATAGTTTCGTGCTGGCATCCGCGTCGAGGGCATCGCCCTCGGGAGCGGAGGTGTCTTCGAGTTTGATGTCATCTCGGTCGATGGAAATGAGATCCTTGTCTTCAAACTTTCCTAACGCATTGACGACGTAGTCATCGATGGGGTCGTAGAAGAAGATGACTTCCAACCCGCGTGCTTTGAAGGCCTCGAGGTACGGGCCTGCTTCGATGGAGTCGCGGTTGGGGCCGATGATGAAATAGATCTCTTTCTGTTCGTCCTTGGCGCGATCGATGTAGCCTTGGAGATCGGTCAATTTGCCAGCCTCGGTGAAGGTGGACTCGAACTTGAGGAGCTTGGCCAGCGCGTCTCGGTGATCGTAATCCGAAGCGATGCCTTCCTTGATGAAGCGGTTGAATTTCCCGTAAAACTCTTCGTATTCGGCGGGATTCTGTTTGGCCTCGCCCTCAAGTGACTTGAGGAAACGCTTGGTGATGACGCGGTTGATCTTCTGGATGAGCGCGCTGTCTTGCATGCTCTCGCGGGAGATGTTCAAAGGAAGATCGGCACTATCAATGACGCCTTTGAGGAAGCGTAACCATTCTGGCAGGAGCCCTTTCGGCTGTTCCGCGATGAGAACTTTCTTGCAGTAAAGGGACACGCCTGGATCGACGGGGCCGGAGAGCATCTTCTCGGGATTCTCTTTCGGTGTAAAGATGAGAGCATTGATAGAGAGCGGAGCATCGGTGCTGAAGTGCATGCGGAATGCAGGTTCATCATGCGCGTGGGCGATGAACTTGTAGAACGCGCTGTAGTCTTCATCGCTGACTTCGTTTTTATTCTTCAGCCAGAGCGCCTCGATCTTATTCACGCGCTCGCCATTCAGATTGATGGCGAAGGGGACGAAGCTGCTGTAGGTCTCGAGGATGCTTTTGATCCGATACTCTTTGGCGTATTCTTTGAATCCTTCCTTGAGCTTGATGACAATCTTACAACCGCGGCGCTGGCCTGGTGCTTCCTCGATGGTGTAGCCGGTCTTGCCATCACTGGCCCAGCAGAGATCCTCGGTCCCTTCTTTCCATGAGTGGGTGTAGACTTTGACATCGTCACTGACCATGAAGGAGCTGTAGAAACCGACACCGAATTTACCGATGAGGTTTGACTCTTTCTGGTCGGACTCGGTCAGGGCCTTGAGAAATTGCTTGGAGCCTGAGTGGGCGATGGTGCCAATGTTCTCGACCACTTCGTCGCGGGTCATGCCGATGCCGTAATCAGCGATGGTGAAAGTGTTGGCTGTATCGTCTGTGGTGATGTTGATCTCCAGGGGAAGGGCATCATCAAAGACATCCCGCTCGGTGAGCTGGGTCCTCCGCATCTTCTCCAAGGCATCCGAAGCGTTGGAAACCAGTTCTCTCACGAAGATTTCTTTATCCGTGTAGAGAGAATTGATGACGATATCTAGAAGCTGCTGAACTTCAGCTTGGAAAGCGTAGGAGGTGGCTTGTTCTGCGGACATGGGAAGTGCTTTTCTGGTGTAATGTTTCTTTGTGTGGGGGGCGCATCATACCCCTCTCAATTCAGTTGTCAAAGCGGCCTGACTTTCCGAAGTTTGGCAGCATGATTGCCATCCTCTCCCCTGCAAAGACTCTCGATTATTCTTCTCAGAGTCTCGTCTCACGAAAGACGATGCCCGCATTTTTGAAGGATTCGGAAGAGTTGATCGCGGTGGCGAGGATGCTCTCCAAGAAGGAGTTAGGCAGATTGATGGGCATCAGTGAGAAACTTGCCGAATTGAATCATGAGCGATTTCAGTCATGGATCGCGCCGTTTCCCAAAGGCGAGGCCAAGCAGGCCTTGCTCGCATTCAAGGGGGATGTGTATCAGGGGTTCGAGTTCGATTTGTTCGAAAAGAAGGACTGGGACTTTGCCCAAGAGCATCTGCGGATCCTATCTGGGCTCTATGGGTTGCTCCGTCCATTGGACCTCATGCTCCCGTATCGCCTGGAAATGGGGACGAAACTGGGCACCAAGCGGGGAAAAGACCTTTATACGTTCTGGGGAGCGAGTCTCACGGAGGCTCTGAACGCGGCGTTGAAGAAGCAAGGCGATGATGTTCTGGTGAATCTCGCCTCCAATGAGTATTTCGGCGCGGTTCGTCCGAAAGCCTTGAAAGGGCAGATCATCACGCCGGTTTTCAAAGATACGAAGAAAGGGAAAGTCAAGATCATCAGCTTCTTCGCCAAGCGAGCCCGGGGGATGATGGCAGACTTCATCATCCGCAACGGGTTAAGCAAGGTGGAGGATCTGAAGGCCTTCAATGTGGCCGATTATGCCTTCGAGGCAGCCCTGTCGAGTGAGGACACCTTCGTTTTCACTCGAGGAGAGCGCTAAAATAGAGAGATTATTTGTATTTACCATAGAATTAATTGCCTTTCAGAGGTAGGTTAGCGTAGTTCGATCTTAGATAGTTAAGAACATCCCTCATTTCGGTTTTCTCAATGAACCTGAATGAGGCTTTGGTCTAGAGATTCGCCATGAAACGGCTGATCTCAGATATTAGCAGAGCCCAAACCACGATGTTCAGACCTCTTGACATAGGATTGAGGCACCGCCTGAACTATTATAAGCACACCGCAATCCTCTTGCTGTTAACAGGTTAGCATAGCGATAAATTAAAGCGGTGTTCCGCCGAATCAGGTCTATCATTGTTGTTGTTGTGGTTTATTTTCAGAATGAGGATATGGAATTTCTCAATAATGCATTATTCTAGGAAAAATATCGATAAATGGGCCAAAATCGGTGTTACTAGCAGTTTCCTGCCGCAATCAGCGGATTTGCTACGTCAGGAGGTCTGATGTTCCGTATCGCTGGTGATCGAGTCGCGAGTTCAGCGACTGCGGAGGACGCCGAGAACTTTCGCGAGGAGATCGATTACTTGCAGTACTTTGTGGTGCGCTTGGGAGAGGACCTAGGCATGCACATGGTAGATTACGGTGCCTTCGGCGAAGGCGAGTCCAGGGTGGGCTTTCGTTTCAACCAAAGTCACGGAGTTCAGACTTCCGAGATCAATGGCATGGTCTCGACAGCGGCCATTCCTATCAAGCAACTGCGCGGAGAACTTCGATAGAACAGTGCCTGCTGACGCCTCGCTAGTAGCTGCGCTTTCGGACCTGCACCGTTATGGTCCAGTCATTGGAGCTTGTTTGCTCTTCACAGATTTCATCGTTGCGAATCACTTGCCAATCTCTGACGAAAAGGCGAATCTCATATGCGGGACAGTGACGGAGATGTGTGATGGCTATCAAGCTGTGGGCAGAAACATCACGGAGTTCTACTTCGGCTATGATCAATGTCAGTTTTTCGTGTTCCGCGAGGGTGTTGTGAGATTGATGGTTCTGACCGAGATTCATGCGGATCCTGATCAGATAGGCACCGCAGCGCGTCATTTCGTCAGGGAGAATGCGACAGTGCTAAGTCAACTTCCTGCGACCCAGCTAACCCAGCGGATTAAGTTGTCTCCTGTGGTTGCTCCTACTGCGGCAGGAGGAGTGAATGCCGCAGTGTTAGAGTCTAACGAGTCACCTGAAGCCAGTGTGCCGACGGAAGAGCCTGAATCTCCCGATGAATGGCTGGAATTCCGCGAAAAGTTGCACCAGCTCATCTCGCGAGTCCTCGGCAGTGGGCAGAGTTTACGACTGATAGATCGCGTGGTCAAAGAGCATGGCTAGGGCATGTAGCATCCGCTGAAAGTCGACTTTGGTAGCATCGCTGAAGCTGTGGTGGACAAAGTTCCCAATCGATTAAAACGGAAGAGCCTTCAGTCATGTTCCGAGGCGCTAACAACCGTGGAGATCAAGCCGGTTGGTGCTGTGTGAGTTTCGTTCTGTGCCGTGGTGAGTTTCACTTTCTGCCGTGGGGATTCTTCGGATGAGTTTTCTTAGGCATGGCAGGAAGCAACAAAGAGATGTTGA
>JBLHHN010000233.1:0-10041 GCA_047616785.1 Verrucomicrobiales bacterium
AGACCGTGTATATTGGTGAGACTTTGGAGAATGGCCAATTTGCCATCTCTGAAACCATCAAAGACGTCTTCGGAGAGCCTTTCCTTAAAGGCACCTTCAAGAAGAAGTAAGAAACCAATCCTTGATTAACATTGGGGCTGTATCTCTGATGCCCCTACCCATTCATTAACGGGTGGGTAGGGGGTTTCTCATGGTAGTTGCGACTTTCAAGTCGCTGCCGAGAACCATGAGAAATACGTGGAGACTAAAAGTCACCACTACGGACTGCCGCCGCAGGCATTCCGATACTGAACATCGCCATATGGGTTTTAGACACTTCACGGTAATACTTTTTCAGGTATTCTTCCTATCATTACTATTGGCCAGGGCGACTTGGGCTGATGAGAAGGAAGCTCGGCGCTTGCTTGTCGAGGTCGTTCTTTCCGAAGATCCAGAACACGCCGCCGCTCTCGAGGCTCTTGGAGATGAAGGCGCGCCGATCATTGCACAAATGGTTGAGGCATGGCGAGGTGGCCAGATCTTTCGGGTGGGGCTCCCTGAATCCCCTTCTATTCTCCTCAAAGACGGGGAGGCCTACACCAATCTCCTCACGGGAGATGCCGTGATTCCTGCTGAGGAACCTACCGTTGATCGACCTTCCCGCCAACTGCGCAAGATACTGAAGCGCATCGTAGATCTTATTGATCTGAGTTCCCCGGATCTCAACAAGCGCGTTGAGGCCGTTCAGAAGCTTGGCTTGAGCCAGAATCCAGAGTACTTGCCCGACCTCAAAGCACGGATCGAGAAACAGAAGGATCCGAATACGCGCAAGTCTTTCCAAGAGGCCGTGGCGATTTCGCAACTTGCCAATGGAACCTTGGAAGAACGCCTCAAGGCGATTTCAGATTTAGGTGCGATGAAGTCCTTCCGAGCTCGAGACTATATTGAACGTTGTGTGAGGGAAGGCGCCAACCCTAAACCAACACCAGAGATGATCGCGGCAGCCAAGAAGACTTTGGTGAAGATCGATAGCCATCAAAAATTTGTCGACTTCATTGGCACGCTCTTTCGAGGACTCAGTTTGGGTTCCGTTCTTCTCTTAGTGTCTTATGGGCTTGCCATTACCTTTGGACAAATGGGGGTGATTAACATGGCTCATGGCGAGTTCATTGCCATTGGCGGCTACACGACTTACATTGTACAGAACCAGTTTGCGGCAGCCTTTGGAGAGACTAGCGCTGCCTATGGCTACTACTTCATTGCCGCGGTGCCATTGGCCTTTCTTGTCTCCGCAATCGTTGGGGCCCTGCTAGAGAAGGGGATGATCCAGTTTCTCTACAAACGACCTTTGGAATCATTGCTAGCCACTTGGGGTGTTTCCATGGTGCTGCAACAGATGTTCCGTCTTTACTTTGGCGCTGCCAACGTCTCGGTGTCATCACCGGAATGGTTGGCAGGTAGTTTGACTGTTGGTGATGTCTCCATGTCTTATAGTCGTGTGGCTTTGATCGTTTGCGTGGCGTTTGTGGTTATTGGCACCTATCTGTTGTTATCGAAGACCAACTGGGGCTTGCATGTGCGAGCCACCATGCAGAACCGGCAGATGGCTTCGTGTCTTGGTGTCCCTTCGGGAAGGGTGAATATGATCACCTTTGCCTTCGGATCAGGATTGGCCGGATTGGCAGGAGCCTTTCTCTCTCAGATTGGCAATGTGGGCCCCTCCATGGGGCAGACGTACATTGTCGATAGCTTCATGGTCGTGGTTGTCGGTGGAGTCGGTAACTTGCTAGGAGCCGGCATTTCTTCCCTGGGTATCGGCATGGTCGACCAAGGGTTGCAACCCATTCTCGGGCCGGTCATGGGCAAGATCTCGGTCTTGTTCATGATTATTCTCTTTCTTCAATTCAAACCAAGAGGGCTCTTCCCGGCGCGTTCGCGTAGCCTTGATGACTGATGGATACCCTACTCACACGTTTGAAAGGATGGCTGGCGATGAAGGATACCAGTGATCTTGGATTCATTGTCCTACTGCTCGGCGTGATGTTGGCTTTGCCGATGTGCAATGCTCTCTTTGCCCCTGAATCGACGCTTCATGTCAGCAGCTTTACATTGGGTGTCTGGGGAAAGTACCTTTGTTATGCGATCTTCGCCATTAGTCTCAATATGCTTTGGGGCTATACAGGGCTGCTTTGTTTGGGGCAATGTTTATTCTTCGCGCTCGGGGGGTATGCTTTTGGCATGTATCTGATGCTCATGATTGGCGAGCTGGGATCGTATGGCAGTAAGCTTCCCGATTTCATGGTTTTCCTCGGCTATGAGAAACTGCCAGTGCATTGGAAACCGTTCTATAGTCCTATCTTCGCTATCGCGGCGGCGGTGTGGGTGCCTGGATTGGTCGCTCTGATCTTTGGTATCCTCGCCTTTCGATCACGTATCAAGGGCGTCTACTTCGCCATCCTCACTCAGGCGCTCACCTACGCAGCAGCACTGTTGTTCTTCCGCAATGACTTCACATTTGGTGGCAATAACGGCTTCACGGATTTCAAATTTATCTTGGGCGCAGACATTCGGACGGAAGCGACGTCTCGTTGGCTCTTTGTTGCGTCCTGCATACTCCTCCTTTCGGTTTATTGGCTCGTCGCCTGGATGTTAGAAACGAAGTTTGGAAAGATTCAACAAGCGATCCGAGATTCGGAGAATCGGGTGCGTTTCTCCGGCTACTCGACGACGCATTTTAAAGTCTTCATCTTTGTCATCAGCGCTATGATCGCTGGCCTAGCAGGTGCGCTCTATGTGCCTCAGGCGGGCATCATCAATCCAAGTGAAATGTGGCCCGCGAAGGGATTGGACATCGTGGTGTGGGTTGCTGTGGGGGGGCGTGGGACCAAGTTGGGTCCTGTTATTGGCGCCATTGTGGTCAATCTCCTCAAGAGTTGGGCCACTCGCGCTTACCCAGAGAGTTGGTTGATCATTCTTGGAATGGTCTTTGTCCTAGTCGTTCTCTTCATGCCAAAAGGCATCGTTGGTCTATGGGCACAAGCGAAAGCTTTGTGGGCCAAGAGACGCACCGGAAATCCTGAAACTAACATCGCGACATCCTAATGGTCTCTCCCGTTTATCGTGATACCGATCTAGCGCTCTCTGTCGAAGGCGCGACGAAAGCCTTTGATGGCTTCAAGGCGATCAATGATCTTACCTTCTACCTTACCGATGGCGAACTACGCACTGTCATCGGTCCGAATGGCGCGGGCAAGAGCACCTTCATGGATCTCATCACCGGGCGAACGCGTCCCGATGAGGGGAAGCTCATTTATCATCGTGAGGATGGTCGCGACTTTGACCTGACCAAACTGAAGGAGTTTCAGATCAATCGGCTCGGCATCGCACGAAAGTTTCAGACTCCGAGCATCTATTCGAAACATACCGTCTACGAGAACATGACGCTTTCCCTCAATCGCGATCGAAGTGTCCGCAAAGCCTTGTTTTATAAGGAATCGTGCGAAGACAGCGAAGAAATTGAGTCGGTGTTGGAGCTCATCCGTCTTCAAGATCGACGTGGCGAGCTCGCAGGCAGTTTGTCTCACGGTCAGAAACAGTGGCTCGAGATTGGCATGTTGTTAGCGCAGAAACCGCGCGTGTTGCTCGTGGATGAGCCCGCTGCTGGCATGAGCGATGAGGAAACAGAGCGCACTGGCGAGCTTCTTATCAGTCTTGAGGGCAAGCATAGTGTGATTGTGGTCGAGCACGACATGGTCTTTGTCAGGCAGATCGCGCGTAAGGTTACCGTCCTGCACCAAGGCAGTGTTCTCAAAGAGGGCACCTTTTCCGAGGTCGCCAGTGATTCGACGGTGAAGGAAGTTTACCTGGGGAGGAGCAAGCATGAGTGACACGCCGAAGCTCGAATTGCATGATGTGCATGCGGGTTATGATGAGTCGCTCATCCTGCGTGATCTCGTGATGACCATTCCCGAGAACAGCGTCGTAACGTTGTTAGGTCGTAACGGCGTCGGCAAGTCAACGACCCTGAAGACGATCATGGGCATCGTCGATGTGGTCGAAGGTAGCGTTTCCATGGATGGCAAGCCACTCAAAGGTGCCGTTACCGAGAAACGCTCTGTTCAGGGCATCGGCTATGTGCCGCAAGGTCGCGAGATCTTTTCCAATCTCACGGTGTGGGAGAATCTCAAAGTCAGCCTTAGCGTGCAAGGCAAGAAGGCCGGTAAAGGACGTTTGGAGGAAGTCTACGAACTCTTTCCCGTCCTCAGTGAGATGAAGAACCGCAAAGGTGGTGTCTTGTCAGGGGGGCAACAACAGCAACTTGCCATTGGACGGGCGCTTCTTACCAATCCGACACTCCTTCTTCTCGATGAGCCTACCGAAGGCATCCAACCGTCGATCATCGATCAGATTGAAGATGCCATTCACTATCTGAAGAAGACCTATCAGATGAGCATCCTGTTAGTTGAGCAGTATCTCGACTTTGCCAAAGCCACAGCCGACTACTTCTACATCATGGAGCGCGGTACCGTGGTGGAACACGGCGCCATCGGCGACCTCACGGATGAAGCCACGGCCAATTACCTATCTGTCTAAATGCACCTAACACCTAGAGAAAGAGAGAAGCTCATGGTCGTCGTCGCGGCGGATCTCGCTCGGCGTCGTCAAGCGCGTGGCTTGAAATTGAACTACCCTGAGGCCATCGCCATCATCACCTACGAGATCTTCGAGGGCGCTCGCGACGGCAAGTCCGTTGCTAGTCTCATGGATGAAGGTACGCGCATCCTGACACGTAACGATGTCATGGAGGGCGTCCCAGAAATGATCCACGAAGTTCAGGCGGAGGCGACCTTCCCCGATGGCACAAAACTCGTCACCGTTCACAATCCAATCCAATGATCCCTGGAGAAATCATTCCCAAAGTAGGTGCCGCGCCGCTGATCGCTAACCAAGATCTGGTGACCCTGACACTCGTCGTGGCCAATGCCGGCGATCGCCCGATTCAAGTCGGAAGTCATTTCCATTTCTATGAAGTGAACGCCGCCCTCGACTTCGATCGAGACGCTACGCGTGGCTTTCGACTCAATATCCCGGCAGGCACCGCAGTGCGATTCGAGCCCGGGGATGAACGGGAAGTGAACCTAGTCGCCCTATCGGGATCACGCGAAGTGTGGGGTCTAAACGGGAAGATCAACGGCGCGCTATGAGCTTAGAATTAACACGCAAACAATACGCTGAGCATTACGGCCCGACCGTGGGCGATCAAGTGCGTCTTGGCGACATGGAATTGTTCGTCGAAGTGGAGCGCGATTTCATTGCCGAATCCGGTGGCTATGGCAATGAGGTGAAGTTCGGTGGCGGCAAAGTCATCCGCGATGGCATGGGCCAATCCTCCACGGCGAGCGACGATGAGTGTCTGGACCTTGTCATCACGAATGCGTTTATCATGGACGCCGAGATCGGCCTTGTCCGCGCAGACATCGGCATCAAGGACGGACGCATTGTCGGCATCGGTCACGCGGGAAATCCTGGGATTCAAGATGGCATTGGTTCGGTGATCACCGATCCGGAGACGGGCAAACTCGATCCCATGATCATTGGCGCGGGCACCGAGGCCCTTGCGGGTGAAGGCATGATCGTCACTGCAGGTGGTGTGGACTCACACATTCACTTTATTTGCCCCCAACAGATCGATGAAGCTCTGGCAAGCGGTGTGACCACGATGTTAGGTGGTGGTACTGGTACTGCCACTGGCACCAATGCCACGACCTGTACGCCTGGGAAATGGAACATCCATCGCATGCTCGAAGCCGCCGATGAATATCCCATGAACCTCGGGTTCCTCGGCAAAGGTAATTGTGCGACGGAAGAGCCACTTCGTGAACAGGTCAGGGCGGGAGCCATCGGTCTCAAGCTGCACGAAGACTGGGGAACGACCCCGGCGGCAATTGATGCCTGTTTGAAGGTGGCTGACGAAATGGACGTCCAGGTCGCCATCCACACAGACACCCTAAACGAATCCGGCTTCGTCGAAGACACGCTGGCTGCGATCAATGGCCGCACCATCCACACCTACCACTCGGAAGGAGCCGGTGGCGGTCATGCTCCTGACATTCTTAAAGTCTGTTCGCATTCTAACGTTTTGCCGTCATCGACCAACCCGACGCGGCCTTTCACGGTCAACACCATCGATGAACATCTCGACATGCTCATGGTGTGTCACCACTTGGACTCGAAGATCCCTGAGGACGTCGCCTTTGCCGAGTCTCGCATTCGTCCACAGACCATCGCGGCGGAGGATATCCTGCATGATCGCGGCGCCATCGCGATGATCGCCTCTGATAGTCAGGCCATGGGGCGCGTGGGCGAAGTCATTTCCAGAACCTGGCAAACCGCGCACAAGATGAAGGTGCAGTTTGGTCCTCTAACCAGTGAGAAACATCCCGCTGCCGACAACTTTCGTGCCCTACGCTACATAGCCAAATACACGATCAATCCTGCCATCACGCATGGCATGGCGACTGAAGTGGGGTCGCTCATGGTTGGAAAACTCGCTGACATTGTCCTGTGGAAACCGATGTTCTTCGGTGTGAAACCAGAGCTGGTCCTCAAAGGAGGCATGATCGCCCTGGCCAACATGGGAGATCCTAACGCATCCATTCCCACGCCACAGCCGACGTTCTACCGACCGCAGTTCGCCGCGCATGGCAAAGCGCGATTCCGCACCTGTGTGACCTTTGTCAGTCAGGCCAGCCTAGACAAAGGCTTGGCTGACGAGTTGAAAGTTGACAAGCGTTTGGTGCCCATTTCCAAGACTCGCGAGATCAACAAAGCCGATCTCCTTTATAATGACAGCTGCCCTGATATCGAGATCGACCCCGAGACTTACACCGTCAAGGCCGATGGTGAAGTCTTGACCTGCGAACCCCTGTCCGAAGTGCCATTAGCACAGCGCTACTTCCTCTTCTGACCCATGACCTTGCTAGTAGAGCAGACGACAGACGCAGCGAGCACCTTTGCGAAGGTGTCAGTCGATCGTCATACCCTCTACAAACGTCGATGGCGTGCCAAAGCCGAAGACGGCACCGAGCTGGCCGTGAATCTGGAGAGCCCGGCGTCGGATGGTGCCTTGTTAGATGCTGGAGAGGGGCGCGTCTTTCTCATCGAGCAACAAACTGAAGACGTTCTCGTCATTCCTCTCCCCCAGAAGACGGAGATGGCGGCGAAGATCGGTTGGTACCTGGGTAATCAACATCTCCCGGTCGAGATTCGAGAGAACGAGATCATCCTGGAACAACTGAATACTTTGGCAGCGTCGTTAGATCGTATCGGCATTCCCTACTCACTGCGTAGGGATGTCTTTCATGGCAAGACATGCTCACATAAGCACTAATTCATGGACGATTGGAACTGGGTCTTTCGCCTCTTACATTTTTCCGACAGCGCCTTGCCTGTGGGAGCCTACGCACATTCCTTTGGGCTCGAGGGCGTCTGTCAGATGGGCATCGTGCATGATGTCGACACTCTCGATCTGTTTCTGAAACACGATGTTTCCCACGCCTTACGCACCATCGACATGCCGCTACTGGTTCATGCGCATTCGGCAGCCATGGATGGCGTGGTCGAAGAGATCGCGCGTTTGGATCAGCTCTCTTGGGCACTGCGACCGACACGACAATTGCGCGAGGCAGCATCGAAGATTGGTCGACAGCAATGGAATCTCTACCAGCGCACTTGGAACGAAAGTATCGCGCTATCTTTGCGGCACTGTCAGAGTCCCATTGTCTTGGGAGTCATCAGCGCAAATGAAGGGATCCCTGTAAAGGCGGCGTTGTCATCCCTCGCCTACCAAACTTTCTCCGCACTTCTGCAAGCAGCGCTCAAGCTGTTACCACTCGGTCCTAGAGCAACCCAGCAACTCCTCCACAGCGCATTGGAGGCCCTTTCATTACATCTGGATTCAGCCACCCAAACACCCGAAGACGAGATCGGTAGTTTCAATCCCGTCTGGGACATCGGCGCCTCCCAACACGAGACGGCCGATGCCCGCCTCTTCATTTCCTAGTCATGTCTAACAAACCTCAGAAGGCCATTCGTGTCGGGATCGGCGGTCCCGTCGGCTCCGGAAAGTCCACCTTGTGTCTCAAGCTCTGTGAGCATTACGGCGGGACGCGCAACATGGCCGTCATAACAAATGACATTTACACCAAAGAAGACGCCAAGATGCTCATTCGGCATGGAGCTTTGCCCGAAGAGCGTATCTTAGGCGTTGAGACCGGTGGGTGCCCTCATACTGCTATACGCGATGACATCTCGATGAACCTGGACGCCGTCGATGTGATGACTGAGCGATTCGATGGCCTGGAACTCATCCTCATCGAAAGCGGCGGCGACAACCTTACGGCAACCTTCTCGCCCGAACTTGCTGACATCTTCATCTACGTCATCGACGTGACCGAAGGCGATGATATCCCGCGCAAGGGAGGTCCTGCCATTGCCAAATCCGATTTGCTTATCGTCAACAAAGTCGAACTCGCTCTCTATGTCGGCGCGGATGTCGAACAGATGAAGCGCGACTGCCTAGAAAAGCGCGGTGATCGGCCCTTCCTCATGACCGATCTCCGCGTAGGGATTGCGTTAGAAGATCTTTACGCGTGGTTCGACCGCGAAGTGCTCTTTGCCGATGTGACCGTATGATAGGAAGCCTGCAGAGTTCCGTTGAGATCGCGTTCCGCCATGATGAAGTGCGCAATCGCACCGTGCTATCGCGTCGCCAAGCAGGCGGCCTCTGTCATTTGAGCAAGCCTTACTGGACAGGAGAAGTGCTAGGACTCCAGCTCGTCAACCCTACAGCAGGCCTCTTTGCTGGAGATCAACTCACCCTCTATGTGGACATTGCCGATCGAGCCCAAGTGGCCCTCACGTCTCCCAGCGCCACACGTTATCACACCATGCCCTCAGGGCGTGCCGATGTGATCCAACAGTTCCGCATCGGCGAAGGCGCCTGGTTAGATTACTGGCCCGAGATGGTCATCCCTCAACGAGACTCTGACGTCCGCCAGACGATCAAGATCCAGTTAGCTCCTACCGCAAGCATGGTCTTCCTCGACCTTCTCGCTCCCGGTCGTGTCGCCCATGGTGAACGCTACGCCTTCAGAAAATTTGAGACACGGTTGGAAATCTGTCAGAATAACACACTGTTAGCCAGAGAGCGCTGCGTTCTCGAACCGACGAAAAACATCTGGCCACTCAAAGTCCCCGGATGGGATCTCTGCTACTACGGCGCTCTCTGGATCGCTGGTGAACAAGCTGCGCAGTCGATCAAGCATCTTAACTTAGCCAACACGGTCGCGCATGTTGGCGCCTCTCTTGTCGATCAGAATCTCGCCGTCATTCGAGTCGTCGCGCCATCCAGTCTCGTCTTGCGCAAGGTCACGCAACAACTTCGAGCCCTTCTCAAACATGACCTCCCACTTCTCGCCACCGATTTCCGGAAACTCTAACTAGTCACCCTATGAAATATATACTGACACTCCTAGCCGCCTTCATCACCACCGCCTCAGCGCACCCAGGCCATACCGGTCACGAAGACTGGCCCTTCGACGACTTCAGTTGGTCGATGGCGGCAGCCATTGGCATCGCAGCCTTTCTCTTAATAAGAGGCGTCATTGTCGCAAAGCGCCTTGCCAGGGAGAGCGCCGCCGAGTGAAGTTTGTTTCCGATTTTATGGCCACATGTCGCGCTGGTCAGATGTCCTGGCATCGTTCGAAATCTGACATAAATCCGTGCCATTCATCTATAGGGGCTACCGCTCGACTTTCGAAGACTTCGTGGTACGTTCGCGAAGGACGGAATAGGTATGAAGGGCGCCCCACTATTCTTCATCGATTATTGGGGTTAGGTGATGTTAGTCCTGAATGGTGGTGGCTCGATAGAAACGGACGTCTTCGTGTGTGCTCTCTGGTTACACCGGCAATGGCCGGTTTCTCCACTCCATTGAAAAGTATGAATCATGTTAATTGACCATTCAACATGTAGTAACGCACCGGCGTGTGGAGGTGACAA
>JBLHHN010000234.1:0-10025 GCA_047616785.1 Verrucomicrobiales bacterium
CTTCGACAATGTCAGTCAAGTCTTGGTCAGTGAGCTCTAAGCGAATCATATTGGCTTTCAATGATAGAGCAAAGTGGCCGATTTACATCACTTGTCTTTTCACAAATCTATACGCGGGGCAGTATAATGTCGCCTCCAACTTCATCTGGAGCTTGCCATGAAACGTCCCAGCACAGCGTTCCCCGCAGCCCAGCTTCTCGCAGTCATGGCGTGAAGCGAGGAAGACCACGTCCATTCGCGGACGCCGTCTGACCTCGCCTATCAATGACACAGACCCACGCTCGGTCTGGTTAGATCATGCTTCTCTCGATGAGGCATGCTCGCAATGAAACACCCTGTTGAGAAGTCAGTATGAAACATCGAAAACATGAAGAATCCCTGTGCGACACATGGGGACCCGAAGATGAGATCACGCCTGCGGAGCTCGCCCAACGCGATCGCCGCCAAGAGAAACGGCCCCAACAACAACGCGGCAATCACCGTGCCTTGCAGTATTGCAAACAAGCACGGATCGCGCTGGAAACGGCCATGTCCTGTGACCTCGGTGATCCGCTCTTGCACGAGTTGACCGTGATCGCGGTGCGACCCATCACAGGATGCACCGTCATCGAAGCCACACTCGTCAGCGCGATCACGTCGCCTGAGCTCATGGACACCATGCATCAGCGACTCACAGCAGCAGAGGGCGTCTTGCGCTCCGCCGTGGCTGGCGAGACCCATCGCAAACGCGTGGCACGGATACGATTCCGTATCGTGCCGGGCCGCGATTGATCGGGAAACACATCAACCCTGGGACGAATCATTTCAGACCGTCCCAGGGTTGCATTTCCACCAATCGCTCCAACGCTATATCCATGGCCACCTACATTTATGAAACGATCCCCAGCTCCGCCGAGGAACCGATGGAGCGCTTCGAGATCAAGCAAGGGATGATGGAGAATCCCTTACAAACACACCCTGACACTGGCAAACCCATCCGCCGCGTCATCACCGGCGGCCTCGGCTACGTCGGAAGCGGCAGTAGCAATCCAGGCCCCTCGAGCAGCAGTGATGGCGGTGGATGCTGACAGTCCGGTGGATGCGGCTGCTAGTTAGCAGCCTAACAAGACTTACATCTGATGAACGAGGATCCTGAAGAACCCGTGAATGTACCGATCACGGGAGAACTCGATTTGCACACGTTCCGCCCGAAAGAAGTCCGCGAATTGATCCCCGACTACATCGACGAATGCCTTAAGCTCGGGATCCATGCCCTCCGCATCGTCCATGGAAAAGGGACTGGCACCATGCGTGAATTGGTGCACAAGAAACTCCGACAGAACCCCGCCGTGGCAAGCTTCCGGTTAGGCGACGAACAAACCGGCAGTTGGGGAGCCACCTTGGTTCAGCTGAAGAAAGAAGCGGACGCGTGATGGTTTAGTGCCGAAGGCACGATCAGAAGTTAGCCGGTTGTGGAGCATAGCGGAACCACCGGAGAAGAATCACCGATGCAAGACCGCCCTGGCAGGGGCGGGAGAATCAGCACTGTCTCCAAGGCTTCTCGCGCACCTCCGGCGCGCTTCTCCAGTTGATTTGATAGTCCAGCGGTTCCGTTTCACTTCACCACCGACTACCATCTTTGTGCCTTCCAGGCCCATTCCTAACCGCGCATAACTCCTTACCCTGCCCGGCCTTTGCCGATACTCTTACATTCACCGCTTCAGGATATTCGCCAACTCGCTACGAATCCTCGAAAACGAACCCGCCAGCTCAACACCCAATTTCTGCATCTCGCCGCTGGCAAGATCTGTGGCCTGCTTGGCTTTGTTAGACAGCTCCTCGAGACTCTTCTCCAACGCGGCCTTCTTCTCTGCCTCAGGCTCCGCTGAATCCTCTGCCTCGGCCTTCTCCGTGAAACCAAGATTGACCCCCAAAGCGTCTAACCTTGTCTTAAAGAAGTCCGAGCCGTGCTCGAAGAGATCTGAGAATTCTTGAAACGCATCGCCCGCTTTCTCTTTGAGCGGCGCCATGCCTTCCTTCACCGAATCCAGAGCCTTCTCGATCTTCGGTTGTTGCTCCGCGATCGCATCACGCGTCTCCATCTTGCCCAAGGCCAACTGCAATCGCAGTTCGTCCAAGCGCCCTGCCAGGAAGGCCGTCGTCGCGTCATCAATGAGCGGGTTTTTATCCACATGCTCTTTGGCCGCTTCGGCGCGCTCTTTGAGATGCTCTTTCTGCTTCTCAAAGAAATCCACCGCTTCAGATTTCCCCAACGCGAGCTGGAGGCGCAGTTCGTCGAATTCCTGCTTCATTCGGGAAATCAATTGATTGGTAACGTCACTCATGTCGCCTTTATACAATAGCGTCCACGAGCTGGCAAGCTAGGGAATCACACGGAACGCAAATCTTCCGCCAGCCCTACCAATCGCTTTGGCATGAAATTGGCCACCACGGCCCGTTTCATGATCGATTTCACCTCCTCACGGGGAACCTTGATGCCCTTCTCACGTTCTGCCCACGAAGCAGGCTTCAGGTAAGCCAAAGTCCGTTCGGCTAACAAGAGCGGCAGGACTGTGGCAAAACGCAATCTCCCAGGACGCACCGCCTGACAATAACACATCGCATCGACCAACTGTTCCTGACAACGCGCCTCCCAATGCTTCGAAGCTGCCATCATTGTCTCCGCATCCGGTCGTTCTCCCGTGACCGCTTCCGGTACAGGCAGGTAGCAACGCCCATTCTCCAAATCCTTGGGTAGATCACGAAGGACATTGATCAACTGCAAAGCCCGACCATAACTCTTGGCCCAAACTAACATTTGCTCTTCCGATTCCCGGGCAAACTTCGTCCAATGATGAAAGCACAAGCGTGTCCAGAACACGCCCACGGATCCCGCGACAAGATAAGTGTATTCTTCCAGCTGATCACCCTGAGGCAGAAACCGCAAATTGCCAGGATCTCCAAAGCGCTCGCAATCCAGAGATTGGCCACGCAAGATGTCTGTGATTACATCCCGCACCGCGCCTCGTTCGAATTCAGAAACGGCCCCTAACCAATGGACAGCCTCCTCGGTATGATCGAGAAGCTTCGTTTCTCCTGAGTCCGATTGCAGGGGTTGGAATTGTTCCTGGAGTTGCGTCTGCAACGCCGCAACACCCTCCGTCTGATGAACGGCCTGCCCAAAGCGCGCGAGATACACCAACCGCTCCGAGGACGGCACCGATTCCGTATCGGCGATCGTGTCCGAAGTTCTGGCTAGCAGATAACCCAAGCAAATAGGCCCGCGCACACGTTTCGGCAGCAACTGCAAGGTGATGTAGAAGGAACGCGAAACTTCCTTGAGAATATCTCCCGCCAGGCGTGCTTCCCACTCTCTTGCGGACCGGCCCATTCCATGGGAGGCTCCCTTTCCACTATGATTGTCCGCCATCTCTACGTGCATGTCCCATTCTGCCACAGAATTTGCCCATACTGCGCGTTTTACAAGCATCAACCCGGTGAAACATCCACCTCCGCGGTGGCCGATGCTTTGTTAGCCGAGCTGGACAGGCATCGAGATCGCTTCGAGATCGTGCCCGAAACCATCTACTTTGGAGGTGGCACACCCACGCTGCTCAGCAAGACCGTCCTGGCCACTTTGCTAGAGGGATTTCACCACCGCCTCCCCATGGACAGCCTGAAAGAATGGACCTTGGAAGCCAATCCCAAGACATTCGATGCGGAGAAGGCGACGCTCATGCGCGATCATGGCGTCTCGCGAGTCAGCCTCGGCGTCCAATCGTGGAATCCCACCCACTTGGAGACCCTGGGTCGTGATCACTCCCCAGATGAAGCCGAAGCCTCCTACCAACTCCTCTGCAAAGCTGGAATACCCTTGGTCAATGTGGACCTGATGTTCTCTCTGCCCAATCAAAGCCTAGCGGACTGGCGAGCGGATCTGGAAAGAACGCTCACACTGCAACCTAGCCATCTATCGGCTTACAATCTGACTTACGAAGAAGACACGCCGTTCTTCAAGCAGCTGGGAAAAGGCGCTTTCCGAGACGACGAGGACAACAACGCGGATCATTTCTACCTCGCCGACGAACTGCTTTCGGCTGCGGGCTACGGCCATTACGAAATCTCCAACTACGCCAAACCCGGCGCGGAATCGCAACACAACCGGGCCTACTGGGCAGGCAACGACTATCTCGGACTCGGCCCCAGCGCTGTTTCCACGGTCGGAGGCAAGCGCTGGCGAAACGTCCCTGACACGGCCCTCTACGCTCGCAGCATTTCTAACATTCAGATCGACGAAGAAATTCTCTCGGACGACGATCATCACAATGAACGTGTGGCGCTCTTGCTCCGCACTCTCGAAGGCATCCCAGTCACGAGACTATCAGAAACGTCAAGGCAACGGGCAACCGAACTCGCTGAAGAAGGCGTCCTCGAAGTGATCAATGATCATTTCCGCCTCACCCACGATCACCGCGCGCTCGTCGACCCTGTGGCGGCGGACCTCTTTGTCTAGCCAGCGTTGACCTCGGAGGCGATTCTCGACAAACTTGGGGCTCACCATGAGCAAAGTCTTTCTTCCGCTGGGTCTTCTCGCGCTTCTCATCTTCGTCTGCTTGGTCTGGCGACCTGGTTTCGATCCTCCCTATCTAGGGGGAACTCCAGATCCAAACGCTCACCGCGATGCCTTTACCAATCCCTACTGGCCGACGATCGAGAGTCCCAAGCTCACCACGCCTCAGTGGATCGGTGAGGACGGCGTGGAAGCCGCAGCGGTCTTGTCCATCGATGACATGCGCGGAATCGAACCCTATCAAAGCTTCATCGAGCCCATCCTCCAACGCTTGGAAGCCATCGATGGGCGCGCGCCACTGACAATCTTCACCAACACGATCGATCCCAACGAACCCCAACTGCAACGTTGGCTTGCGCGAGGGCTCAGTATCGAAGTCCACACGATTGATCATCCCTGCCCTCTCTTGAAGGACAGCGATTTCGCCAAAGCACGAGACACGGTCCATCAGTGCATCGATCTCCTCGAAGGCATCCCTAACATGCGCCCCACGACTTACCGCATGCCGTGCTGTGATTCGATGAACACACCCAGCCCACGTTTCTACGAAAACATCATGGGCGGCGTCACTCCCGGCGGCAATTTCCTCTCCGCCGACTCGTCCGTCTTTCAGATCTTCACCAAGGACGACCCAGAACTCCCGAGATCCTTGTTTGCCGGTGAAAACGAGACTCGTTTCAAACGCTACGCCCCGCTTGGGAAAGATTTCGTCAATATCATTTACAACTATCCCTATCCTTATCTCATCGGCAAGCAACACTGGCAGTTTCCCTGCACGGTGCCATCCGATTGGGAAGCTCAGTACTTACAGAAGGAGAACAATCCGCGAACCGTCGAAGATCTCGAAGCGGCCCTCGACGCCACCGTGGCCAAGCAAGGGCTGTTCGTTCTGGTCTTTCACCCACACGGCTGGATCGAAAATACCCAAGTGGCAGAATTGGTCGACCACGCGCAGAAGACGCATGGCAACAAGCTCAAGTTTCTCAACATGCGCGACGTTCAAGAGCGCATCGATCAGCATATGTTAGCCTCGCGACCCATTCGCAATTCCGATGGAAACGATTCCGGCACGCGATTGCTCGATCTGAACGAGGATGGCTACATGGATGTGCATTTCAAGGATCATCATGCTCGCGTCTGGGATCCAAAAGCACGGAAGTGGCATGAGCATCAGGATGTGGATATCACAGTAACCAAGCGACCTGACATCAACGAACCGGACGATGGCATCTTGCGATTCTGGGATCTGGACAGCGACGGTGACTTGGACGCCGTCTACTCGAATGCCACTCGATTCGCCGTCTACATCCTCGACGGCGAGCGATGGACGCGACCACGCGTGGGCACCCATCCTGCAGAGAACGCCCCTCCCCCGTTCGTCCGCGAAGATGGTTCTAACAATGGCGTCTGGATGGACGAAAAGAGCTTCATCATCCAGAATGAGGACACCGCGGAAGAACCCAACGTCATTCGGAGAATTCCCTTTTCTAAAGTGCTCACAGACCCGCCACCAGTAACGCTTACGCCGCGCGATGCCCTTCAAGGCATGAGCACCAAGCCCGATCTGGAGGTTCAAGTCGCCGTGCAAGAACCACTTGTCATGGATCCGATCGATCTCGCCTGGGGTCCCGATGGCAAACTGTGGGTGGTGGAAATGACAGACTATCCGTTAGGCATTGATGACAATGGCAAAGTCGGAGGACGGGTGCGTTTCCTCGAAGACAAGGACCAGGATGGACGCTACGAAACCTCGTCCTTGTTCTTGGAAGGGCTCCGCTACCCCACCAGTGTCATGGCTTGGCGCAAAGGTGCGCTCGTTCTCGCCGCGCCCGATCTCCTCTATGCCGAAGATACCACGGGCGATGGCAAGGCAGACAAACGCGAAGTGCTCTACACGGGCTTCACCGAAGGCAATCAACAGCACCGCGCCAACGGTCTCCGCTGGGGACTCGACAACTGGATCTATGTGGCGAACGGCGACAGCGGCGGCGAGATCAAGTCGAATAAGACAAGAACGACCGTTTCACTGGGTCATCACGACCTCCGGATTCGGCCCGATGAGGGCTTGCTAGAACTCGTCGCCGGCCAAACCCAGTTCGGCCGCAATCGCAACGACGCGGGCGATTGGTTTGGCTGCAACAACTCGAATCCTCTCTGGCACTATGTCCTCGATGACGTGGCCTTGAAACGCAACCCACACTTCAGTCCTCCAAGCGGCATTCGACACATGCCCGAGGTCCCGGGAAATGCCCCTGTCTTTCCTATCAGTGTCACTGAAGAACGGTTCAATGACTTCCACACCGCCAATTGCATCACCTCAGCCTGCGGAACAATGATCTATCGCGCAAGCTTGTTAGGCCCCGCCTATCAAGGCAACGCCTTCATCTGTGAACCCGTGCACAACCTCGTGCATCGCCAGGTCATCTCTACTGACGGAGTCACTTTCGCCAGCACGCGTGCCGATGACGAGCTGACTTCCGAATTCTTATCTTCCACGGATCCGTCGTTTCGTCCTGTTTCCATGCACACCGCTCCGGATGGGTCCTTGTGGGTCGTGGACATGCAACGCGAAGTCATTGAGCATCCAGAATGGATCCCTCATGATCGCGAGGAACAACTTGATCTACGCGCTGGCCACGAACGCGGCACCCTCTATCGCCTCGCGCCCAAAGGCCATCAAGCCGTTGCCACGCCTGACCTCACCAAGCTGGAGGACGACGCGCTCGTGGTGATGCTAGATAACGACAGTGGTACAATGCGAGATCTAGCACAGCAAGCACTCCTCTGGCGTGATGCTCCCAAGGTCGAGGACGTCATTTCCTCTCCGAACTGGAAGATGCGTCTGCATGCACTGGCCACTCTTGATGGCGTGGAACGGGTGAGCGTGCCGACGGTCTCAAAGGCCCTGGAAGATTCCCATCCTGCGGTGAGAAGACTAGCGATGCGACTCGCAGGCCAACTCGGTGGCGACTGGGACTTTCCTCAAGAGAACGATCCCACCGTCCTTCTCCAGAAAGCAATCACCCTGGGTGCTTTGAAAGATCATGGCGAAGACATCGCCAGCCTCGCGTTATCGTCTTCTGATACTTACATTCGTGCCACCTGTGTCAGCTCCATGCTGAGCGATATCGATGGCTTCATGGCTGTCCTCACACATGCCCTGCTCACAGAAGATCACGCCCCCTTCCTTCGCTGGGTCATGAATTCGCTCAAAGGCGCGAACGAAACAGGCGCCCTGAATGCTATGGCGATCAAACTAAGTCAATCGGCTGAACCAGAATCATGGCAATTAGATATGATCAGCTTGGCTCTCCCTAACGAAGAGCTCATGATTTCCATCGCTCCACTCATCGAAACATCGCGACAATGGGTAGACAATCCCGATGCCGACACCAACCTGCGCGTGGCCGCCCTGGAGATGCTTGGCAAAGGCCAGGTCCTCAAGGCTTCGGAAGAATTGACCAAGTTCTGCCAACCCGGTGAACCCGCCGCATTGCAAATCGCTTCCTTACGCCTACTGGCGGAACTCTTTCCGGACGAGATGCCCAACTGGCTCTTGTCATCTTGGCCGAATCTCGAGCCCGACCTTCGCCTTGAGGTGTCACTAGCACTGGCCAGCCGTCCAGCGATCGCCAAAGTGGTTGTCAATCGGCTCGCAGACGATCCCATACCCGATCTTGCCCGATCTCTATCACAACATCAGAACACAGACGTGAGTGCAGCCGCAGACAAACTCATCGATCAGCCGCTGGCCACCGATCAGCAAAGCCTGATCACAGAGGTGCTCTCCAAGAAAGGCCTCCCAGCCTCGGGAAAGGCCCATTTCCAACAAGTCTGTTCTGTTTGCCACGTGCTCGAAGGCCAAGGCAACGACGTCGGCCCAGATCTCGCCTCACTTGCGGACCCCTCCAAAGAATTTCTTCTCAATGCCATTCTCAATCCTAACCAAGCGGTGGAAGACAAGTACCTTGCTTACATCGCGGAGACCACCAACGGCCAGGCCACGGTCGGATTGCTAGAAAGCGAGACAGGAGGCGCGCTTCACCTGCGTTTGGCCAATGGCGACGCCCAAGACGTGCTCCGCCGAGACCTCGTCAAATTGACTTCCACCGGACGCTCACTCATGCCTGAAGGATTGACCGGATCGTTAGCCTCTCAAGACGTGGCCGATCTCATCGCCTACGTTCAGTCGGCCAAGACTCCGAGAAAGACTTTCGAGTTCAACGAACCTAAGCAAGTGGACCAAGAGGAAGATGGTACGATCAACCTCGCCGCCACCGCAGCATCCGTTCACGGTCCGTCCCTGACATTCGAACGACGCTACCTGAATCTGGGAAATTGGTGCCACGTGCAAGACCAAGCCGTGTGGGCTTTCACTTGCACGAAACCAGGGCGCTACGCGATCGCGCTCGATTTCTCATGCGCGGATGGCTCCGCAGGAAATAAGCTATCACTCACACTTGGCGATCAACGCCAGACCGCCACCATCGAAGGAACAGGGAACTGGAACGGCTATCGCCAAACTCAGATCGGGACCTTCGAACTCACCGAAGGCACCCATGAATTGAGCGCCCGATCCGAAGGCTCCATCCGCGATCACCTCATTGATCTGCGGAATATCATCCTTCGACCAAACCCAGAAAACTAAATAAGTAGGGCCTGTCACAACGTCACTAAGCACTATAATAGCAGTATTTGCGCGGGCTATGAGAGCCCAATTTGGGCTCCCATAGCCAAATTCGGCGTGTATAATTCGGTTAACAGCTAAATCAAACCGCCGAACGATGCCTGAGATTACACGCCAACTGTCATTTCGTCTACCTCTTCCACCCTGTTACGGAGCCAAAGATTATCGGCTCTCCGTCAGATTGGCTGGGCCTGAATCAGCGAATCACGAAGAAATCAGGATCAGTCAGAGTCGTCTTCGTTACTGATGATCAATGGGTTATGGGCTCCGACTCGGCACAGCATCTCTCCGAAAACCATCGTCCAGACCTGCCCCAAAGTTGAGGCAGCGGTTTCGCTAGACTGAGATTCGGTAGTGAAACTGCAAGGCCGCTTGTTTTCGAGCCTGAAACTGCCTACTGGCCCCTGTCACCCTCCAGTGAGATGCAATGGATTTTTGGACCAATATCTGCTTAGCTAGTGCCTGGGAGAAAACAGCGCTAATGTCGACAGATAATAGCGTCGTGTTAGTTTTAAAGTGTGCTCCATCTCTGACAATGAGAGAAGCAATTGCTAAGGCTCGTTTTTTTTGGAATTTTATGGATGCTTTGGTGTTTTTTTAAAAAAAAATAGTTAGGGCGTCAGGCGTTTCTGTTGTGTGATTTTTATGCCCACTTCAGTTTCGATCCCTTGTTAGGCCGCTTTCTTTTTTCGTCCCCGCGTTTTTGACCCAGCGGCTTGCTCCAGTAGCCCTTTGCCGATCCGGTGCAAATTGTAGGCCAGCACTCCTAACCCGGCGTAGCGTTTGTAT
>JBLHHN010000235.1:0-10023 GCA_047616785.1 Verrucomicrobiales bacterium
CGGCTTGTCCAGCAGAGCGCCTCAACGGCTTTCGCTACCGCGAAAGCTGGCTAGAAAACTTGCGTGTTTCCACGTCGATGGGCGGGTATCGTCACGTCCCCCAAATTCCGGTAGAATGAGCTATTTCGAGCATTTCCGAGATGAAAACCCGCCTAGAAAAATCCTCGATGAAGCCTCTTAAACTGGTGCCATTCCAGCTAAGTTACACGCACAAGATGAGGAGTCGCACGGAGCATGTCTGGCCCGAACATCTGAGGTAACTACGTGCCGAGATTACTGAATACAAGAAGTTCAAACAATGGACAGGCGAGCTGATAGATCTGGGTATCGAGTTGTCGAAAGGGAAGATTGCCCGACTACGAAATCAGTCTGCCGACTCATGAGAACTTCCTACTCACGAGTTAGCTAAAACGCCGGAATTTATCCCCGGAATGTGAGATCCAAGAAACAACACAGGTTGCCCAACAACTCCCACTAGGACTAACGCTCGCACATGGCATCCTTTTGGATCAGATTGAACATATGCTCACCGAAACGCATCAGTTGCCTGCGAATAGCGTGCGTGACATCGTTATCAGACAGCTCTTGCACAGATGCTTGCATCATGAACCCGGGAAGTCGCGGCAGTGGGCTCTGGTGAATACGAGGTCGATGACGCGCCCCTTGATGAGCCATTGGTATCGTGCAGATCCTGAGCGAGCTATGAGGTTCGCACGTAGCTATCCTTGGGAAGATGGCTACTCGAGTTTATTTCAAGGGATGGCCTCAGCCACGGCGGAGGAGGGGATCGAGACGATGTTCGAGTTCATCCATGAACATGCGATCCATAGCGGCGATTCATCCTTCGTCGCGGGACTTAGGAAACTGGCTCAGGCGAATCCCGAAGGCATTCTAGCAAGGCTCCATGAGCTTCCTGGTTACCTTTCGGAGCCCCGCCACGTCCTTGGTCCGTGGGCAAGGAAGGACCCGTCGGCCGCCTTTGCGTGGGCCAAGGAATCTGGTGACGTGAAGCATCTGGAAGAGGTCATTGGCCAAGTCAGTGATCCCCGAGAGGTGCTTTCCATGCTCGCGATCCTCACACCAGAACAACAGGCAACCATCAACAAAGGGTTCTCCGCGCTCCACCGTCAACCGGAAGCTATTCTAGCACTCTTAGAGCAGCAAGGAGGGCTGACGGCGGATGCCTCTGCCTACCTAGCGGAATACGCCAAGCGTGCGCTAGAACCGCGCGAACCACGGAGTGAGACGCCGCCGAAGACGACGGCCGACTTGGCTAAGATCATCCATGCCAATGAGCATCTAAAAGAGGATGATTTGAGGCAGTCGGACATCGGAGCCCTCAGACAAGCCATTGCGGCGCTACCGACGGAAGATGCGAAACGAAGCCTTCTAATATTGTCAAATCGGGCTCGAGAAGAGCATTTCTACGAGATGGCAGCGACACAAGTGCCGTTCCTCACGGCGGAGGATCCTCAGGCGATCAAGGTTGTCTCCGCCCTCGGGGCGAACTGGGCTCATCATGACCCGCAAGCTGCCACTGCTTGGATTGAAACGCTGCCATCGGGGGAACTCAAGGTCTGGGCGTTGGAGCAAGGTCAATCGATACCGTGACTTGCCATTAGGGACAGCGAGGAATGGCTATCTTACACTCAACTTCTGTGATAATGATAGACTTCGGTGCTCGGTATCTTGATACGAAACGAGGGATTGAAATTTGGCCGACAGCCCCTTTTACTCCAAGTGCATGAATGACCCTTCTCTCGACTCCCTCCAGCATGTGCTGACTCGTCGACAATTGCTGCGATCTGGATCGGCCGGAATTGGTTCTCTCGCTTTGGGATCGCTCCTGGCCCCCGAGGCCTTTGCCAAAGATGTCGCGCAGAGGCAGGCCCACTTCGCTCCGAAAGCCAAGAGGATCATCTTCCTCTTCATGAATGGGGCGCCATCTCAGCAGGACTTGTTTGACTACAAGCCAATGTTAGAAAGGCATCATGGGAAGGAGTTGTTTAAGCGTTACGATCCTAGCTCAAAGACTTGGAGCAAGGATGGCTTCATTGAGAAAACGCAACGACTCACGGGAATGACATCGGGACAAAGCTCGTTTCCCGTGGCCCGATCTCATTGGAATTTTTCGCAGTATGGTCAGAGTCGCGCTTGGATCAGCGCTCTCTTGCCGCACACGGCGAAGGTGGCGGACGACCTTTGTTTCGTAAAGTCGATGCACACGGAGGCCATCAATCACGATCCTGGAGTGACCTTCTTTCAGACGGGTCATCAACAACCAGGCCGCCCTAGCATGGGGGCATGGATGAGTTATGGTTTGGGGAGTGCGAATAGCAATTTGCCGACGTTCTGTGTGCTCATTTCCAATGGCACGGGGCGTCCCGGAAGTCAGCCTGTCTACACTAAGCTCTGGGGTAGCGGATTCTTGCCGAGTGTGCATCAAGGCGTGCAGTTTCGCGGGGGCAAGACACCGGTACTCTATCTCAATAGTCAACCAGGTGAATCGGTCGAAGGTCGGCGCAGGATGATCGAGCGGATGGGCGTGCTCAACAAGATGCAGCTGGACGCTTTCGGTGATCCTGAGATTGCCACACGGATTGCTCAGTATGAGATGTCTTTTCGTATGCAAATGTCAGTTCCAGAGGCGACGGATATCACTCGGGAACCGAAATCGATCCTGGCCCTTTACGGCCCGGAGTGTCAGACGCCGGGGAAATTCGCCGCCAATTGTTTGTTAGCCCGTCGATTGGCAGAGCGTGGGGTGCGCTTTGTGCAGCTCTATCATCGTGGATGGGATCAACATGGTGGATTGATCGAGGGGCTTCCGAAGCAATGTCAGGATGTCGATCAGGCCAGTGCGGCCCTGATCACGGATCTGAAGCAACGCAGCATGCTCGATGATACCTTGGTCGTGTGGGGCGGTGAATTTGGTCGGACGACATACTCTCAAGGCAAGGCGGGGCATTCTGCCAATGGGCGTGATCATCATCCGCGCTGTTTCACCTACTGGATGGCGGGTGGAGGGATCAAGCCGGGATTCACGTATGGAGAGAGCGATGAGCTGGGCTACAATGTGGCTAAGGATCCCGTCCATGTGCATGACTTCCAAGCGACGGTCATGCATCTCATGGGGGTCGATCACGAGCGCCTGACATTCAAGTACCAGGGACGCAGATTTAGACTCACCGATGTCCATGGCAAAGTGGTAAAGCCGATCTTAGGATGATGAAGCTCCCTCTATCATTCTTCGTGTGGTGGGTCAGTAGTGCGGTTGTCCTTGCCGTCTCGTTCAACGAAGACATCCGTCTCATTCTCGCGGATCGGTGTTTCGCCTGTCATGGTCCAGACTCTGCCTCACGGAAGGCAGATCTCAGATTGGATCGCGAGGACACGGCCAAAGCGGCGCTCGGTGAGAGTGGCAGTGCTCCGATCGTCCCAGGAAAGCCAGAAACTAGTGCGATCTTGCATCGTATGACGAGCAGTGATCCGGATGAGATCATGCCGCCGCCCGAATCGAAGATGACGGTATCCTCTGAGGAGATTCAGCTGATTCGTCAATGGATCAACGAAGGTGCCAAGTGGGAACGGCACTGGGCCTTCAATCCTCCGAAGAGATCCAACCTTCCTACTATCAAAGAGATAACTTGGCCGCGGCATGAGATGGATCATTTCATTGTGGCCCAGCTCGAAGCTGAGGGGTTGAAGCCGACGCCGCCTGCTGAGGCTGCGCAGTGGCTGCGCCGAGTCAGCTTCGATCTCACTGGGTTGCCTCCGTCGATCAACGACCTGGATGCGTTTCTAGCGGATTCCTCAGAGGACGCCTATGCAAATGCGGTGGAGCGTCTTCTCGGATCGCCCGCGTTTGGCGAACGCCTTGCTTTGGAATGGTTGGATGTGGCTCGTTATGGTGATACCGATGGATTGTTTGAGGATCATCCGCGCAGTATCTACCCCTGGCGCGATTGGCTCGTCTCGGCGTTCAATGAGAATCTACCTTACAGCGATTTCATCTCCTGGCAATTGGCGGGAGATTTGTTTCCTAACGCAAGCCTTGAGCAGAAGATTGCTACTGGATTTCTGAGGAATAACCCGACTTCGAATGAGGGTGGGATCATCGACGAAGACTACCGGATCAAGTACCTGGTGGATCGGGTGAACACGACGTCGACGGCTTTTCTGGGCATCACCATGGAATGCGCGCAATGCCATGATCACAAGTTCGATCCTATGTCGCAACGTGAGTATTATGCGTTCGGTGGGTTCTTCAATAGCCTGGTCGGTGTAGGCAATACCAAGGGCGCGACGGCTCCGACGCTCAGGATGCTAGAGCCGGAGCAAGAACTACGGCTTGCTGAAGTTGTGGAAGAATTGGCGGCAGTGGGTGCGGTCATGAAAGAGACGCCCCCAGACATGTTGACCGCGTTTGAGAAATGGGTGGCGGAACTTGATCCTGAGAAAGTGGCGCAGGACAAGATTCCTGAGGGCCGTGAGAAACGGCTAGAGCATTTCCGTGGCGTTTGGCTAGGATTCGCAGACGGTCGTGCGGTACGTGATCTATTGACGGAGGAGAAGGCATCGATCGATGCGATCACCGTTGTTACCATGATCGCTGGAGACGAGGAGAAAGCGAGGGACAATCACATCCTGATGCGAGGAGAGTATGATAAGCCAGGCGAGAAGGTGGCGCCGTCCGCGCCGTCTAGCATCATGCCCTACGCGGCTGATCTGCCGAAGAATCGTCTGGGATTGGCCCAATGGATCGTTTCTCCTGACAATCCGCTCACGGCGCGTGTCGTGGTCAACCGCTACTGGCAGATGATCTTTGGCACTGGAATCGTCGCGACGTCCGAGGACTTTGGCACGCAAGGTTCTCGGCCCAGTCATGCCGCCTTGCTAGATCATCTTACGGTCGACTTCGTGAACTCCGGCTGGGACGTGAAGCGTTTGCTTCGCTTGCTCGTGACGTCTGCGACCTATCGGCAGTCGAGTCGGCAATCGACGACAATGGCAGAGCGTGATCCTGGGAATCGGTGGCTGTCCCGTGCCTCACGGCAGCGGTTGGCTGCTGAGTTTGTTCGCGATCATGCGCTCTCAATTAGTGGCCTGTTAGTAGGGAGGCAAGGGGGCCCGGGAGTCCATCCTTATCAACCTTCAGAGTTGTTTGGCAGAGACGCGATTGGCGCGGCGAACTCTTCATTCACGCAGGGAGCGGGAGAAAACTTGTATCGTCGGAGTCTCTACACCTATTGGAAGCGGCAGATTCCTGCGGCGAATATGCGTATTCTTGGAGCTGATGGTCGCACGGCTTGCCGCACTCGCCGAGAGAAGACGAACACGCCTTTGCAAGCCCTGGTGCTGCTCAATGATCCGCAGTTTGTGGGAGCCGCTAGAGCTTTGGCCGTGCGTTCGATGGATCAAGGCGGTGCCACGCCGGAAGATCGAATCGGCTTTGCGTTTCGGTCAGCCACATCACGCAAGGCCACGCCAGCTGAGCTTAGCATTCTGCTTGAGGAATATCATGACCGTTTGCGTGAATTTGAGGTAGACTTAGAATCGGCGGAAAAGTATCTCAAAGTAGGAGGGGAGTATGAGGGCAATGCCAGTGGGACTTCTGCTGAACTTGCGGCTTATGCGGCGGTTGCGTCGTTGATCATCAATCTTGATGAGTCGATGACGAAGAGTTAGTGATTAAAACTTGAGGAGTTTCTTGGCGTTTCCGAAGAGGAGCTTGCGTTCGACCTCTTTGCTAGCGCTCAGCTTGCGCACGAGGGCGATGGTGCCAGCGCCTGAGCACGCTTCGCCTTCACCGACGGAGTCCGAGCAATCACTGCCATACAGAAGTTTATCTTGGTGGCGCTGGATGAAGCCTTTCGCATGCGCTTCATCCCGAGTCAGCGCGTTCTGCCCTGAACCTGCCGAAAGATCCCCAAAGATGTTCGGGTAGTCTGACAGAAGCCGATCGGTGATTCCTCCTGGAGTCACTTTGGTTTCTGGATAGAGCAGGGTTTGGTCATGCGCCTTGTCGATGTTGCCCCACCATGTCTGAGCATGACCGATGAAATTGACCGTCGGGAACTTTTCCAACACTTTGTGAAAACGATCAAACCCGTGGTTGTAGGTCCCATGTTGGAAATGGAGTAGGACCGGCACTTGATAGGCTTTGGCGAGGTCGAACAATGCTAGCATCTCCTTGGAATCACTATCGATGTTGAATTTCAATTCGCCGATGCCAATGGCTCCGAGCTTGAGATACTTCTCGATCTCCTTTGCAGCGCTCGGCAGATCTGGCACTTCGTTGGCAAACATCGCGTAAGTGTCAGGGTGTTTCTTGACGATCTTGTGGGCGGCGATGTTGCCCGTGATTCGCGCTGCCAGTCCATTGGATTGTCCGTTGTGTGTGGATCCACGTTCGACTGGGGTTCCGGCTGGTAGAAGCACCGTCTTGGTGATGCCCATCGTGGTTTGATGGATGATCATCTCAGGCGTGAGGCGTCCTGAATAGTTCACATGCTGATGGATATCGATGATTGGCTCTGAATCCGTTTGAGCCAGAAGAAGTGACTTTACGCTTGTTGCCAAAGCAAGGACGCCAGATGATCTGATGAAATGACGCCGAGTCGAATACTTGGATAGTGGATTCATAACGAAGCTGATCATGAAGGAACACGTCCGACAATCCAATCGCTATTCTTTGCTCCTACTTCTGATTCTGGGAACGGCGTGGATCAGAGCTGCGGAACCGGAGCCTGATCCCGTGGCCCTTCCCCGGATCGCGTCGACCGAGCCGGCCAAAGCCTTGGAGACGTTTCAGATCAAGCCTGGCTTCCGTATCGAGCTGGTCGCCGCTGAGCCGCTTGTCTGTGATCCGGTGGCCATGGCGTTCGATGCCGGCGGCAGTCTCTTCGTGGCCGAGATGCGTGGCTATTCAGAGCGCCGCGACGAGAAGTTGGGGCGCATTCGTCGACTGACAGATACAGATGGCGATGGCAAGTTCGACTCTAGCACCATCTTCGCCCAAGACCTCGCATGGCCTACAGCGGTCACTTGTTGGAAAGGCGGTATCCTTGTTGGGGCCTCCCCTGATATCATCTATTTGAGAGACTTGGATGATGATGGTGTCGCGGATCAGAGGGAAACTTGGTTCACGGGATTCGCCGAAGGACAATCGAGGCTGAACGTGCAAGCTCTGCTCAACGGGTTGAGCTGGGGTCTCGACAATCGCATCCACGGCACACCTGCGATGAATGGGGGTGGTGTGAGACGCGTTGGAGATGACCCGACAGAACCCCCGCTGAAGTTGAACGGGTTGGACTTTTCGTTTGAACCACACAGGCGAGCGCTCTCGACTGAGGTGGGTGGGGGACAATACGGTCTGACATTCGATGACGCCGGTAGGAAGTATGTCTGTAGCAACAGCAATCATCTCCAGGCCATCCTCGTCCCGCAAAGGTATCACGGGAAGAGTCTGAACTATCGCATGCCTCCTGGTCGTCTTGGCATCGCTGTAGATGGACCAGCTGCGGAAGTCTTCCGCATCAGTCCCGATGAACCATGGCGCAAAGTGAGGACGCGCTGGCGGGTGGATGGGAAAGTGCAAGGCCCCGTCGAAGGAGGCGGTCGTGTGTCCGGCTATTTCACGGCGGCCACGGGCATCTGCATCTTACGTGGGGCTGCGTTTCCTGCCGAGTTTTCTAACAATGCCTTCGTCTGCGATGCTGGCAGTAACTTGGTCCATCGCAAGCTGATCAAGACGCGCGATGGGCTTGTGGAACCCTATGCAGAACGACCGGCGGATGAACGTCGCACCGAATTCCTGGCCTCAAGCGACAACTGGTTTCGCCCCGTGCAGTTGGCCAATGGTCCCGATGGAGCTCTCTACATTGCGGACATGTATCGCGAAGTCATCGAGCATCCGTGGTCGATACCAGAGTCGATCAAGAAACATCTCGATCTGAACAGCGGAAACGATCTTGGAAGAATCTACCGAATCGTTCCAGAGGGATTTGTTCAGCCGAAGAGATCATCGCTCGCCACCATGACAATGTTAGAATTGGTCGGCCAACTGGATAGCACAAATGGTTGGCAACGAGACACCGCCGCGCGGCTCTTGTATGAAAGAAATGACAATAGCAGCAGTGTCGAGGCCTTGAGGCATCTGGTGAAAGAGGGGACGACACCCCAAGGACGAATGGCGGCCCTCTGGGTTCTCGAAGGTCTAGCAGAACTTGAAAAGACGGATCTTGTGGGGGCGTTCAAGGATCCGAGTGGCTTGGTGAGGCAGCAGGCGATCCGACTCACCGAACAAATAGGAAAGCCCCAAGGCGCGCTTGTGGCGGAAATGGCAAAATTGGCATTGGATCCTGATCTTAATGTCACGTTTCAACTCGCGCTCAGTCTCATCTACAAATCGGGCAGCGAGAAGAATGAAGCCTTGCGCGTGATGATGAAGAACTATGCCGACGATCCTTGGATGCGTGCGGCGATCTTGACCGCGATGGAGGACAGTCCGACCGAACTTCTCATCGAGCTGCTCTCGGATGAGACGAGTTCCTGGCAACTTCTCGCCGAACTTGCGGCGCTGGTTGCCAAGACAGGCAGCGTCGAAGGAAAGCAGGCGGTCATCCATGCGGTCAAGGAAGCCAAGAATGATGGGTTGAAGTTCACCTTGGCCAAGGCGCTCGCGGATGCTTCCACAGTAGAACAGGCACTCGCAGTCGCTCAAAGGACAGGGGTGGCGGAGGCAACGCGCCTTCCTGCCATTCGTCTTCTTTCTCTAAGCAACTCTGACAAGATCGTCCCCATTCTCGGAGAATGGCTGCGGCCGGGGCACCCCATCATCATTCAAGAAGCGGCCATGGAAACCCTGGCTGAGATCCATAAAGTTTCTGTGGGAAAAGTGCTCTGTGAGGCGATGCCTTCTCTCTCGCCTTCCCTGCAATCGAAAGCGATTCAGCAGCTCTTTGCTCGCCAAGAGCGCCTTTCGTTTCTGGTCACCGCATTGGAGGACAAACGGACTTCTGCATCCGCGCTGAATCCTACGCAAGTAGCAATCATACGTAACCACAAAGACCCCAGCATCAGCACTCGTGCGGAAAAGATCCTCGAGTCGATTGGAAACAACGCCAAAGCACGAGTGGACATCCTGCAATCATTCTTGCCTGCACTCGACTTGTCCGGCGATACTCAAGCGGGGCGCACGGTTTTCGAAGAACGTTGTGCCATCTGCCATCGCTCAAAGGACGGCGTCGGCAATGCGGTGGGTCCGGAGGTCGCATCCTTTACCGCCTCTGGCAAAGCAACCATTCTGAGCCACATCATCGATCCGAATCGCGAGTTCCAACCCGTCCACACCGCCTACCTCGTGGAGACTAAAGACGGCACCACATGGCACGGCTCCATTTCTGAAGAAGACACTTCTTCCCTAACGTTACTCCAGCTACTGGGAGTGAAGAAAGTGCTTCCAAGAGATCAGATACGTTCGATCAAAAACCTGGGCATGTCGCTCATGCCGGATGGGTTGGAAGCGGGGTTGACCCATCAAGGGATGGCGGATCTGCTAGCCTTTCTGATCGGAGATTCTGCGGCTTCCAGATAACAAAGCCATGAGTCGATGCCGAAAAGTAGACACGACGCTCTTGCCGTGTCCGGCAGTGTGCTTCGGTCAATCGCTGCAGTTTGTGGGTGACGGGCGAGGGCGTTTCCGGTAAATCGCTTGGAGTTGGTGCCAAACTGATAGACGGACTGTCGTTAGTCGGTCGCTGGGTGGAGCCATTGGATCCGTCGACTATTTTTTCGCCATGCCTGAAACTGGATTTCACTTGTTCCTCCTATGCTCGGGTGGACAATCAAGCACCGCAATTGCGGAAACCCATGTTCCAGCCAGAATGATGTCCTATACTGGCACGCACTAAGATTTGTGATTCGGAAAGAACTGGAATTTGAGGCTCATTAAGCTGGTGAGCTCTTCCTTGAGAGGCCCGGATAGATCATCGAGGCATTTGTCGATCCCACTGCAGAATG
>JBLHHN010000236.1:0-9944 GCA_047616785.1 Verrucomicrobiales bacterium
CGTCACGGAGTTCAGCACCGAGGATCTCCGCAATATTTTCGGAATCGCTGATGAAGCTGCCATCGGCGGAACGGGCAAGTTGACCATCTTCCCCAATCGAGACTCTGACAGTGATGCTGATGGCCTACGGGATTCTTGGGAACAAGACCACTTTGGCGATCTAAGCGCGGACGGTAGTGGTGACAGTGATGGCGATGGACTCACCGAGACACAAGAGTTCCGCACAGGAGCGGATCCCTTCCTAGCAGACACCGATGGCGATGGCCTAACGGATGGCGAGGAAGTCAACACCCTTGGATCCAGCCCCATCCTCGCGGACACCGATGGCGATGGCATTTCCGATCCTGACGAAGTGAACAGCGAAGATGATCCCAATAATCCGGGCAATGGAACCCTAGTTGGTGGCGGTGGCGGTGGTGGTGTTGTGCTGGGAGGCATTGATGTCACGCAGCCTTCCGATCCCATCGTGCTGGTCGACGGCGAGAATGATGATGATGGGAACGACGGGCCACCTCCTGGTGCCGAAGGGGTGGAGCATGCGATCGATAATGTGGGACAGAAATATCTCCATTTCCTAGATCTCGATTCCGGCTTCATCGTCACGCCAGCGATTGGCTCGACCGTGATCAATGGTGTGCGATTTTACACCGCGAATGACGCTATTGAGCGTGACCCGGCGAGCTTCGTGATCATGGGATCTAACAATGGTGTTGCTGGGCCATTCGCCCTCATTGCAGAAGGCGATCTCGACTTGCCAGAGGATCGCAATCCCGGTGGCGGCGAAGACGTGGAATTTCATCAAGAGATTCAGTTCGCCAATAGCGTGGCTTACACTTCCTATCAGGTCACTTTTCCAACGCTGAGAAACGCCGATGCCGCGAATAGCATGCAGATTGGCGAAGTGGAACTGATTGGCGGACCAGTGGGCGCCGCAACGATTGAGATTCTTGGAATTGGAACGGAGGCCTTGTTAGGCAATGATCTCACAGATCCCGAGAATGACGGCGACAAAAGCGCTGGCCCCGAGGACCCGTCGTGGAACTGGGTTGCGATCGATTCTAACAACGAGCCTGGATTCGAAGGTGGCGAATTCTCCTTCAATGTCTTCGACAACGAACTGGGTGGCGGGAATGCCAAGTGGTGTTGTGACGATCCTAGTCCTGACGATCCGCACCAACTGACCGTGGAATTTACTGAGTCTGTGCGGCTCACTCATTTCACGATCAGCTCCGGTAATGACTCGCCTGATAGAGATCCTACTTACTGGCAGATCCAAGGGTCCAATGATGGCCTGCGCTTTGTCCCTATCTTCGTCCAAGACAATGACATTCCGATCTGGGACGAACGAGATCAAGTCGCCCTCATCACGTTAGGCGTGCCCAGCCCTGCCTACAGCCACATCCGCTTTGAAGTGAGCGATTCACCAGGCGACTTCTATCAACTAGGCGAACTCGAATACTTCGGCACCACGGGCGGAGTCGATCCTGACATCAGTGCGGGAATGATCGACGTAGTGGCTAAGTCTCCATCAAGCGCTCGTTTAGGTCTGAGTGAGGGAATCACCATGGACATCGAGTATTCGGTTGATTTGGTTTCTTGGATTGAGATCGCCTCTGACGCTCAGGACACCTTCGAGGATACCAATGCTGTTAGGTTGGCGAATCCGTCAGGCTACTACCGAGGGGTGACTGGGGGGAACTAGATAGATCGCTTATCACTTGTGGTTCACTGGTTCTTACGCGATTCAATCCTATCATGAGCATCCCTTCATCTAGATCTGACTTGCCAGCGTTACTCACGCCTTTTGACCTCCGAGGGCTGCCTTTGCGCAACCGTGTGGTGATGGCGCCGCTGACGCGTGCGCGCGCCGGAAGCGAGCGGGTGCCGAATGATTTGATGGCAGACTACTATCGCCAACGGGCTTCTGCGGGATTGATCATCGCGGAAGCCACCGTCATTTCGGAGCAGGGCCGCGGCTGGGTGGATTCGCCGGGCATCTACAATGACGCTCAAGTCGCCGGTTGGAAGAAGGTCGTCGCAGCGCTTCATGGCAAAGGCACGCCGATCATTCTTCAGCTCTGGCATTGTGGTCGAGCTTCACACAGCAGCTTTCATGATGGCCGGCCTGCCGTTTCTGCTTCTGCTGTGAAACTCAATGGCGAATACCTCCACACACCTGAGGGGAAGCTCCCTTACGAGACCCCTCGTGCTTTGGAGACTGCGGAAGTGACTGCGGTGGTGGAGGACTATAGGCAAGCGGCCGAACGGGCGAAGGAAGCAGGGTTCGATGGCGTCGAGATCCATGCGGCCAATGGCTATCTGATTGACCAGTTTCTCCAAGCGAAAACGAACCAACGCACGGACATGTATGGCGGGAGTGTGGAGAATCGTTTCCGCTTCTTGCAGGAGATCGTCGATGCCGTCTTAACGGTTTGGCCAGCGGACAAGATTGGTGTGCGTCTGTCGCCTAACGGAAACTTCAACGACATGGGGTCACCGGATTTCCGCGAAACCTTCACCTATGCAGCGTCGCAGTTGGACGCGTTCGAATTGGCCTACCTTCACGTGGTGGATGGGCTCGCTTTCGGTTTCCACGAACAGGGTGAACCTATGACTCTCGCAGAGTTCCGGGCCGTGTACTCGGGACCGCTCATGGGGAATTGTGGCTACACGCAGGAAACCGCCGAGGCAGCGATCGTGGCCAAGCAAGCCGATCTCATCGCGTTTGGCCGACCTTTCTTAAGCAATCCCGATCTCGTCGAGCGTTTCGCCAACGGCTGGGAATTGAATCCACCAGCAGAGATGGATGTCTGGTCGGCACCAGGCGCGGAAGGCTACACAGACTTTCCGTTTCACGGAGAGAAAGATTGCGCTGAGCCGCCAGAGTAGCGCTCCTCTTGGAGCGCCATCTGGGCAAGGTATTCGAGGCAATCGGAGGACTGCTATTTCTTCTTCGGTTTAGGCGCAATGCTCGAGAGCTTCTTATTCGCCGGGAGGGCGTCCTTCTTTTTATTGGACGCGTTCACTTTCGATTGCTTCTGATCTTTGCCCTTCTGCTTAGACTTCGGTGATTTGTCGCCCATGATGTGTTTGTTTGGTTTGTTTGTTCGTGAGGATCCTCCAGAGGTGGAGCATCCCCAAAGAGTGTGGGCATCGGAATTGCCAGAGCGAACGTGGGGACGCTCTGGGTGCTGTTCCCGTTGATGAGAAGACCACTCTTCAGTATAGGCGAGGGTTTGACGTGACGGCTACACAAATTCGCGGTTATTCCTATTGCCGTGTCGGCAAGGAAGAGGCCACTCAGGCTTAACAAGAGTGACGATCACTCGGTCGTCACGTGCAGCTGGTAAACATGGGCCTCACTCCCCGTATCATGGGCATCTTGGAGAACAAAGAAATAGCGTCCGCTGGTGGGAATTGTTAGGCTGAGCGCGGCATCGCGGCTCGCCTTGGCACTGTCGTCACTACGCGCGCGTTCGAAGCCATTCGAGTCGTAGAGCGCTAGGATCGGATCGAGAGCGGACCCACGTTGGCGTGCCGTCACCTTTGCAGAAATCACAGCACCCGCTTCAGCATCGAGATGGAAGACATCGACGTCTTTGTTTGACCCAATGATACCACTCACATTCTGACCTGTTTCAATCGGCTGCGACTTGTCGAACCCCGGGTTGGGTTCCTTCTCGTCGACGAGTGTGTTGGCCACGGCAATGTCGATGCTAACGGTTTCTCCTGCGTTGTGGGTCAATGTCAGTGAAGCTGTGGTCGCTTCTGCTGGAAAAGACTCGTTCACCGTGATCTCACAAGTGACTTGACGATCCCCCAGTTTCTCCGGTTTCCAACCATCTGGGAGCTTGGCTTCGGCTTTGGAGGTGATGCTAACTGAAATGCCTTCGGCCGACGTGATCTTCTCGATCATGTCAAGGCTCTGGCCACGGATGACACATGTCGTGGTTTTCCCTCGCTCGATGACAAAGGGAATGGCTAACAGTGCGCTGGGTGGCACAGGTTTCTCCGGTTTGGGATCTTCGCCAACAGCGCTAACAATCAGCAAGAGAACGATGGAGAGGCAGCGGCAAGACATACGAGGTTGGGTTCTAAAGCTTAAGCGGATTCACGACTTGGACCGATCCGTAGCGCTGCCCTTCATTCATGTCCTCAGACCAGAGCGTGCCCACGCCTGCTTGTTGAGCTGCTGCGACAATGAGCGCATCCCAGAAAGAGAGTTGCCAGCGTTGTTGGTTCTCGAAGCCGTTCTTCAGAAGCTGCTTGGTGCTCTCGATGACTCGCCACGCAAAGTAGTTGGAAACGGTGGCCACGGATTGATCCATCGGTAATCCAAGCCTAACTAAATTGACGTGAACCTCTTGGAAAACCTGGACGCTGAGAAAGGGTTGCTCTCGCTGCTCCCAGAATGGCCGGATCAAGGCTTTCGCCTTGTCGTGCTTCTCCCCCGCATCCACATCGTGGGCATAAACAAGGATGTTGGAGTCGATGAACAAATCAGCGCTCATAGACTTCTTCACGAGTCAGAGGCCTTCCACCGAGGTGGAGACCTTTGTCTAGGGCCCGAAGCGCTTTCTGACGACAGTCCTCGTAGTTGTCGCGGTCTTTGACCACTTCTTCAACCAAGTCAGTGACCCAGGCTGACACCGACTTGTCTTCATCAACCGCGAGATGACGGACACGGTTAAGGACTCGTTCATCCAGTTTTAGTGTGATGTTCTTGGTCATAGGTTCATGGTAACATGCCGCACGAGAAAAGACTAGCACGTTTTATGTGCATACTCGAGGCTACGTATACAGCTGATCAATGACGCTGCCTTCATCGAGAATGGCCATCGGCCGGCCATCGGGAGTGTGGATCTCACTGCGAGGATCGATGCCGAGACTGTCATACACTGTATAAGCCACATCGGCGGGGCGCACGGGGTCGCTGGTGACGATCCCGCCGTCTTTGTCGGTGCTGCCGACGACTTTCCCGGCTTGCACGCCGGCGCCAGCGAAGATCATGGAGCCAGCTCCGCCCCAGTGATCGCGGCCCGCGTCTTTGTTGATCTTGGGGGAGCGGCCGAATTCGCCCATGCCTAACACTAAGGTTTCTTCGAGCAAGCCACTGGCAGAAAGATCTTCGATCAAGGCCGAGAATCCCTGATCAAACTCTGGCAGTTTCTTATCCAGCGAGTCGAAGATCTTGGCGTGATGATCCCAGCCGGAATAATTAACCGTGCAGAACCGCACGCCGCGCTCGACCAAGCGTCGCGCTAACAGACAACTCTGACCAAACGTCGAGTGTCCGAATCGTTCGCGGCGCGCCATGGATTCCGCTTCGATGTCGAAGGCGTCTTGGGCGTCGGTGGAAAGGACCATGTCGGCGGCACGTCCCTGGAATTCGTCATAGGTGGCTAACTGATCGTTGCCCTTGATCTCACGTGAGAGGGTGTCGAGCGACTGCAAGAGCGAGCGCTTGCGTTCTAACGTTTGTTTCTTCTCTGAGGCTGCGGAAAGATCGCGCACACGGTAGCCTTTCTCGTTAGGATCGCCTGCTTTGAAGGATTCGCAGCGACCGCCGAGAAAGGCGCTCTTGCCAAGTTCCCAAGTGAAAGAAGGATTCTTTGGTACGGCGACATAAGGCGGGAGAACGCCGGTGAATCCCGTGCGTTGAGCCACGACCGCGCCCATCGCGGGGTAATCTCCGAAGGCTGAGCCGAAACGACCACTCATGACCCAATTGGTCGCGGTCTCGTGGTGATCGTTCTCATGCGTGCCGGAACGCACCAGGCAGACTTTGTCCATGCACTTCGCCATGTGGGGCATCAACTCACAGACTTGCAAACCCGGCACATTGCTAGAAATAGGCTTGTACTTGCCGCGAATCTCTTCCGGCGCATCGGGCTTCATGTCGAAACTATCATGATGCGAAAGACCACCGCCCAAGTAGACGAGGATGACGGACTTGGCGCGGGCCTTCGCTGGCGTATGAAGCGTCTCCGCGCGCAGCAGTCCGGGCAATGATAGTCCCAGTGGTCCTAGCGCGCCGATCCGCAGGAAATCGCGCCGACTCTGACCATTGCACAATCGGCTGGTGCGGGATTGGAGGGAAACGTTTAGCATGGTGATTGGTTGTTATGGTTAAATATTACGCGACGGCAGTGCATCGTAGGCACGACACTCTTGTCGTGTCAGACGGAGCGCTTGGCTCGCACATAGGATCATGCCTTGTACATCGGATGCCGATTCTGCGAAGCCAGCGCACTCCCAAACGCGACAAGAGTGTCGTGTCTACATTGCGGCTTCGATTTATCGGTTTGTTCATTGTTAACTAATGATTGAACGCAAATTCTTTGGTATTGAGCACCGCCCAGAAGATTTCTTGGAGCGCGGTGGTCCGATCTTCTGCTGTTTGAAGATAAGAATGGATCCGATCGTTCTCGGCTTGGTTAGGCTTGCGGCAGAGGCCGGACTGATAAATGCGGTCGACGATGACGTCATTGGTGAGGTCGTTCGAAATCCAGCGCGCTAGATGCCCATCGCCATTCCGGATTTTCTCCTGCACGCCGCCATTGTAGAGATGGAGCAGCTGCGGGAGGGTGACATCACCACTGCGTTCGCACGCACAAGCGGTGACGCGTTCGCTGCGACCGAAGAGCTCGAGGAAATAGGATTTCACCGAAGGATCGGGCACTTGCACCGCACGCAGGCCTGTGGGGTAACCTTCGAAATTCTCCGGCACGCCAGTGAGATCGCAGAGCGCATCTAGCAATACTTCGGCTGGGAGGCGTCGTGCGTAATAGTGTGAGTAGAACTTCGCATCCGTGGCATTGCCATCCACCGTCGAACCACTGAGTTGGTAAGCGCGCGATTCCATGATCATGCGGATAAGAGCGCGTATATCATAACCAGAATCGATGAACGCGCTGGTGAGTCCATCCCATAAGGCACGGTTGCTAGGCGGATTGCTATCGCGCAGGTCATCGACGGGCTCGACCAAGCCGACGCCCATGAAATGCCGCCACACGCGGTTCACCATGGCACCGGCAAACACCTCTTTCGCCGAAGTCGTGAGCCAATCCGTGAATTGCACGCGGGGATCTTCTCCTGAGGCGAATGTGAGTTGTTGGCGATCGAGAGGGGAGGCGGTCAATTGCTCGTTCGTGCGTGGCTGCCTCGCAGTTGGCGGTTTGGCGCGACGTTCCGCGAGTTGTTTCTCAAGATCCGCGATGCGGCGCGTGAGTTCTTCCTTCTTCTTGGCGTCGGCACTAGCAGAGTCGTCCTGAGATTTCTGCAAATTCTTGAGCAGGCGTGCTTCATCTTCGGTCGCGATGATCAATTCGGTATCTCCGTCCTTCGGTGAAACGCGCTTCAAGGACGTTCTAGCAAAGAAAGCGGCAAAGTGATAGAAATCATCCTGTGTGTATTTCTCCAGAGGATGATTGTGACAGCGCGCACAACCGATGCGCGTGCCAAGGAAGGCTTGTGCGACGGCATCGGGAACCTCCGAGTCCTCGGCGCGGCGCTTTTCTCCTAAGGTCGTGACAAAGTAACCCACTTCAGGATGTTCGGCGACCGAACCGGTGGCCTGCAAGACATCGCGTGCGATCTCGTTCCATGGGCGATTCACGGTGATCTGCTTTCGCAGCCAGGCGTGGAAGGCGCGCACGCCTTTGCTCCCGCGCACGTCGTGATCGCGTTCTTTGCGATTCTGTAAGAGATCGGCCAATTGCAAGGTCCAGTAGTCCGTGAACCCATCGGACTCTGTGATGGTGGCGATCAACTTGGGGCGCTTGTTAGACGAAGTATCCGCAAGGAAGGCAAGTGTCGTTTCCTGATCAGGTAGCCGCCCGGCAGCGTCGAGATAGGCGCGTCTCACAAACTCGGTGTCATCGCAATCGGGTGACGGTGGAATGCGCAAGGTTTGCAGCTTCGCAAAGACCGCGCGATCGATCATGGTCTCCGCGTCGGCATAGCGAGCCGGATCCACTTCACTGGCATGAGGGATTGTCAGAGTCGCCACGGCCACCTGCCCACGGAAATGCCCTCGCACGGTGGCCTCGCCCGGGCGTAGCGCTGTGACCGTGCCGTGTTCATCGATCGAGACCGTAGAAGGATCATTCGAATAGAACTTTGTCAGCCAACTCACCTCGCGCTGCTGTCCGTCGGGATAGTTCGCATGGATACGGATCGGCACCGAGTCACCTGGCTGCATGAGCTGCGTCTCCGGAGAGGCATTGACAGTGTCAGGTAGAGGTGAACCGTCGGGACCCGGCGCGCCTTCACGTATCCACTGGGTCAGTGATAGGTAGGCTTCGGATTCCTTCTCAATGCGAGCGCCTCCTTCATGAGAGATTTCGTTAGTCGCTTTGAGCAGAAGAAGACTCGCATCTGGCGCACTGAGATTCAGCCGACGGCCCCAACGTTCTTGAGTGAGCCAGGCATGATCTTCCTCCGGCGAATAACCGCGCAGCGACAGGCGGAAACCATTCTGCCCAGCGCCCTTGCCATGACAACCACCCGAGTTGCATCCGAATCGTGTGAGGATCGGAATGACCTCGTCCTCAAATGAGACGGGCGCGTTCTCGGCCTGCACGTGATCGAGTGCCAGACTGGCAACGAGGAACTGGAGAAGAAGATTGAGACGCAAGAGGTTAGGGGATCTAGATTCAGGATAGAAACGCCGGATAGACCCGGTTTGTTGTGGTCCGTCTTAGGAGGCGTCCCAGCATCATGATTTTCCGATTGATCCCAGATGTTCTCGTGGCTCGCCATTCCAATGGCGAGAACTTGGCGCGGCAACTCGCCATTGGAATGGCAAGCCACATGGCGCCCACGATTTCCCCTCGGGATCCGTGTGGTCTGGGGTTGATGAGCGGAGATGCACCTTCCCTTTGACACGATGACCTGTCATTTCTTTGTGATGAAGTGCGCTCTCGTTTTAATCTCAGTCGGCTTCGGTAATCTGTTAGCTCGGGCCGAATTTCTGGAGGTGGCTCCCGAGGTCTTTGTTTGGACAGACACCTGCAATGCCTACGTGCTCCGCGATGGCGAGGCGTCGCTCTTGATCGATCTCGGCGACGGCAGCGTCCTTGATCATCTCGACGACATCGGCGTGAAGCGAGTCGAGTGGCTGCTACTCACGGGGCATCATCGGGAGTTGTTGCAGGGAGCGGATCGGCTGGACCCGCGCGTCACCCAAGTCGCCGCACCGAAAGGGGAACAGGCTTTGTTAGAGACCCCCACAGAGTTTCGAAAGTGGAACCCGAGCTTGGGTGATGCCTACAGTGTGCATGGTGCCAGTTATGTGCGACCTCCGCGTTTCCCCATCAAGGTAGACCGCTGGCTGGCGGCCGATGAGGTGTTCGAGTGGCGCGGGAAGACCTTCACTTGCCTGGCCACGCCGGGGCATTCTCCTGGCGGCATGAGTTTCTTGTTAGATAATCAGGTCTTCATCGGCGGTGTGATGCACGACGGTGCGAAGATGACGAACTGGTTCGATACCGAGTGGGACTATGGCTTTGGAAAAGGCCTCGACGCGCTCACGGCATCCGTGGACAAGCTCATCGGCCTGGTCCCGAGCACGGCGTTTCCATCGCACGGTCCCGTGATTCATCAGGTGACCGAGCAGCTTAAGACTTATCGTGAGAAGCTCGTCGGCTTCCGTCCTGACTACCTGCGCGGCTACCCGGTGGATAGCTTATCGAAGCGTGGGCTGCATCCTGCCACGAGGGTCACCAAGGTGCCGCGTCTCGTGCAGGTGACGCCGCATCTCTACATGCTCGGTCCAGAAATGGCGGGCAAGAACTTTGCCATCATCATCGCCGATAGCGGTCACGCCTTGCTTCTCGACTGCGGGTTATTTCCAGGGCTCATGTTAGAGCGTCTCATCGGCGACATGAAGCGCCACCTTGGATTGAAGCAGATCGATGCCTGCTGGATCTCGCACTCGCATG
>JBLHHN010000237.1:0-9907 GCA_047616785.1 Verrucomicrobiales bacterium
CATCTTGACCTAAGGTCAAGATGCGATGATACACCGATTCCAACAGACCTGGACCTAAAGCGCGATGGATGTGGATCGCTCGGTCGACTATGAGACCTGAGATATCGTTCATTTCCATGCTCTGATCCTCTGTGTCTCTGTGCCTCTGTGCGAGCTATCATATCATGGCTGGGTTGCGGACTCATCCTCAGGGTGAGCCCCCAATCGCTCTATCATTCGTGTCCATTGGTGGTCCGCTGATCCGGGCTCCCCTCAAAGAACGGCATCGTCGCCTCCCCCTCGGCGCTGATCCCATCACGCCGGATCACCTTCCAAACCGTCAACCAAAGGATCTTCAGATCCAGCAAGAACGATCGATGATCCACATACCACACATCCATCCGAAACTTATCCTCCCAGCCCACGGTGTTCCGCCCATTGACCTGGGCCCACCCCGTGATCCCAGGGGCCACCTCATGCCGTCGGCGCTGAGAGTCCGTGTAGAGAGGCAAGTAGCGAACCAACAAAGGCCGAGGCCCGACAAGGCTCATGTCTCCCTTCAAGACATTCAGCAACCCCGGCAACTCATCCAACGAAGTCGATCGCAAGAACCGACCAAAGCGGGTCAGTCGCTCACCATCACTCAACAACTGCCCATCGGCATCCCGACCATCCGTCATCGTACGAAACTTTGTCATCACAAACAAACGCCCATCCCTCCCAGGCCGCTCCTGACGAAACAACACTGGACTCCCCAAAAACTGACGCACCGCCAACGCCACGACCGCCAAGAACGGCACCCAAATCGGAGCCGCCAAGAACAACACCATCAAATCAAAACAACGCTTCAAAATAAAATAGGCCTACCGCTTCGCGGAAGCATCAGTTTTCAGTTTTCAGTTTTCAGTCGGCCAACTGCCAACTGCCAACTGCCAACTGCCAACTACCAACTACCAACTACCAACTCCGGCGAAGCCGGTCCACTGCCAACTGCCAACTGCCAACTGCCAACTCCGGCGAAGCCGGTCCACTGCCGCTGACCGCTACGAAATATCATTAGGATCGATCCCCAATTCCCGAAGCCTTGCCTCCAGCTTCTCCACCTGCTGCACCGCAACCTCCTTCTCGTGCGTGGCCAACTCAAGCGCATCATGCGCTTCGGTGGCGGTGAGGAAGATCTGACCGTCAGGTCGTGTCACCACCAAATGATCCCCCTCAAGGTGAAACATCACCTCACAAAGTGGGCTCTTCCAATCCTGCATCTCCTCAATCGCCTGAAGCCGATCCGACGTCTCATCACGCAACCACCCCTCTAAGGTGCCATGATCAGGATCACACACGTAATACTCTTTCGCCCCATACCGATCATAAGCCTCGAACTTCGACCGCATCTCCTTCTTCGTGTTGCCCGGAGACAGCACCTCGAACACCACATCCGGTGATTGCCCATTCTCCCGCCACTGAAGATACGAGCCTCGATCGCCAGGGGGCCGACCAAAGGCAATCAACACATCCGGCGCATAGCGCGTCTTGTTGTCCCCTTCCACCGGATACCAAAACAAATCACCCGCCACAAACACATCATCCCGATCCTTGTAGTAGGCATCAAAACCACCTTTCAGCGTCGCGATGTAGCGAAACTTTTTCGTATTATCCGCCATACGCTCGCCATCAGATTCAGGGTAAACCACCTCCGCAACCCGTGGCGGGCCCATCCTATCGATATCTAGAATAGTCGGTGGCATGACCTAGAAATTTAGCGCCGAGATCAAGCCCTGGCAAGGCTCAAACGACGGTCGAATGACCATGCAGGAGGGTCGGGTCCATAAATGAATTTTTCTGTCCTCTCTCTTTCTGTCGCCATACATCATGAGCGACGGCTCCGCCTCCTCTGCTCAAATGGCTACTTCAAAAATCAACAATCCTTGTTCGCTAATCGTTCAGGGCACCTCCGAAAACCTGCTGTGGGAATGGGGCGCAGAGAAAATTCCCGCTGGCGAGGCGATAAACGCTAAGCCATCTGGGGATAGTGGGCCCTTTAGCAACGAAGACAGCGGGGATTTCATCAAGCACTAGCCCGCATGAGGTTTCCGGAGGTGCCCTTAATCCATTTCGAAAGTAGTTCCTTCAAGCACTCCATCAACTCCCTCCTTCCAAGAGTCCTGAGTCCTTCTACCAAAACTCTTGATTCCCATCAATAGGCGTTCATTCGCGGCTCCCTCTGCAGCTTCTCACGCCCGTCTTGATTCGCATCAATTGGCGTTCATTCGCGGTTCTCTTTTCAGAACTTCCGTGCCTTCATTGGTTCTCTCACCCGAAGCTCTGTCCATCTAACACATCATCTATTCGCGTGCTTTCGTGTCTATTCGTAGTTGTCTACGCTCCTCTCGCTCCTGGCCTTCAGCGATGTTGGAAGGGATCCACCAAGAGCGGAAAATCAGGACAAACCTGAGAGCTCCCCACCGGACCTTGAAGCGTCAAGAAGGTCAAGCACCCATCCATGTCACAGATCCAAACTTCTCGGGCACCTGCGGCAAAGTAGAGTCGCGCCTTTCGATCCAGTTCCTCGCTCGTATTCCCCTTTGATTTCACCTCGACACAAATTTGGGGGGCGCTCTTGGCAATCGGCACCTCTCGGGCCAAGCCCAACTCTTCGGGTGTGAGCCAGACGACATCAGGGGTCTTCACCCCATCCTCCGTTTCGATGGCGTATTCTGGCAGAGCCACTCCAGGCTCCACCATGAGAGCTTCCAAAGACCTTTCGATGACGCGCTGGAAAGCCGAGTGAATATTGAGGTGGGGACTCATGATAATCTGCCCAGACGCACTCGTCTCAACTTTATACGGCAAGCTCTGAAACTCAGGACGTTGCACGAGGTCCAAGTAGGCAAGCACATGACTCATAGCGAAACCTACGGTGCTCTAAGCCAACTGCCAACTACCGCTTCGCGGAGTCGGCAGTTTTCAGTCTGCAGTTTTCAGTCTGCTTCCGCTTCGCGGAGTCGGCAGTTTTCAGTTCGCAGTCTTATCTGCCTACTCCGGCAAAGCCGGCCCTGCTGCCAACTGCCAACTGCCAACTGCCCACTGCCAACCGCCCACTGCCCACTGCCCTGCTGCCAACTCCGGCAAAGCCGTCCCTGCTTCGCGGAGTGTCATCTACTCGACACGAGCCTGAAACCCAGGGCAGAGCGCTGATCTTGAAGCAGGCACCGTCGGATCACCCTTCAGGTAAAACTGCATCTCCCCATCAAGCTGACAGATCCACACTTCCTCCGCCCCTGCATCAAAGTACAGATCCCGTTTCTCAGCCAGCCCACGAGGCGTGTTGCTCGGTGACACCACTTCCACACAGATTTCAGGTGCTTCCTCGAAAGCATCCTGACCATCCACTTGTCGAAAACGCTCAGGAGAATACCAGCCCACATCGGCCGCGCGAACACCATCAGCCGTTGAAATCGGGCACTCAGCAAGAGGTTTCCCTCCCAAGCATCCATGAAGGGCCAAAAGGATACAACTCTGCTTCGAACTGTGACTTCCACTAGGTGGCGGCATGATAAGAATTTGACCATGCCGATCGGTTTCCACTTTCCCCGGCAACTTTGCCAACTCTGGATCGCGCAACACGTCGCCCCAGCGACTCCGGTTAAAAGCAAGTTGCTCCTCCCGCGGGGGCATCTCAATCACAAGTGGCATGACGAAGTCTACCCGATCACCTGCCAACTGCAACCGCTTCGCGGAGTCGGCAGTTTTCAGCCTGCTACCGCTTCGCGGAGTCAGCAATTTTCAGTCGTCAGTTCGCAGTCTTGTCTGCTTACTCCGGCCCACTCGGCGCAGCGGCTGCCAACTGCCAACTCCGGCGAAGTCGGCCCTCTCTGTGTCTCCGTGCCTCTGTGCGAGACTTATTTTCGGAAAACGTGTCTTAGTTAGTGCTTGGGGACACGATCTTCAGATTTCCATTCTCGTTTCTAGTTAATCCTTTCTTCCCCGTCGGCTGCTACCCTTCCGTGTATTCCGTGGTTCTCTCACCCGAAGCTCTCGTCATCCCATCCGACCTGGATCTAACACATCATCCATTCGTGTGCCTTTGTGTCTATTCGTGGTTTCCCTCCGCCAAGTGAACGACATGCAAAATCTAACATTTCCCCTCTACGATTCACCCGCAAAGACAGCTCCTATGGGCAAACACCCATCTGTAACATCAGTTACGGGGAGGTCCACAGGAAGCTCAAAGTCCAAATCCGCCCAGGCTCCCAAAAGTCGTTCAAAATGGCCCGGAAGATAACTAGCATCATGCTGCTGAGTAGCCTCATCCAAGAAACCTTGGCGATGTTGAGCAAACACGAGCATATCACGAATCACCCGCTCCAGAGAAGCTGCACTCACAGCATCCAGCGTATCCAGCGTTCTCTCAAGCTCTGGCCCAACACTGCTGCTCATTTGCCTAGAATGGTAGTCCACTTAGCCGCCAATGCAACCCTCCCCAGCTTCCCTTTCATGAATTACAAAGAGCCAAACCGCGAATCGACGCCAATGGGCGCCAATCAAAAAGGGAACCACGAATGGACACCAAGACTCACGAATAATGCCAACAGAATCTCGCTCACGAAATGCACATCGTCCATTCTGTCAATTTCGTTAATTCTGTCAAACGCCTCTACCAACCGCACCGGCTCTTGCGACACGTCCAGAGTTCTCAGAGCCAAAGGAACCGGCCATTTTCCCCTCCCTCGCAGTCTTCGCCGCTATAGCGAATCACTGTCGATCAGCAACCAACGACAGACGACCTTCTCAAGCTCCTTGAGCTGTTCTGGAGATAGCGTTCCCACGTATCGATCAAAGACTCGAGGCGGCAGAGCAAACATTCCTTGAACATTGAAGGCACCTTTCTTGAGGCCGCTGACATTGAGCGGCACTTCGTAAGAAGATCCACGAGGAGAGGTGGTATGAGGAACGACCGTCACCAAGGCGTAATCGCTATCTTCGAAAGAACGGCTCAAGACCACGACAGGACGAAACTTCGCTGCGATCCCGAGATCAGCCCACCCTATTTCTCCGCGCTTTGGAGGATTCATCAATCAATCAATCTTCCGCACCATCCCAGACGATGCCCGCTAGCCTGCTTTGGTCGTCATCTGTCCAATCGCCATGGTCATCCGAATAAATCAGACCATCCCCCCGATCTCGCCGCACCTGACGAATGAACCGTTCCAGAGCTTCAAGCTCTTCCGAACTCCAAGCCGACACCGCCTTCTGAATCTCAGCAACGCTCATGTTTATAAAATGACACGAGTAGGCTGCTAGAGCAATCGATTACACTTCGAATAGCTCCGCGAGGCATCGTTCAACCCTCCCCATCCCAACCGCCATGACTCGCGGCCTTCCATGTATTCCCTGCTTCTCTCACATCCATCCATTGTCCCATCCGCCCTCATGGCCTGCCATCTTCCGTGGTTCCTCCCATCACTCCCAACCCTCACATTCAACCATCATCCCACAGTCGTAATTCATCCATTTCCTCCGTGGATCTTTCTCCCACATCCCTTCTGTAAATTCCGTTAATTCTGTCAAAAATCACCGACGAAACGCCTCCGCCAGCAACCAGATCCGAAGCTCTCTTCCGTGGTTCCTACCCCGAAGCTCTCCACGTCTCTCTGTGCCTCCGTGCCTCTGTGCAAGACCTATTTGTCCGAAGACTCTTCCGTGGATCCTACCCCGAAGCTCTCCCCTTCTCTCTGTGCCTCCGTGCCTCTGTGCGAGACCTCTATTTGTCCGAAGACTCTTCCGTGCTTGGGTACACAATCTTCAGATTTCCATTCCCATTTCTAGATTAATCCTTTCTCCCCATCGGCTGCCACCCTTCCGTGCATTCCGTGGTTCTTTCCCCACATCCCTTATGTATGTAAATTCCGTTAATTCTGTCTAAAATCACCAACGAAACGCCTCCGCCAGATCCGAAGCCCTATCACTCTGTATCCTTCGTCGTCCCTCTTTCTTTCACTGAATTCCAATCATTCGCGGGGATTCGCGACCATTCGCGTTGAAACTCATTCATTTTTTAACGCGCATAAAGCAAATGGCCGCAAATGAAGCCGCTAATCGATGGCGGTCACAAATCGACTCACCATTCACGTTCTCAGAAAGAGAATGATCAAGGCTCAAGAATCTGCAGGTTCGGAAACCGGCGACGAAAATCGCTCCCATTCCGGGTGATCAAGCCACGCTGTGTGGCAGCGCACGCGCCGATGAGCACATCCGCAACGGGACGCTTTGAACACTCCCCGGATCGCCGCGCAATCACGTGAGAGTGCCAACCGGCATGGGCCGCCTTGGCCGCCATCAGGGGCCAGCCTAGGCCATCGCTGATTCCTGCGAGATCTAGAAAACGCTTCTGTGCTTCAAAATCACCATCAAAGGCAGGTGCCAATTCCACCTGAGTCACGAGGCAAATCCCAAGCCCTTCCGAAAGCCTTTCTTCCAACAACGTGGCCGAACGCAAGCCGAACTCCGGATCATGGACCAACACATCGATCACGACACAGGTATCAACCACCCAAACCACCTTCAGGTCACTCGCCCTCCCGCAGCTCTTTCATCCACGCGCCCGTCCGCCGAGCCGGAGTCTTCAAAACTCGCCTTGCATAGCCAAGCACCGCAAGCGGCCCGACAGGACTGTCATCTCGAAGCGACACCAAGATCTCGCGATCTGAAATCTGCTCCCAATGCAGCCTTTGCCCAGTCCGCAGCCCCATGGCCTTGCGGAGCCGAGCTGGTACCGAGACTTGCCCACGCTCAGTCAGAGACGAATCACTCATCTCAAAATTTAGCATGTCATTTCATCATGTCAATTCATCCCCACTGCCGCTACGCTACGCGGAGTCGTCAGTCGTCAGTCAGCCACCTGCGGTGGAGTTATCAGTCTTCAGTTTACAGCGAGCCAACTCCGGCAACGCCGGTCCACTGCCTACTGCCTACTGCCTACTGCCTACTGCCTACTGCCTACTGCCTACTGAACACTCCGGCAACGCCGGTCCACTGAACACTCCGGCGTAGCCGGCCCACAGCGAAACCGTCATTCCTCAGAATTCGAGGTCCCGGCGGTAGCGGCTTGGTCAGCGCCGTCTTGTCCTGCCCTCGTTCGGTTGCGAAGCCGCATCGCCGCAGCGCTGACCTTTTCGATCGTAGAGTCCTCAAAGAGGTCCTGCCTCCACTTCGTGTAATCGAATGGCTCCCGCAAGATCAGGCTGATAAAGCGTTCTGCTTCCACCATGCCTAGAGAGCTGCGGAGCGCATCCGCTCCCTTAATTCGTATTTCCGTATCAGTCATCATGGTTGGTTTCCTGTAAAGTAATCGACGGGATTCAACACAGCAATCTCCGAGATCTGAGCACGCTTCTTCAGTATCCCGTCATCAGTCGTGAAAAAACAACGGCATTTTAGGGCAATGGCGCAAGCCAAGTGGAGGCTATCCGTAATCTTTAGATCTTTCGATTGAAGGCTGTTTGCCATCGCCACGATATCGGCAGTCTCCTCGGTGTCTTTGCTGGCGAGATCCTTCCACGCCGCGATAGCCGTCTGCCGGTTCTCATACGGGTTTGCATCGTTCTCCAAGTCCAAAATGTACGACCACGCCAACTCCATCTTGGATCTCCAGCTTTGCGTCGGATTCGATCCTAATTCTAGGCTGGGATTGATCGTCGAAAGGACGATTGAAGCAGCAGTTGTCTAGGTAGATCAGCATTGACTAAGGTGTCGTGGAATTGGTAACCATTCTTCTGAAGGACAAAGAAGCGTGACCGCTTCTTCTACAGAGGTCGAGTTTGACAAAACATTTCATGTGGAAATTTCCCACATGGCAGAAACCGTGAGGAAACTCGACTCAAGACGGCGGGCAATCTTTCCAGACTGCGTTGCTCCCGGAGAGAAGTGCCTTGAAGAGCAAGTGAACGCCGGGCGCGAAGTCTAACGCCACCAAATTAGGCCCCACCGTCGACAACCAATTCGTCGCAAACGCCTCCTCCACATAACGCAAAGAAGCCCCACTGACGTGAGGCACTGACAAATACAAACGTGCTTCTAGCCGTTCAAAAAGCATGCGTGATTAGGTTAGTCCTTTTTTCGTTCCAGTGTCCTTCAATCCACTCGCAGAAACGCAGGACCAAGAGATCCCTTGAGAACTCGCGCTCACCAAGAGATCGAGATGCTTTTCCCATCTCCTCACGCGCCTCTGAATCAGTTGCCAAGTTCTCCAGAGCATCCGCAAAGACCTCGGCATCCTGAGGGCGAACGGCGATCCCACAACCATGTTCTCCAGTCATATCCGCCAGCCAGGATAATTGTTCACCACAGGCAAGCCCGAAGACAGATAATCAAAGAACTTGTTAGTCGATGTCCCGTAATAAAACGCAGGAACATCTTTCAAGAGCATCAACCCAATGTCCAAAGAGGCGGTCACTCGCGCAATCTCAAGTTTCGGACGTGGTGGATAGAAAAGACAATTTTGTCTAAGATCGTCGGCGGCATGGTTGGTATAGCAACTTCTCAAGGAGGCTCTGGCAACGCAATTTCCAAGCCCTCTGTGCCCCCGAAAGACCGCTCAATCACTTCACCAAAAAGCTAACGAAGCCCTATTTGTGACCTCTGGGCCCACCCTACAAGACGACCATTTCCATCTTTAACATCGATGAACAGGATCTTGTCATCTTCCAACGGCGAAGCCGTTCCTCGCTGTAGGCGAAATCTCCCATCTCCCATCTCCCATCTCCCATCTTCCATCTTCCATCTTCCATCTTCCATCTTCCATCTTCCATCTTCCATCTTCCATCTTCCAACGGCGAAGCCGTTCTCCTCGCCGCAGGCGAAATCTCCTATCTTCCAACGGCGAAGCCGTTAAGGATCGATCCCCAACTCGCTCAGACGCTCTGCCAGCCGTTCCATCTGCCGAATGGCGTCCTCCTTCTGACGTCTTTCGTCCTCCTTCTGACGTCTCTCGTCCTCCTTCTGACGCTCCGCAGCATCCGCCCGCTCTTTTTCAGCGTCCAGCCGCTGCTCTGTGATCATCTGCAAATCATCCGCCTCCGTTGGCGTCAGGAAGATCTTGCCGTCTGGTCGCGTCACCACCAAATGATCGCCCTCAAGGTGGAAAACCACTTCACAGAGCGGGCTTTTCCAATGTTGCATCGTCTCAATGCCCTGAAACCGATCCGTTGTCTCATCGCGTAACCAGCCTTCCAGGGTGCCCTTGTCAGGATCATAAACGTAGTATTCCCTGGCCCCGTAACGCTCATAAGCCTGAAGCTTGGCTCGCATCTCCTTCTTCGTATTTCCCGGAGACAACACCTCAAAAACAACATCAGGGGACTGCCCATTCTCGCGCCACTGCAGGTAGGAACCCCGATCCCCAGGTGGCCGACCAAAGGCAATCAGCACGTCCGGCGCGTAGCGCGTCTTGTTGTCTCCCTCCACCGGGTACCAAAGCAGATCGCCGGCCACAAAAACATCATCTCGATATTTGTAATAGGCGTCGAAACCACCCTTCAACGTCGCAATGTAGCGGAACTGCTTCGTATTATCTGCCATCGGTTTGCCATCAGATTCAGGGTAAACCACTTCCGCGACCCGAGGCGGGCCCATCCTGTCGATGTCTAAGATCGTCGGCGGCATGATTGAAAAGATAACTTCTCAAGGAGGCTCTGGCAACGCAATTTCCATGCCATTTGTGCCTCCGAAAACCCGCTCAATCACTTCACCAAAAAGCTAACGAAGCCCTATTTGTGACCTCTGGGCGCACCCTACAAGACGACCATTTCCATCTTTAACATCGATGAACAACAACTCAAATAATACCCCGTCCCTTTTTCCTGACTATGACGTTTTCGGGGTGATCAATGGCTGGCAACCAGCAGAGGAGGAGGCCACTCTGAAATTTTCT
>JBLHHN010000238.1:0-9861 GCA_047616785.1 Verrucomicrobiales bacterium
CGACGAACTCTCGCGCGGAGAGTTCTCCCGTCTCGAGGAATTGCTCGAGAGCGACCCGGCTGCCCGCGCTTACTATCTCGAAATTGCTGGCAATGAAGCCTTGTTGCCATACGCGCTGCGTGAAGAGGGGGCGACCTCTCAGTCATCTCCGCACGATGGGCGCCGCCGCCCGAGGGTTCGTCGCCTTGCCGTGCCAGTGGGCATCGCTGCGGCGGCCGCGATAGCTGCGGGGCTTTGGCTCTGGCAGGGAGGCCAACCCGGTGGCAGTGCCGCAGCAAGCGCTTCAAGCAAGTCGAGCCCCGGCTTGGATTCTGTGGGTGTTCTACCGGTCTCCATCACGGGCGAGTTCGGCGTCACCTGGGCAGAGGGTTTGGTGGAGCAAGAAGTAGGCGATGTCCTTGCCGGCAGGACTGCGGCGATCGAAGCCGGCCTGCTCGAACTGCAGTATCAAAACGGCGTGACTCTCCTGATCGAAGGGCCGGCTCGCTATCACGTCACCGGTGCGAATAGTGGTTGGCTCGACTACGGAAATCTCGTCGCCGACGTTCCTCCCGGTGCCGAAGGATTCAGCGTTGATTACGCTGGCGATCGTCTTGTTGATCACGGGACGAAATTCGGAGTTCGCCTACCGCGCGGTGGCGCACCGGCCGAGGTCGCTGTCTTCCGCGGTGAGGTCGAGGTGTTCCCCGGGGACGGCGAGCGCTCGGCGCACCTTTTCAGCAACCATGCGGTGCGTCGTTCAGATTCGGAGGCGACCGGGCTGGAGTCGATCCCGCTCGACCGCACGCTCTACGCACGCGAACTGCCGTCGCGCGAGTTGCCTTGGAAGGTGCCGCAGATCCCACGCGGTGAGAAGACGTCGTTCGAGTTCGATGTCAGCGATCTCGTCCGCTCGGCAGGCGAGTATCGCTTGGTGTTCAAATGGATGCGGGGCAGACAGGGGATTCACGTCGATAATATAGAACTCCGTCTCGACGGGCGATTGATCGCAGAGGATCGTCACAGCGGCCAGACCGGGCCGGTCCGCTTCACCTCAGACACAGAGGCTAGTCACAGCGGCCAAGCTGAGGTGGATGAACTCACGGATCGCTGGACTAGTGCTGCCTACGCCACACCGGATAGTCGTAGCGGCCAAGCTGAGGTGGCCCACTTCACCTCAGGCAATATCTTTACGCTGCGGATCCCCGCCGAGTCCTATGGCCGTGGGCGCTGGACCGTGCATGCGACCGCTTGGAGCCATATTCCAACCGACTACGTGCCGTCGCCCGGCGAGATGTCGGACAGCGAAGGTATCCTTCTCGTCGAAGAGGGGCTGGCAAACGACGCGACCGCGGAGGATTTCCTGGGCCGCTGGGACTACTGGCACAATGGCCACCTCTATGCGCGTGAACTGTTCGCTGATGGCACCGCTATCTTGAGCTACGACGGCGAAGTCCACAGGCGCCCAACCTGGGGAGTAGAGAACGGCGTCTTGGAGATCCGTTTTCCGGACGTCGACCTCACTGAGGGGCACCTCCTCCGGGATCGTGAAACATTGATTTTCGTCGATCGCCCTTATCGTAATGCCCGGAAAGTCAGCGAGTAGTGAATTATTTTGGGGAAAGCGAGACGCCTTTGTGAAAAAATGGGTCAGGAATTGCGCCCGGGGCGGAATAGTCAGCACAGCAGGTCAATGACTGCTTTGCCTAGCTAACAATACCCTCACTCCAAACCATGAAACGAATTCTATCCCTACTCCTTTCCAACGCTCTCGCCGTTGTCTGGCTCGCCTGCGCGGCGAGTCTGCACGCCGCCGTGCCTGCCGCCATCTCTGATGCCGTTTCAGAATCAGGCGACTATGAGCTGATCTACGAGATCGCGCTGCCTGAACTGGGCCCAGGCTGGGCGAACGAGGTTCCCTATGACATCGATAACACGGCGACCGGTCCCGAGTTTGATCGCGTCGCCTACATCATGGAGCTCGATGACGAATGGGTCTGGGTGTCGTTCACCGCGATCACGAATGCGCTCGGTGAGATCGGCGTTCCGACGATAGGCGTCCATGAAACGCCGGTACAGCAACTTCTGGGGGACATGAATGTCTTCTCAAACATCACGGACGCGGGTCGGATTAAGACCGGAGAGGGATTCGCTGGGGGCAACATCGAGTTCTGGGGTGGCGATTACGCGCCACCGAATGTGAACGACATCCCGAACGCCAGCGGAGACACCTTCGATTTCGGTGATAACCTCGTGGGAGGTGGGCACGGCTGCATGCAATTGCACAATCATGAGGCCAGCCAAGTCCTCTTCGCGTACAACAACTGGGGAACGAACAACCCTGGGACCGCTGGTGGCTTAGGGATCGGCAGCAATCCCGACGGCGAACCCGACTGGACCTTTTCGGCTAGCAGCGACAGCTACGACAAACGTAATCTCTATGTGCTCGTGCGTGCTGGCACGGCACCGGTCCTCGGTGCCCCGTCATTGGTTGTGGCCAATGCCTCCCTGGACGGAACAAAGATCGCCTTGCGATTCAGCGAACCTCTCGCGGCATCTTCTGCGACTCTAGCAAACTTCTCTATTGCCGGACTCGATATCACTGCAGCTAGTCTTTCTGGTGACGACACCATCATCCTAACGACAGCACCTCAAACCGTTGGAACCACGTATGCCGTGAGCTATACAGGCATCAGCAATCTACAAGGCATCACCACCACGGAAGCGGAGATCGAAAAAGTGACCACACCGGCCATGCCCGCCATTCTAGCGGATATCCCAGGAGCCGCTGGCTTCGACCTGATCTATCAGGTTGCTATTCCTGACACCGCTTCCTGGAATGCCGTGGAAGTGCCCTACTCGGTCAATGAATCCCCCTTCCAGTCAGAGACGTTTGATCGGGTGGCCTACATTGTTGAGCTGGACGGTGATTGGGTCTTTGTCTCATTCGATGCGGTCTTTGATGACTTGCGTGCCATCGGTGTCCCGACGGTGAATGCGGTCGATCAACCCGTGCAGACTCTGGTGAATAACTTGGACGTCGATTCTAACACAGATCTGGTCACCAAAGGAACGGGACTTGCGGGTGGCAACATCGAGTTCTGGCCCGGCAACTATTCAGCGCCCAATGTAAAGACGACTCCGATCCCGAACGCCGACGAAGGAACCTTCGACTTTGGAGACAACGCGGGCGGTGGTGCCGGTTACGGATCCATGCAGGTGCACAATCACCTCGCTAGTGAGACGGTGTTCGGCTACAACGCTTGGGGAGCCGGCGGCGGTGACCTTGGCATCGGAAATGGCGCGGACAATCCCGACTGGACCTTTGCTGGCAACGCAGCAACCTACGGCATCAAGAATCTCTATGTCTTGGCACGACCAGGGCCCACACCGGACCTGACTGTGGAGACCCCCCTCGCCCTCACCTCCGTATCTTCATCGGACTTGGCTAGAGTCTATGTCCAGTTTGATCAACCCATGGATGAGACCACGGCACTCGATTCTGCCAATTACACCATCGAAGGCATCTCTGTGACAGGTGTCAGCTTTGTCGATGCGGCTCAAGACAGCGTCATTCTAGCGACCTCCGAAATGGCACCAGCCACGGAGTACACGGTGGCGATCTCGACAGCCATCCTGGAGCAGGCTCCCTTTACTCAGACCGTCGCGGATGACTCCACGGCGACTTATACTACCTTGGAACCACTGCCCGGCTTTCTCGGTGCGGTACCCGAGACGAGTGGGATGTCCTTGGCCTATCGTTTGGAGATCGCTGAGTCGGCGACCTATGGTGCCTCCGGCGTGCCTTACTCCGTCAATGAATCGGTCTTCGGGTCGCAGGACTTTGATAGAGTGGGCTACGCCTTGGCGCTTGATGACGAATGGGTCTTCGTCTCGTTTGACGCTCCTAAAACCGATATCACGAAGATCGGCGTGCCGACCGCTGCCGTCGGTGTCACGCAGGAGAATGTGTCCAACCTAAGCGTCGTCAGCAATGTCAGCGGTGACCGGATCACTCAAGGCGTCTTCCTAGAAGGTAACGTCGAGTTCTGGGGCACGAACTATGGGGGGAGCAATGCGAAGGAAATACCGAACGCGGATAGTGCGACCTTCGATTTTGGAGACCAACAAATAGGCGACGGCACCTATGGTTCCATGCAAGTGCACAACTATGAGGCCAGCGAGGTTCTCTTTGCGTTCAACCGCTGGAATGCCAATGATGCCCTCGACATCGGGATCGGCAATAACGATGCTGGCAACCCAGACTGGACGTTCTCGCAATTGTCTGCGGATTTCCAGAAAAGAGAACTCTTCATCTTTGTTGGCAAAGGTGAGGATCCCAATCTCACGGTTCGTCCAACGTTCGATTCCGGTGTGGTAGAGGCCGACGGCGGAGCGCAAACGCTCACCATTCCCGTGCGAAATACCGGTGGCGACACGGCGCTCGTTCTCTCTTCAGTGGTAATCAATCAGGCAGGCTCTGCTTACACCTTGGTGTCTTCGCCAGATTCCATTCCTCCCGGCGAAACCGGATCCATCGAAGTCACCCTGGATCCCTCAACGGTCCAGGGACTTAGCACGGCTGAGCTTGTCGTGACGAGCAATGATCCGAGCGATCCCGTGTTCACGATTGGCCTATCCGTCAGTGTGCCGCTTTCGGCAGACCTCGTCGCTTGGTATCCCTTGGATGGTGATTTGCTAGATGCCTCCGGTAACGGCCGTCATGCTTCGGCCAAAGGTGCAGTGACTTCAGGTGCGGATGGATTGGCCAGCGGCAATGGGGTGCAACTCTCCCCCGATGAAGATGCCGGAGCTGCTTACGTGGAAACGCCGGACATTCCCGCATCACAGACCGTTTCCATCTCACTGTGGGCCCAGGCTAATGGCGAGTTCCCCAGTGGCATCGGTACGCTCTTCAGTAAGCTTAGTAGCGACGCTGATTCACCGTACAGCCTTGCGGTATTTGCTGGACTGGACAACACGCTTGGATGGTTAGCCGACGAAGATGAGAACGGCCTCGCTCTTGACGTGCCCAATTCGCCCCTGACAGAGCCTACACATATTGTCATGGTGCACGAAGATGCTAACGGCACGGACCCAGGCGCGACGGTGACTCGCATTTATATCAATGGCGTTGAAGCCAGCGCAAAGGAAGACTCCCTCGGCTTTACAGACTCGGATGGCACCTTGCAAATCGGCGCACGTCTAGCCGCAAGCGGATTCAATGGCCTGATCGACGACGTGCAAATCTACAGCATCACTCTCACGGCGGATGACGTGACGCAGCTCTTCGAGAATCCCGGAACGGCTGTTGGTATTGTTCCGCCCAACCCTGGCGGCGATTCCCTTGATCTTCTTGTCCTGGGAGCAGATGATACCGGGGAGACCGGTGCCGATGCCAACGTGCTCGCCTTTCTCGAAGAGACTTTCGGTCCTGTTCGCTACATGAACTCCGGTGCGACGGATGGATCGGAGACGGCCGATGCGATCATCTTCTCATCGACCTTTGGCTCCGGATCCGTACGCGGGAAGTTTCACAATTCCTCCGTGCCCATCGTGAACTGGGAAGAAGCCGTCATGGACGCTGGTGATGGTGAGTTCGGCCAGAGCGTAGTGGTCATGACGAAATCCACAGACACGGTGCAAATGACGCTGTCCAATCATCCAATTGCGGGTGATCTAGCAGAGTCCACCATTGACTTCTTCACGAGCGCCGGACCGGAATCGATAGGTTCCTCAGAGCTGGCAGCTGGCACGGACGTCGTAGGCACGGGCGTGGATGGGGCCCTCACTGATCTAGCCATGATCTTCGCCACTGACGCCGGAGGTACCGTACCTGCAAGCGCCGGTATCACTGACAATGTGTCGCCCGCTCGACGCGTGGCCTTCCCTATCACTGACAACTCCTTCAATGATCTCACAGATGCCGGAAAGCAGTTATTCGCAAATTCCATCCTCTGGGCAGCAGGGCGTCTGGAGTCTGGAGTCGGTGGTCTTGGAGACATCGAAGGTCTAATAGGTTATTGGCCGCTCGATGGTTCGGCAGCCGACGCTAGCGGAGTTGGTGCTGACGGTAATGTCGTCAATCCAGACGGCGTCTGGGTCGAGGATGGCGGACGTAGCGCTTACCAATCCGGAAATGGTTCCTTTATTGAATTAGGCACTCTGCCAGTCATCGGACTCGACACCGACTTTACCTGGTCCTTCTGGGTGAACGCGGACGAGACGGATAACAATAACATCGTCTTTGGAAATCGCTGGTCGTCTGATGGCACAGACTTCGATCCGCGTGAATTCATCAAGTTCACACCGCGTGCGTTTGAGTGGCATGTCAATGCTGGCGGAGAGAATGTGCCTGCTGACAACACGATGTTTGTGGTGGGCGAATGGGCGCACAATCTGGTGGTTAAGATCGGTTCCACTCTAACGTATTATCGTAATGGAGCGGAGATCGCTAGTAGCGAGATCACTGCAGCCCCGGTTAATGCTCAGCCGCTCTACCTCGGTGGCCAGAATGATGCTGAGATCTTCAGTGGCAAGTTCGATGACGTGGCCATCTTCAATCGTGCGCTATCTGCGGCTGAAGTGACGAACGTTTACAATCTTGGTCTCAACAGTGGCGAGAGCGACCAGGCTTTGCGGGAGGAAGGCCTCACGGACGTCGGCTTCAATGCTGATGGTTCCTTCGGAATCTCCCTTCCTGATGGAGTGACGGCCGATGTCGAATATTCGATCGATCTGATCAACTGGGAAGTCATCGCACCAGGTGTGAGCGGCGCGCTTGAGGAAACCGACGCGGATCGCATCGCCGCACCAACAGGATTCTACCGCGCCAAGCAGTAATTTAGATCGAACAACTGTAGGAGTCGAGTAACTCGATAAACCCATGGGCCCTTTCGCTGTGTTGCGGAAGGGCCCATTTCACTTTCTTCGTTTCTTGGGTGACGGAAACTTGCTACAATAGGACCCAAGTACCTAACCGAACTATGAATGACCACCCCTTGAACCTAACAGCCATTGCCGTAGCGATTGCTTTCGTATCTCTTAGCGGATTCGCCCATGCAGCCAAAGTGACCCTGCCTTCCATCTACGCGGATCACATGGTCATCCAGACGGATGAACCGATCATCGTTTCAGGGACGGTGTCCCCGGTATTCGCAGAGGTGGAGATCAAACTAGCCGGGCAAACTGTGTCGGTGACTCCGCGGTTGTTTGGCGATTGGACGGCAGTCCTTGATCCCGTCAGCGAGCCTGGTGGATCGCACACCCTCACCATTTCTGCTGAAGGAGAGGTGGCGCATACCGTGGAGGATATCACCTTTGGCGACGTCTGGCTCTGTGGTGGCCAGTCCAATATGGAATTCGACATGACCACGATCAATGACAGTGCCGCAGAAATCGCGGGTGCCGACTTTCCTGACATCCGCCTCATGGAAGTGAGCCTGCTAACAGATCGCAAGCCTCTTGATGAGGTGAAAGGGCTCGTTCAAGAATGGACGCCGTGTTCGCCGACGGCTGTGCGCCGATTCTCCGCTGTGGGTTATCTGTTTGGCCGAGAACTGCATCAAGAGACGGGACGCCCCATTGGCTTGATTCAAAGTGCTTGGGGCGGATCCAGGATCGAAACGTGGATTCCTGACACAGCGCTTCAAGACAGTCCCTACGCCGCCAATGTTGCCAGCCGTAATTTCCCTCAAGCACAACACAAGCCATCTATTTGTTACAATGCCATGATTCATGGATTGGCACCGCTGGCCCTGAAGGGCGTCATCTGGTATCAAGGTGAGAACAATCAAACGCATCCGGAAGAGTATCGCAGTCTCATGGAGACGTGGATTGATTCGTGGCGCAATCTTTGGCAGGCACCGGAACTACCATTTTACTACGTTCAATTGGCAAACTATTCGCCAGGCCAAAAGTGGGAACTCTTGCGCGAGGCGCAGACTCAGGCGCTCGCCATTCCGAACACGGGCATGGCTGTGACGATCGATATTGGTGCCTCGAACGACATCCATCCGAGCAACAAGCAAGGCACTGCCAAACGCTTGGCCGCCATCGCCCTAGCCAAGACTTATGGCCAAGATCGCGTCTACTCAGGGCCACTGCTCAAAGCCGCCGTGTCTGATGGGCACAACATCACCCTTCATTTCGATCACGCCGGTTCCGGCCTTGTAAGCGCTGAAAGTCTCGCAGGTTTTGAGGTGCTGACCACCGAAGGCCGGTGGTCGAAGGGAAATGCCAAGATCGTCGGAGACACGGTCGAGATTCCAGGAACCCTGTTTCGCACCAACCCTCAAGGCATCCGATACGGATGGGACAGTGATCCCGTAATCAGCTTATTTAACAAAGAAGGCTTCCCTGCCGTGCCCTTTCGCTTCGAATCTCTCGATCAGACCTATGCCACTTGGCAGGATCAGTTGGTCGGCACCGGGCGTCTTCCTAACGAAGACGCCGATAGTGACGGCGTGAGCAACGTGATGCACTACGCCTCTGCTGAAAGAGAGACTCGCATGGTCACTTCGAGCAATCGTAGTGCTAAACTCACCTTCCATCGTCGTGCCAAAGCCTTAGACATCACTGTTGCCGTGGAGCAGTCCGATGATCTCGAGACATGGACCGAAACCTGGTCTACGGAGCAACCGGACAGTAATGGCATTGCTTGGGCCCAAGACCGAGCCTGGGGCGGGACGCTGACGGATCGTTATGCCATCACTCTGCCCATGGATGCGAACACGAGCACGTACTACCGAGTTCGCTATGAGCTGAGCGAGAATGACTGATAGCCGCTTTGGTAGTATCTAACAAAGCACGTTGGCGAAGGTTACTCGTTGATGGAAGGCAGAATTCTTCCGATGAAGAATCGGAAACACTCAGACCTCACGTTTCTGAGTGGCACGTCGATGCCGGGGGGAGAATGTTCCTGGAGACCACACCATGTTTGTGGTCGGCGAATGGGCCCACAACTTGGTGGTGAAGACTGGCACAACACTGACCTATTACCGTGACGGGACAGAAATCGCCACCAGCGAAATCACCGCTGCGCCAGCGAATGCTCAACCGCTCTACCTGGGCGGTCAGAATGGGGCCGAAATCTTCAGCGGCAAGTTCGACGAAGTGGCCGTCTTCGATCGTGCAATCTCCACAGATGAAGTGACCGAATCTACAATCGTGGGCTAAACGGCCAAGCTCTCACCACAGGTGATCCTGGACCCGGAGGTCCTTTGCCAAGCCTAACCAATGTGGGAATCCAGGCCAGTGGTGCCTTTGGTATCACGCTTCCTAACGGGGTGACCGCCGACATCGAGTACTCCACCGACCTTGTGAACTGGGAAGTCATCGCGCCAGATGTGAGCGGCGCGCTTGAGGAGACCGACGCAGATCGCATCGCTGCCCCATCAGGATTCTATCGCGCCAAACAGTAATTCAGACCATCATCACGGGTCAAACGGATGGTTGGCAGGCGTTTAGTATTCCGATTCCTGAAGAGCGTTTGGGAGCATGGTCACCAGACCGATGGTTAGGAATAGCCCGGCACCAACGAGCGATTCACTCAGAGGGCTGTGGTGTCTTTGCTTGAGTTGCCATTCTTCCAACTTTACAGTTTCAGCCAAACGCGTTCGTGAACAGGTTTTTTTCCAACCGCCCCCTTCCGAACGCATCGCCCGTAGGGGTTGCCACGAGACACTACGGCTCATGACGCAATAATACACAAATTTGTCGCACCGATACTAGTGTTATCCGCCCGTCTCTGCTCCAATAACGAACTAGTCGGACTTTACCCCCTGAAGGCAGCACTGATTCTTGCCGAATCCCCTTAAAAACAAGGCTCTGTCAGCTATTCGGGCATTTCAAGGTGGTGGCTACAAAGCCACTTTTAGGAGG
>JBLHHN010000239.1:0-9834 GCA_047616785.1 Verrucomicrobiales bacterium
CCATGCTGGGAGTGTGAGATCTTGCCAGTGGACTTGTCGCGAAAGGAGGTGCGGAGAATGCCGACGGGGTTCTTCCTCGAAGTCTGAATCTCTAAGTGAAGATTGCCATTGCGCGTTTGCATGGCAAAATAACTGCATCATTGACGGGATATGCAAGAATAATAATTTCAAATGCGTGGCTACATTATGAAATAATTATAATTATGATAGATGGCATTAAATGCTTGTTTTAAAGACTCCAGTCAGTCGGAAATGCCAAATTTAGCGGGGTAAAGTCCGTCTTGTATTCCTTCGAGCGCTTGCCAATCTCTCTCGGCACGTCCAAGTCACAGTCGGCATGTCGTCGTCTTCAATCCGCTTCCGTCTGGCTGATCCCAAACATGTTGGGAAACGTCTTGATGCGGTTCTTGCCGAGGTTTTGCCGGACCTTTCGCGTTCGCGGCTCCAGGCTTTGATCAAGCAAGGCCATGTCTGCATTGACCAGCGACCGGTGAAGGCACGCCGCCCCGTTGTCCTCGATGAAGAAGTGGAGATTTCCATCCCCGAGGCGGAACCATCGGAGAATCTGCCTGAGGCCATGGATCTGAATATCCTCTTCGAGGATGCTCATCTTCTTGTGCTAGACAAGCCGAGTGGTCTCGTCGTCCACCCTGGAGCTGGCCACGCAACTGGCACTTTGGTCAATGCTCTCCTCGCGCATTGTGGTGCTCTTTCTACCATTGGTGGTGTGGAACGTCCTGGCATCGTGCATCGGTTAGACAAGGACACCAGTGGATGCATGGTCGTGGCCAAGAATGATCTGGCCCATCAGCGCTTGTCCGCGCAGTTTGCCGACCGTCAGGTGGAGAAACACTATCTCGCTGTGGGCCGTGGTTCCCCTTCCGCATCATCTGGACACGTGGAGAATCACCTCGGTCGTCATCCTGTGAATCGCCAGAAGATGGCGGTCGTCGAATCGAGTCGCGGCAAGCCAGCTGTGACAGACTATCATTGTGGTCCTTGTGCCGACGACGCCACTCTGGTGCATTGTCAGTTGCACACTGGCCGCACCCATCAGATCCGAGTTCATTTGCACAGCCTCGGTCATCCGTTGTTGGGGGACGTCATTTATGGGCGCGCGACGAAGGGTGGTTCTTCCGCGGATCGGCTCCTGCTCCATTCCTGGATTCTGGGATTTCGGCACCCCGTCTCAGGCGAACCCATGGTCTGGCGCAGCGAGATTCCAGAGGCCTTCGCCCCGTGGCTGATCGATCCGAAATGGGTCGAAGAACGCGCTTCTGTCGTCGGCGTGCCAGGCGACTGATTGAAATCGGCAGAGTTGCGTCTAAGGTCCAAACCATGAAAACAGCATGCTTCCTATTGATTGGCAGCCTCCTTCTCGCCTTGGGCAGTTCCGCCGTGGCTGAGGTGGAGGTGGATTTCGACAAATATGCCAAGAGCCTTGGTGGCTGGGAGTCCAGGAAGGAGAGGATCGTCGAGTATGAAATGGCCAACAATCGCTACCGAACGTTCCGCCCGGACATCACGCCTACCCCAGATGGTGGCCTCTTCATCTCCGTGCGTATCGACCACGTGCGCGGGTTCTTCGCTTCGGATGACCATGCCAGTTTGGAAATGACCGTGGACAACACAGGCAAAGTTGTCTCCACGCGAAGCAGCATCAGCATTCAGGGGAAACGCATCACCAGTGACCTCATTTCTGGGAGCATGCGTGGAGCTGGCCAAGCGGCTTCCCGCACCTCAGCCGCCGGATCAGTGGCAGCGTTAGGGACAGATCTGATGGCCAGTCTCACCGAGAAGTTATCTCGAGAAACCAAGGTGGAGCCCGGGCGCGTCGGCTTCCCCTCCGTCGTGCAACATAACTTTAATCTACTCTATCAAGCCATCCAAGAGAAGAAGAAGCCCGAACCTGTACCACAGCCTGAAGTCGTGGTCGCACCTTTTGAAGAAACAGCCCCTCCCGAAGAGCCGACTGTGACCGTGGAGGCACCTGAGGAGGAAGGAACCGCAGACTCGGCTGCAATCCCCCGTTGAGCTCCGCGACATCCGCGTCTATGAGACCCGATGCCTAACGCCCGCCTCCTGGCTCTTCAGCTTCTCAAGACCTGGGATCGTTCCCAGAGCTATGCGCAGGACTTGTTAGGCACCGCGTTTGAGAAGACCGCCTTGGCCACAAATGACCGGGCGCTCGTCCAGCATCTCCTCTTCGGTGTGTTGCGCCATCGACGGATGTTAGACCATTGGATCGGGCATTTGCGAGAAGGGAAGCTTGATGATGACACTCGGAGTCTTCTGCAGCTCGGCTTGTTTCAACTCTTTCACACACGCATCCCCGACCATGCTGCCGTCAATGAAACCCTCCGTCTCGCCTCACAGCGTTCGCGTGGGTTGGCCAATGCCGTCTTGCGTCGCGCGACACGTGAGCGGGATGCCCTCGAAGCTCTCGCTGCTGCAGCCCCGGCACCGTTGCGACATTCCCTGCCGGATTTCCTTCATGAGAAATGGCTGGCCCAGTTTGGCGAAGAGGAGACGGAAAAACTCTGTCAATGGAGCCAAACGCCCGCACCCAATTACCTGCGCCGCAATGATCTGCGACCGGAAGCAAAGGCCCTGATCAATGACCACGGCTTGAAGCCCGCCCAAGTAGATGAGCGTGAGGATTTTTATGAGGTCAGTGAGATTCCGCAGGCGATCATTGATGCGGGGGCAGGATACATTCAAGATCCGGCCACTGTCCACGCGGTGGATCTGTTAGCCCCCAAGTCCGGTCATAGGGTGCTTGATGCCTGCGCGGCGCCCGGTGGGAAGACCGCCTACATCGCGCAACTGATGGGAAACGAAGGCACCTTCATCGCGACTGATTCCCTGGAGGATCGCATGAAGCGTTTGCAGGAGAATCTGGATCGGTTAGGCGTGAAACGCGTGCAAGCTCAAGTGTGTGATTGGAAAGAAACCAATCCTGAGATTGGGATGTTTGATCGGATTCTCATCGATGTGCCTTGTAGCAACACTGGCGTGTTGCGGCGTCGGGTGGACCTGCGTTGGCGGATGCGACCGGAGATCTTTGCCGAGATGGCAGATCTGCAAGTGCTGCTGACCTCACAGATTCTCAAAAGGCTCCTTCCTGGAGGCCATGCCGTTTACAGCACCTGCAGCATCGAACCCGAAGAGAACGAAGCCGTCGTGGAGCGTCTGTTAGCCGAGGACCCAGCGTTGGAGCAGCGCAAAGTGGTCCGTTCCAGTCCACAAATAGATGGGTTCGACGGAGCCTTCGCGTCGTTGTTGGTGAAGCGTTAGTTCGCCAAAGAACGGCGGTTTTCAACCGCCGCAACTAAAGCCTTTCGAGCAAAGCATCCGTGTCGACAATCTGTCCCCCGCACACTCCCTGCGAACTGTAGAGCGAGGCGCGATGCATGGTCTCCGAGTAGTCGGCCTGCGCATCTTCCACATGAATGATCTGGTAGTCTCGATCAGCGGCGTCGCGAGCAGTCGTCTCCACACATTGACTCGTCGCTAGCCCCGCGAAGACCAGCGTTCGGCTCCCATGCTCGGCCAGGAATCGTTCGAACTCCGGTGCTGAGGTAAAGGCGCTGTAGGTCGTTTTGCAGAACTCGTTCTCATGTTCAGGAGGCGCCAAGGCAGAGATCACATCGGAATAGGGGTCGGACTGCAGCGGATAGAGGTCGTGGAAACCCACTTTCTCAGCATCGCGATGAACCTTTCTGAAAGTGTGCTGAAGGTCTGATCGATCCATTTCCCGACCGCAAAGGCGAAGGTAGGTCACTTGATAATCCGCCTTTCGGAACGACTCGATGAGGCGGGCGCAGTTCGGGATGACGATCGTTTCAGCACGCTCACGAATGTAACTCAGGCATCCGGGATCAACGGATGAGTGGAATCGGGCGAAAGGCGACGAACTCTCAAGGTAGTACCGCTGCATATCGACCATGACCAAGGTGGGGGCATCCAACATCATCATCAGCAGTTTCTATTGGCGGTCCATCAGTCACGCAAGGCGCTATGAAGCCCGATTCAAGGCGATCCTGACAAGTGAAAACGGTTTGAGAAAATCATCTAATATTATTCGTTAATTATAATTCATCGCATTAAATCATTTAATTATTGAGGCTATTTTAAACGCGTCAGGTATTATTTTTGCTAATTTATCTAGTAAGAATCGAATATGCGTTTAGTGTCTGCGTCTACTCTCATTATAAGAAAGACAATTCCGTTTGAATTAGATATTGATAAATTTTACAATTACAGTAATTTCAAAGAATAACTTGAATCCCCTTAGTGATGACAAACAAGCAATCAGGAGCATTCGTATCCCTTGGTAGTTTAGTCGCGGTCCTTCTATCCTTTGGATTCGTCGGCTGTTCCCTGGAGACTTCGGATATCTCTCGTGCTCCTCTGGTGAAGCGAACGTACGTCCGTGCCAACACACCCACCGCCTTGAAGGCTGCTCCACTCAAGGTGAAGCGCCCAGCAACCTATCACGGAATGGCCGCCATGTTCGAACCAGGATTACGCCCTTCGGTAAGATCGACACGGACTTCTGTAGTCAAGTTGCCGGCGCACCAAGATTACCAACGATACGCAGTGGCCTATGGAAAGCCCTATGCAGTCGTTCAAGATCAATCGATCATCCCTTTTGCGCTTCAATCCAAGAAGCGGCCACTCAAACGTTTTGAGCTGCCTTTCTTCAAAAAGAAGAAGAGACAAGAGAGCCAAATGAAGCTTCTGGCCGCAGTCAAACCAACGATTCATGTGCGGACCACCGCCTATACCCACGACGAGTGGGATCATCTGAAATACGGACGGAAGACCGCGCTTGGAACGCGCCTCCGCTTTGGTGCTATTCGCAGCGCTGCCGCCGATTGGTCACGCTATCCCGTGGGCACGCAATTCCGAATCGTGGGTCAGCCAAATGTGCTTTATGAAGTGGACGACTACGGTGGGGCTCTTGTTGGAACCGGCACCATCGATCTCTACAAACCAACTTTCTCAGCGATGAATCGCTGGGGTGTCCGCCATGTCGATATCGATGTGGTGAAGTGGGGTTCATTCGCTCACAGTCTCAAAGTGTTGAAGCCACGCACCAAGTGGTCTCATGTGCGCCGAATGGTGAATTCCATCCACAAGCAAGGTTCTGACGAAGAGGGGCGCATCTCGGCTTTGGTCCTTCATCACACGCGCAAAGAGAGTTAGAGTTAGAGTCGGGTAGGTTTCTCTTCTGCTAGCACAGGTAGAAACTGGACAGCATCCGCGATGACATACTTGTCTCCGGTGTCATCGTTAGACACCGTGACAGAGCCAAGATGTCCTGCCTCGAATTGGAAGACACCCAGCGTCCGAAACAGTCGGCCGTGCTGCGGGATTTCCTGTTGATTGATCCGAACCGTTGTATCGCCTAGCGCGTGACAGATCGCGACTGGGGTGTTCGTTGAGCGTTTCACATTATAACAGTGAGACAAACGCACTTCATATTTCCCCGCCTTCGGAATCTTGGGAGTCCATGTCACCGACTTTTCTCCCTTGCCAGACTTCTGATCGTGAAGATACCCGATCCCGACATAAGGTGGCGTGTGCGTCGAATACTGCCAGCTTCCCCTGAGGACCGCATCAGTCTCATCGAGCACGATTCCGGGAAGCTTGCTAGGGTCAGCAACGATGAACGCCACATTTTCGGCGATATCGAAATCACCAGGCGCGTGAGCATTCGGCAGGGCTTTGGGATGAGGTTCGGTGGATAATCCTGGATTCACGAAGGCGATTGGAAACATCAGGAGAAAGAGGACACAACGCATCATCAGAGAATTGTAGGCGTCCTGTCGATTGAGGTCTCTCGGATTCTGTTTTCAATTTCGACGAACGTAGCGGAAGCGCGACTTTGTTCCAGAAATTCGAGTGCTCCACACTCTAATTCGTAATTTTTCATAATTTCTATCTTAATGTAATGTCATGCTGTCGTACCTCCACTTCCGTAACTGCAACGGCGCTATCGGATCGCAATGAGGGTTTGGGTCACCGCCACGTTCACTGGAGAGCCCATTGAAAAGCGCCTCCGTTTCCTATTAGAGGCCCTGGGACAGCCCTGCGACATCGTCTTTTCGCCGTTCAATCAAGTCCTCCAACAGCTTTTGAATCCTCGAAGTGAGACGCGTCGTGAGTCCAGCGAATGCCATGATCTCTTCCTCGTATGCCAGCGCGATCTTTCTCAATGGATGATCCTCAAAAGGCCACCCAGGAGATCGACGAAGCGATCATCAAGCATGGCCACCATGTCAGTGGCCCCTCCCTGATCATCTTTTGCCCGCATCTTCTCGATGAAGAAACGCACCGAGAAAGCGAGGCGACGTGCCTCAGCCGACTCAGTGAGCACGGGTTATGGGTCTTAGAAAGTGACTCGATTGTGCGCTCGTTAGGAGGTGCGAGCGTCTACGATCAAGCCGCGGATCACGCAGGGCATGTGCCGTTTACGGAAGCCATGTTCAGCGCCTTGGCCATTCGAGTGGCCCGCAGAGTATACGCATGGGGTAGGTCCTCACGGAATCTTATTGTTGCCGATGCCGACCACACCTTGTGGCGAAGTGTGCTTGGAGAGGATGGGATCGACGGAATCAACGTGGACGAACCGCATCGTTTCCTGCAAGATTTTCTCACCAAACGGCGTGCAGAAAGGTTTCTGTTAGCCATCAGTTCGAAGAATGAGGCCAAGGACGTGGCTCAAGCTCTCGAGAGCCACCCTGACATGCTCTTGTGTCAGGATCACTTCGTGGACACTCGTCTCAATTGGCGTCCAAAGTCAGAGAACCTTCAGGGGCTATGTCAGGATCATAGACTTGGCTTGGACAGTGTGATCTTCATCGATGACAATCCCGCCGAGATTGCCGAAGTCGCCGCCAGTTGCCCGAAAGTGATCACGTTGACGCTTCCCACGGACACCGAGAAGATTCCCGAATTCCTTTAGCAGAGTTGGGTCTTCGATCTGGGACCGCCGATGACCAAAGAGGACGAAAACCGCTCTGAATTCTACCAGGCCCAGGCCTCTCGAGTAGGTTTCAAGAAGGAGAGTGATAACTTTCATGCCTTTCTCCAAGGACCAAATCTCCAGGTGGGCATCAAGCCCGTGACCGTCAAGAATCATGACCGAGTGGCTCAACTCAGCACGCGGACCAACCAGTTCAATGCCTGCAAGGCACCTTTCCAGCCAGGGTATCTGAACGAGGTCGACATGGCGTTCACGGTCTCGGCCTCAGATCGATTAGGCGCTTACGGGTTGGTCGGGGCCATGATCGTACAGGTAGGTGCTGAAGTGTTAGACGTCAGCGCATTCTTCCTTAGCTGCCGAGCACTGGGCAAAGGCGTGGAGCGTCACATGGTGCGTCAGTTAGGTGAAAGCGCTCTCAATCATCAGTTAGGCTCCGTCCGCGTGCGATTCGAAGACGCCGAAAGGAATAGGGTCTGCCGAACCTTCTTTGAAGGGATTGGTGCTGAGTTTGAAGAAAGTGCCTTTGTCATCTCTACGGATTCATCCGCTCATCTTCATAAGTTGTCCACCTCGGACTTGGCCAAGGAGGTTAAACCAACGAAAGCCGAGCACATTCCTCTTCCTGAGATATCGCAGGCGCAACGTGTCGCTGAGCAATGGAGTGACCCTATCAAGCTCGCCGAGGACATGGATGCCGTTCGCAAGCCACGCCCGAATTTGAGCGAACCTCACGTGGGTCCAAACTCAGATTTGGAAAAGCGTTTGTTAGAAATTTGGAAAGCCGTCCTTGGTTTGGAAGATCGTTTCGTGTCTCTGGGAGGACGTTCCTTGCAACTGGTCATGTTGCACGCGTGTCTCGTTCGGGAAATGGAGGGAGACATCTCCCTCACAGATCTCTTTGAGCTGCCAACCGTGCGTGCCCTGGCCGAGCATTTGAAGGACAAGAACACACGCGCTCAAATCACCGGCGATGAACGGCCACCCAGTGAACCGATCGCCATCGTGGGAATGGCCATTCGCGCACCGGGTGCTGATTTTGTAGAGACTTTCTGGGACAATCTCAGGAACGGTGTGGAATCCTTGCACTCATTCTCGGATGAAGAACTGGCTTCCGCAGGGGTGGACGTCGCTGCCGTTCGCCAGGATTCGAGTTATGTGTCAGTGACAAGGCGCATGCATGGCATCGATAAGTTCAACGCCGGATTCTTTGGGATCCTTCCGAAAGAAGCCAAGTTCATGGATCCGCAGCACCGCGTCTTTCTTGAGTTGGCTTGGGAAGCACTCGAGCGTGCGGGATACGACTCTAACACCTATTCGGGAAAGATCGGCGTTTGGGCGGGGGCCTACGTCATCGCCAATCTTCTCACGGACAAGGCTTTTCATGCGGACTGGATCCCAGCCGTGCAGGTAGGGTCCTTGCAGACGGAACTTGGCAATGACAAGGACTACCTTGCCACACGCGTTTCGTTCAAACTGAATCTTCGCGGCCCTAGCATGACCGCGCAAACGGCGTGTTCCACCTCCATGGTGGACATCGCTCAAGCCATCCAATCTCTGCGTGCGGGTGAGTCGGATATGGCCATGGCAGGCGGCGTCACCATCACCTTGCCCGAGCAGAAAGGCTACTTCTACCCGGAGGACAGCATGCTCTCTAAGGATGGACGGGTCTGCGCTTTTAGTGCTGCTGATAGTGGTGCAGTCTTTGGAAATGGTGCTGGAATCGTGGTTCTCAAAAGACTCGCAGATGCCGAACGCGATGGGGATCACATCCATGCGGTTATTCGCGGCGCGGCCCTCAACAATGATGGTGGCGTCAAGCACAGTTACACCGCTCCCAGCGTGGATGGCCAAGTCGAAGTCATCACCATGGCGCAACAAGATGCTGGGATCAATCCTGATACTATCTCATGCGTCGAGGCCCACGGCACCGGGACTCCGTTGGGCGATCCCATCGAAGTGGCTGCCCTCACCAAGTGTTTCCGTCGTCAGGCCGACGCGCGAGGATTCTGCGCGTTGGGTTCCTTGAAGCCGAATGTTGGTCACCTGGATGTCGCCTCAGGTGTCTGTGGGGTGATCAAGACCGCTCTATCACTAGAGCATCAAGAACTCCCCCCTCTCCTGCATTTCGAGAAACCGAATCCTAGGATCGACTTTGAAGAAAGCCCGTTCCGGGTCCAGACGAGCCTAACCGATTGGGGGAGCGAATCTGGTCCGCGCCGGTGTGAGTTCCATCGGCGTCGGTGGCACCAACGGACATGTCGTGCTCGAAGAGGCTCCCACGAGAGAAGAACGACAGCCTCCCAAACGGCCGGCTCAGCTCTTCCTCCTCTCCGCCCGCTCCGAAACCGCCCGCGATGAAGCCTCAAAGCGTCTCGCGAGTTTCGCCAACGACACTGAGACCATTCTCGGTGATGCAGCCTTCCCGACCGCGATCGGTCGGCGCAGCTTTGCCAAACGTAGGATTTGCGTGGCAGGCAGTAGGGCATCGTTAGAAGAGAAACTGCTATTACCGAAAGTCATCGAAGGTTCCCCGAAAGGCACGGAGGTGTCCGTGAACTTCATGTTCCCCGGCCAAGGCGCGCAACACGTCGGCATTGCGCGCGAACTCTACGATTGCGAGCCCGCGTTCCGCAAGCATCTCGACGATTGTTCGAAATTCTGACAGGCCCACATTGGCGGCGATCTACGTGCGTTCTCTATCCGGAGAAACACGATGATATTGCCACCGACCGGCTCAAACAGACGATCTATGCTCAGCCTGCCATCTTTGTCATCGAGACGGGTCTGGCGGTGCTTTGGCAGTCCTAGCAGCCTGTCGGACTTAGGGTGACATCTATGGC
>JBLHHN010000240.1:0-9681 GCA_047616785.1 Verrucomicrobiales bacterium
ACGCAAGCCAATCCAACAACTCCGGATCCGACGGCGGCGAGCCTGCGATGCCGAGATCATTGGGCGTCGTCGCAAGCGCGCGTCCGAAGCGCCACTGCCAAACTCGATTGGCGATCACACGCGCGGTTAGGGGATTCTCTGCCGACACTAACCAACGCGCCAAACGTGCGCGGCGCTGAGTGTTCTCCTCTGAACCATCCGGCAATGGCCCGCCACCGGGCAGGAACGCGGGCAACGCGGGCGAGACCATGCCGCGCGGTTCGTTGAGTTCACCGCGCGCGAGCAGGCGAACTTGAGCCGGTACCGGCGGATGACGCAGAATGCGTTAGCTCGAGGTCTCACCCTTTCCCCAATGCTTGCGATTGCGGTTCTTGTCTCATGTCTCGGTGGCTGCGAAGATCGCTTCGAGACCAAAGTAGTCGCGTTGGCGGAGCGGGTCGTATTTGTGTTGATGGCAGTTGGCACAACCGACGCTGAGCCCTAGCATTGATTCGCTGAAGGTCACGACCTGATCCGTGCGGCGAACATAGGCGAGCTTCTCGGGGAAATCGTCGAAGGCGTTCGGCCACTGCCCGAGTGTCCACACCGCGACAGCATCCTGCATCGCCTCGTCATTGTCCGGCCAAAGTTCATCGCCGGCGACTTGTTCTAACAGAAATTGATCATAGGGCGATGCGCGAAACGTTCTCGCCCGCTTCCTCTCCGAAAACATGCTGCCCGCCGATCCATGCGATCAATGCAACTAGGAGGGTGAAGGAGAGAGGCGTCATGGTTTGCTATCCCCAGAATCCCTGCAGCTGCTGCTCCTGAGGGATCACAAAGGGAAACTTCTCGCTGAATGGGTGATCGGCAATTCCAGCGAACTCGCGCAGGGCAAGGTGGATGTGTTCAGGTCTAACGACAGAGCCCTTGTCTTTGTCGTTAATGGTCGCGAGCGATTTCGGGTCGATTGGAATGAGAAATTGTCCGTCGTCAGTTTTTCCAATGACTCGATTTCCCTGGATACCGGGGCCGAGGAACATGATCGAGCCGATCGACCAATGGTCTTTGCCGTCTCCCTTGTTGTAGTTAGGCGTGCGGCCCATCTCGCTCTGCATGACGATGACCAGTTTGTCGCGGAGGTTGAGTTCTTCGGCGCGGCGCAAGGTGTAGTCGATTCCGGCGAGCAATTCCGGGAGGAGGTTCATCTGATCACGATCATTGTTCGCGTGGCTATCGAACTGACCGATGGTAAGATTCGCGGAAACGCAAACGCCGGCTTTGAACGAGGCCAGGGCGATCTCTGCTTGTTGTGGTAGACGGCCTTTCGGATTCTCTTTGGGAATGTAAGGAGTCACGCGTTTGAGCGCTTTGGAATTCAATTGCGCGGCGTAGAGCATGCTCTGCGAGCGCTCGACTCTGGGCAAGCGCGCCTGTGCGATGCGGGCATCCGTCTGGTTCTTGAGGGCCTCTTCGATGCGGGCATTGACGAAGTCGTCGTGATAAGGACTCCTTGTATTCCCTTCGACACAGTCGGCATTGGCGATGCGGCCTAGCGTTGGCAAATACGGGACGCGCGCCATTGGAACGACATTGCCAGTGGCGGAATAGTTGCCGAATGTTAGAAACGCGAGCGGACATTCCGGGCCTCGGCAGGCAGCGACAAGCGCGGCGAATGTTGGGTAGGCGAGGCTGTCGAGTTTGCCAGTCGCCATGTAGCGCGAGCAGGGGGCATGGTTGTTGACCGAGTAATCGAGTCCGTTGAAGACCAGTAGTTCGTTGGCGTATTTCTTGAAGAAATCCTCGTTGCTCATCCCACCCTTTGCCTGGTCGATACTCGCAGCAGTCGGGGCGAAATGGAGGTTTCCTTCTGTTAGGATGTCGCCTTGTTTGTAGAGGCGGTTCGTCTCGCCGACACCTTTCGGGTCCATCAGGTAGGTTGTGTCCCAGCCGCCAGACGCGTTGAAGACAATGTAGAAGGGGCCGTCATAAGGCTCCGGTTCGCGAGCAATGCCAGGGAAACCGACGGGCGCGGCGACGCCAATACTGGCAAGGCCACAGAGTTTGAGGAAATCGCGTCTCATCGGTTGGTGTTATTCATAGAGGAATTCATGTTGCCTCAGCAGGTAGGTGACGACGGCACGCCAAGCGCGCAGCGTGTATTGGGGGTCTTCGATCCTTGATTCGGGCTCGGCGCGGCAGTGGTAGATTTCGAGCTTCTCATAGTCGCCGCGCTCTTGGGCGTGACGGATGATCCCGGTGAAGAGTAAGTAACTTCGGTCGATTTCTGCTGTCTGGGCGCTCCCAAGAATATGTTGATGCAAGTGTTCGATTGCGGCACGAATGATTCTTTCAGTGTCCTTGTTAGGAACGACATCGAGTTCGATCTCTGGGAAGAGCCGTCGCTTCTCTGGATCTAACAAGAAGTCCACGGCCACGTTCTTGCAGGCCACCTCGTTCGACATCATGCGCTGGATGGCTCCCATGGCTCCACTTGGATCGGCGATCCGTTCAGTGACTTCTTTGGTGTCGATGCCGCCGTAGAGAATCTTGAACTGCTCTTCGAGACGCCCCCACTTTTCGCCAAAGATGGCTGCGATCTTCCGCTCGAGTTGTTCCGGGGCTAGCAAACGGACGAGACCGAGGTCACCAAGCTCCGCCATCCGCGCCGGATTTCTTTCTGCGGTCGCTAGTCCATCGGCACGATAGAAGTTGGACACGGCGAGTTCCTTGAACGCGAACTTCAAATTGAATCCTTCCGCAGCATAGCGCTGGGCGATGCCTGTGATCTCCTTGCGCTGTTCGGCGTTGGCTCGCTGCTTGGCGGCGTAGAGCGTGTCTTCAATGTCTCCCGGCGGCAACAGGGGGTTGCGTCCTGTCAGGATGTACCAAACGTGCTCCACCATCGCGACTGCGAACCGTGGGTCTTTGGCAGTGCGTTCACCAAGCCATTGCAGGCCGCGCCAGCGCTCGGGTTCAGGAAGCGCTTCGCCTTCGTGCCCTGGCTCGAACATGTCCGTGTACCAACCGTCTTTGCGCTTCTGATAGACTCCCTTCCCATCGAGTGCGTAGTAGTCTTGAAAGACACCGGCCACCGGATCGATGATCTTGTGGCAGACGACGCAGTCGGCGGCCTGCATGATAGGGTTTTCATACTTGGCCGTGATCGCGGCCGCATCGTTCACGCGTGGCGCGAGCTGCATGATATCGATACCAAGAAACTGCTGGAAGTACATGCGCACGCGCAGTCGATTGCGATTCGTCTCAGTGGTAGGATAGCGCTTCAAATACTGGAACGTGCTGAGGATGCCAGCATGTGGGTAGTAGCCCGTCGCGGATTCCTGATTGGTCTTCTCGCTACGCCCGGTGAGCGCTTTGAGCCTGACAGAGATGTATTCCAACCGGTCTTTCGGATCTTTGAAGCGGTCGCGGATCTCTTCGAAGACACCGTACCCGCGCGCAGTGAAGGGACTGACCATGATGTAGTCCGCAGTGATGAGTTCGGTGAACGGCTTGTCGTTTCGGACAATGTGTTTCAACAGTTCCATCGGTTCGCGCTGCATCGAGTCGCGGTAGTCGGCGGCCAGTTTCCAGCCTGCACGCTCACGCTCCTTCTCGTCGGAAATTTCGGTAAAGTCCCAATGCTGATACCAGTGTCGCGTCTTCTCGAAGTGTTCGTAAGAGAGCACGTTCTCGGCGACATCATCGATGCCAGGCGTGAGGAAGATGTCGTTAAATCCCTCGGCAAGTCTGTCGTAGAAGGCCTCCTCAGTCATCAGCGCATCGAGAACCGAAGCGATGGCACCGAGCCCATCCTTGTCGACGGCGTCACGTTCCTTAGAGTTCGGCAGGCGGCCCGCGAGTGACAATGTGAGACGTCGCAACATCCTGTGGTCATCAATCATTTCGACATCCTGGAAGAATGGCAGAGCATGATCGGAGGCTTCTGGTGATGATGCCGGTTCGCCATTCGCTCGCCTGACAAACTCCTCCAGGATACGATAACGAATCGAATCTGGCTGGAGAACATCCTCGCCCCCGTGATCGAGTTCTCCGACGACCTTCGAAAGCATTCGAAACGGTTTCCCTTCAACTTCCTCCCTGATCATCGCCATCTTGGTGAACGCCGCGCGGTTGTACGCCAGCACATCGCCGAGTGCGGCATCTCGAGCCGGGTCGCGTAAGATGAACTCGCTGTCCTCCGCATCGCCGCCCGATTGGTGGCACTTCAAGCACGAGCGGGCAGCCACTTTGCCCCAAACCTCATTGCGAAAGAAGTCTCTATCATTTGCAAAGCAGACCGGGGCAGTGTGGGCACTTTCCTCTCCGCGAACCGGGACGATGTGACACGTCCCTGTCAGCAAAGTGACGATCAGTAGCAATCGGGAGATCATAACTGGTGGCCATCGTTTCGGCGACAGCGTGAGAACGGAGAGTGTGTGATATCGCTCTTCTAACCCTTTAGCTTTAGATCAGTTCCGAGGTGTTTTTGAAGCAACTTCTTGGTGGCGAGAGCGCCTTCCTTTTCACCGAGAGGGCTGGCAGGAACGCGCTCGCGCTTTGGGCCGCCAGAACTCTGGGACGGGCCCTCGTATTCCACCTCGATCCAACCACGGTAGCCGGAGTCCTTGACCATTTTGAGCAGGCGACCGTAGTCGGAAAAGCACTCTTCGCCGTTCTCGTCGAAATCGTGCGACTTGGCGCAGATGCCTTTGGCAAACGGCAGCATCGCGGCGACTCCGGCGTAGCGGTCGTGGAACTCGCCGCTCTTACGATCCTTCTGAAAATTGCCAAAGTCAGGCAAGGTACCGCAGCGCGGATGATCCACCTGTTTGGCGACCGAGGCGATCCACGCGCCGTCGGTTTGGAGACCTTCGCCGTGGTTTTCGAACATGACGTCGAGCTTAAGCGGAACCGCGTGCTCGACGAGTTGAGATGTCCCGTCGGCCAGCAGCCGGGCTTGCTCGTCGGCTGATGAGTCTGCATCGCTGATCGGGTTGATGCGAACACCTGTGCATCCCAGCGCTGCTGCGGATTCCAACCAAGGGATGTACTTCTGGACGTTGGCCTTGCGCTTCACAGCATCGGCTGCGCCGAGGGCATCATGAAGGTCCACAAGAATCAGCAAGTTGTGCACACCCGCATCCGCGGCACGGCGATTCAGTTCGGCAATCTTCTTTGGATTTGCGTGATCGTCCCCTAGTAAGATTCCGCTGTAATCGACGCCTTCAAAACCCAGATCTCCAGCCATGGTGGGAAACTCGAGTGGATTGCGTTTCGCGACGCCGGGCGCTCCTCGAAACGCGCGGTGAAACGTCCACTGACCGAGCGAAAGCCGAAACCGCGGCCCTTTGTCGTCGGCATAGGAGGCGCCGAGAGGAAGGGTGGCTGCAGCGAGCGCGGCGCCTGAGTTACGAAGGAAATGGCGGCGATTCAAGTTGCTGGTTCTCACGTCGAAGGGGTGTTTGGTTTTAGAGGGTCCCATGGAGGACCGCTGCCTTACTTTTCAGACAACTTCAGTTTGAACACCGGATTCCCCATGGAGGAGGCGTAGAGAATCTGGTTCACAGGATCCCACGCATAACAGCCAAACCAGTTCGTGGTGAAGAGGAACCCGCCCTCCTTTGGTTTCACGGCGGCGACTCGTTTCCAATTCTCTCCGCCATCTTCTGTCACGTGAACGTGCTCCTTACCGACTACTAGCATATTCTTATCGTCGCTTCCAAAGAACGGCCCTTGCCAGACATTCACCTCGCCACCCTGTTTCTTCCACGTGGCTCCCTGATCCCGGCTCACTAACAAACCGGTCGACGTTCCCAGATAATGGGTCCCATTGAAGAAGACAGGAATCCGTGTCTGTGGACTGGCAGGAGAAACCCGGTTCCACGACTTGCCGAAATCCGCACTGCGGTGAATCCCCTCTCCCGTCGAATAGATAAACGTGGCCTCACCTAGCGCGCCGACCATGGAGATCTCTCCACGGCTTTCCTTGAGATAGATTGAGAGTTGCTTCCAGGTCACGCCGCCATCCGCAGTGGCATACACTTCTCCCGGCGGGTTGGTTTCGTGTTTGGCCGCAATGATAGTTTTCGGATTGGCAGCGCTCCAATCCACGGACCCGTAATCCCAGTTGCGTCCCAGGTCGGTGAACTTGTGCCACTTCTTTCCATCCGGCGTCCACCCAGCGGTGCCGTCGAGTGAGAAACTCGCGATACGTCCAGGTACATTCTGATCAGCGCTCGTCGCCCAACCCGTTTCGTCTCGACCTGAGACGGTCTCTTGATCGACCGGTTTCCATGCCTTCCCCTCATCTCCGCTGTGCCACAGTCCGTGGCCAACCACCTTGACCGTGACCTCACCGTTCGTCCGGTTCACCACCACCCCCGAACACCCACCCGGAAAGGCCGGCTCGACATCGGGTACCTTCAGTTGCTCCAACAAAGATGCCGTCACATCCGTCCAGGTGTCCTCGGCCGTAGCTGAGACCAACGGGAGTGCGGTGACCACGACCAGTCCCATGACTAGTGGTGACAACCGTGAAGCTGAAGAAAATCTCGAAATCATGGTGTGAATTGTTGTTCAACCCGGACAACGGAGTCATGGCGCAGATCGTCGTCGCCCGCGGCCCAAAGATTTCCCGATCATCAGATTGAATCACGAAACTTTCATTCCAAGATGCTCCCAGAATGAAAGCTCAAGGCCGGCCAACGTTGGTGAGCCCTTGTTAGCGGCGCGAGAAAGCGAGCCATTTGCTCATGAGAGATTTCACACGGGGTGTTAGGCGGGTCTTATTATACAAATCACCGACCTTTCGGATCGCTTCTGCGACCGTCGGGTAGGGATGGATCGTGTTCGCGATCTTTCCGAGGCCGAGACCGTTTGTGATGGCGAGTGTTAGTTCGCCGATCATGTCACCGGCATTCGCACCGACCACCGTGGCGCCAAGAATCTCGTCCGAGCCCTCACGAGTGTGCACACGCACGAAACCATTGGTTTCACCAGAGAGGATCGCGCGATCGACTCCACTCAGGGGTTGGGTGAATGTGGTGATCGCGATTCCCTTGGCCTTCGCTTCGTTCTCGTAGAGTCCGACATGCGCGATCTCAGGTTCGGTGTAGGTGACCCAAGGGATGATCAGCTTGCTAGCCTTTGCGCGGCCCTTGAAAAGCGCGTTGCGAATCACGTTGCGTGCCATGAAATCGGCGGCGTGAGTGAATTGATAGGGCGAACAAATATCTCCAGCTGCGTAGATGTTAGAATTCGTCGTTTGCTGTTGATCATTCACGACCACGCCTTTCTTGGTGAACTCGACGCCAACATTTTCAAGTCCCAGGCCCTCAACGTTCGGAGCACGGCCGACAGCAACGAGTAGCTTATCGACGACTTCGTCGTAGGACACCTCGTAGGATTTGCCCCTAAGTCTTACGCCTCCCTCGGCCTTGCCGAGTTGCAGGTCCTTCCCACAGCAGAGCAGCTTGACTCCGTCATCGATCATCGACTCAAGGACGATCTCGGACGCGTCCGGATCTTCCCGCGGTAGGATGCCATGGCTCGATTCGATCAGGAACACTTGAGAGCCGAAGCGAGCGAAACACTGGGCCATCTCACAGCCAATCGGCCCTGCCCCGATGATACCCAGCCGTTTAGGTAGTTCCGTGAGAGAGAACAAGTTCTCGTTGGTTAGGTGAGGGACTTCGTCCAGGCCTGGAATAGGTGGTGCGGAAGCCCGTGCTCCTGTGGCGATACAGGCCTTCTTGAACTTCAACTGTTGTCCAGCGACTTCGATCGTATTTGAATCGATGAATTTGCCACCACCAAGATAGAGATCGATTCCAAGATCCTTAAACCGCTGCGCCGAGTCGTGCGGGCTGATGTCCGCACGCAACTTGCGCATGCGCTCCATCACTTTACCGAAATCGGTGGTGACGCCGGCAGGAACTTGGATTCCGAATTCACCAGCCTCTCTTACTTGAGCCGCTTTGCGGGCTGCCGCGATGATCGCTTTGGAAGGAACACATCCCACGTTCAAGCAGTCACCACCGAGAAGATCGCGCTCAATAAGGGCGACTTTGGCGCCAAGCCCAGCAGCACCTGCAGCAGTGACCAGTCCGGCCGTACCGCCCCCGATCACAACGATATTGTAGGTGCCCGTGGGCGTGGGGTTGATCCAGTCGCGGGGATGGACATTGGATTCCAGTTTCTGATTATGGACGTCCAACGGCTGCAATTGTGGTAGCTTACTCATGATGCAAATGGTTCTTGTTAGGGTTGCCTAGCGAGACTCGTTAAGCGTCCATTGATAACCTTGGAATGAGACCTTGGTCCCAGTCGGAAACGGCCTGGTTCGGTACTTGTTAATGTAAGCTAAGGCACCACCAGCTGACTTGAAATCATCCTCATACCAATCAAAAATCTTCGAAATCGCAACTTTACTGCTTCCGTTAGATTTCACGCCGAGTGGGTTGCTATTCACAAAGCCCTTGGCCAAAGCGTCGAGCGTGGCGTCAAGAGTCTCACCTCGGAAAGCCTTGCCATGAAGAGGCGGGCAGCTCGCGCTCGCGCAATTGAGGGCAAAGTGAATCCGAGGTTCTTTGAACGTTGGGCGGATGGTATCGTTCTCCAGGAGGTGGAAACTTGTCACCTTTCCAGCGACTCGAAGAGTCTCTGCTTTGAAGAACTTGTTTCGTCCGAAAAAGCCGCCTCCACCAGGCCCCTTTGTGGGATAATCCTGCAGGATGCGGTGGAGAATCCACGCGTTGTAAGAGTTGAGATAGAACGCGAGTTTCTCGTCCGAAGATTTACCGGTCAGGCTCTCGCTACCAATCGCCGAGATGACGCCGGCCAGGGCCTTCTTGTCGGCCGAGTTGCCGTGCCAGGCCTTATACCTGACCCCTATCGGAGTCACATACTTCTGGATGAGAACATCGTATTGATCCACCCAGGTGGATTTAGGATCTTGGGTAAGAGCGTTCGTCGCCTCTTGAGCAATGGCGCTCGTTGCAATAAATGTGCTGGCAAGGATGATAATAGTCTTCATGGGATACTGTAGATTCATTGGAGTTGGGTCTGTTTTTATGTTAGGGTCTAGCTCAGTGTCTGTCGTTGGACTTCTTGAGCCTTAAGCCCCCTCTCGACGAGTGGGCTGAAATTCTTATGTGTCATGTTCATGATAAGGTTGAGTGATTGGTTGGGTGTCTAGATCTTTGCCGTCCCATTTCACGTAGACTTAACAGATTTATTGAAATCTTTGTCGAGGTCTCACGAAAGTGATCTTGAGAAAAGGGAATCAAGTCCCCCATCCGCGCGAAGATGGGAAGCGGAATTTTCGCCAGCGTGATGCGTCTGACTACGTGAGCTGATGATATGCATGTGGACACTGACAGAATTCACTCTTTGATAAGACACTCAGCGACTCGAACTTTACACGGCGCCCGTTCGCAGAGATCACATTCAACCATGATTCATGCAGATGCAATTTCGGAGAAAGCACGCTAGGAAATGTGAGGTGGCTGGTCAAAACGGAGCCAAAATCGAGGCTTTGTTAAGGATCTCCGCTAGGTTAAGAAAACAACATTAAACCTAACCAGAAATGCCTAAACGTAACACAAGACGAAATCACTCACCTCGTTTCAAATTCCGCGTTGCTCTCGAAGCAGCGAAGGGCTTGAAAAGCATCAACGAGATCGCGGCGGAGCACAAGCT
>JBLHHN010000241.1:0-9562 GCA_047616785.1 Verrucomicrobiales bacterium
CCGAGAGGAACAGATGAGTCTCCAACGAGGAGCAACTTGCTGACTGGAGAGCCGTGTGCGGGAGAGCCGCATGCCCGGTTCGGAGGGAGGGGCGGCGCAAACCAATGCGTCGTCCCTACCCCTATCCCGAGAAAGCAACTATTGCCACACCATTCGCTTTAGGCTTCGGCGCTTCGCGAATGTGCAAGGCTGGAAGCTTAGACTACTTTGTGTAGAATTTCTCGCGATGCTTGATGGCAAGCTGGTGCAATTCAGAAAAGATTTTAGGATTCTGCGCGGCGACGTTGGTGGTTTCGTAAGGATCTTTCTCAAGATCGAAGAGAGACACTTCAATGCGCGCTTGCCGATACTTGCCAGCTTGCCCATCGTTCGCTGGATCGACCAGCGTTCGGTAGGTGTGAGGCAAATGCAGTTTCCAATGACCATCTCCACGGATCACCCCCTGAAAGTCGGAGCCATTGGAGAAGGCGTAGTACTTGTTCGGATTCTTGGCGTGCGCTTCGCCTTTGATGAGAGGCCACACATTCTTACCATCGATGGGATGTTCGGGAAGTGAGGCTTCTGTCAGGTGAGCGATCGTCGGCATGAGGTCAACGGTGCACCAAGCATCCTCCGAAACGGAGCCTGCTTTGAGTTGGCCGGAATACTTAACGATGCACGCGCTGCGAATGCCGCCATCGAAGCTCGTGCCTTTCGCTTCGCGGAAAGGGGTGCTCCCGGCGTGGTTACCGTAGGAGACCCATGGCCCATTGTCCGAGGTGAAGACGAGCATTGTATTGTCTTCTAGCCCGTTGTCCTTGAGGGCTTTATTGATCTGACCGACGGACCAATCAATCTCCATGAGGACGTCTCCTAACAAACCAGCACCAGATTTGCCAGCAAACTTCTCGCTGACGAAAAGTGGCACATGGGGCATGGAATGGGGCACGTAGAGAAAGAACGGATTCTCTTTGTTGCGGCCAATGAAATCGACTGCCTTCTCTGTGTACCATGTGGTGAGGAAAGGCTGATGTTCTTTGGTGACTCGGTCGATAATGACTTTGTTATTCTCATAGTACATGAGAGGAAATTTGCCCCAATGCTCCGGGCTCTCGGGGTGAAATTCCCACATGTCGTTCGAATACATGAGCCCTGCCGACTCATCGAATCCGCGCGCGGCCGGTCGTGTCTCGGGTTGATCACCCACATGCCATTTCCCAAAGATGGCGGTTTGATAGTCTTTCTTCTTAAGCATCTCAGCGATGTTCGTGAACTTCGGATCGAGACCCCGTCCGTTCGGACCATGCGCGCCAAAGACTTTGGTCCGCCCGGGGAAACACCCTGACAAAAGCGCCGCGCGCGAGGCGGAGCAGATGGCCTGTGGCACATAGAGCTGATTGAAGCGCCGACCTTCCTTGGCGAGTTGGCTGACGTGAGGCGTCTTGTAGGCAGGGATGCCGAAGGGCTCAAAGTCCGCCCAAGCAGAGTCATCCAAGAAGATGACCACGATGTTAGGTGTCTTGGCTTCAGCGGCAGCGAAAAGCAGCGCCCAGAGTAGTACGAAGTGTGTGAGGAATTTCATGAACTATGATGCGGTGGCTTCCTGCTCGTCTTCAACGCCGATATGCATCCAGCGTTTCAGAATGGGCGTGAGGGCGAATAGTATCAGAGCCGAGACGATGGCCGTGACGGCAATCTTTCCAAAGACCTCGCCATAGATGCCCACCGTTTCGATTGGCGCTGGGACGATTTGGGAATCTTCCCCCTGAGAGACTCGCGTGAGCATGGCGATGAGACTTGCGAGATAGTTGGAAAAGGCAGTCGCAAGAAACCATGCCCCCATCACGGTGCTGACGATGCGGGTTGGAGAAAGTTTCGTGACCATGGAGAGGCCAACCGGAGAGAGGCACAACTCACCCGTGGTGTGTAACATGTATGCTAGGATGAGCCAGATCATCCCTACCATGCCTCGAGCGTCTGCGATCTTCACTCCGTACCAAAGCACGACGAATCCCAATCCCACTTGAAGAAGGCCGAGGGCAAACTTCACGGGGGTGGACGGTTCCCATCCGCGGTGTCGAAGAAATCCCCAGGCTGCCGTGAAAACCAAGCCGAAGATGAGAATGAATATGGCGTTGGCCGCTTGGAATTCGGACGCAGGCATTTCTCCCTGCCCTGCCTCGAGGATACCCATGCCGATGTGATTCTCAGTCAGGGTCCACGTGACTTGGGTGGTCGCGCCTGCCGTGCCGTTCTGCACGGCTTCGCGTAGTTCGCTCAAATTGGTCATGTTGAAGACCCCTTCTCCTTGTTCGTAACCTAACTGTTCTTGTGAAAGGAGCGGTAAGTCGATCAGAGCGGCATCCGTCGTTTTGATGGGGACTCGGAACGTCATGGTTTTGGCGATGTCTTCCGAAGTCAGGAGGCGGCTTTCTCGAGCGCGATCGATGTTGCGATCGGCAAAGTTATTCATGGAGCTACCCGCTTGCTCGAAGAATGCCCAGAAGAGCATCGAGAAGAATGTGAGGATGAGGACAACAAACATTCGCTCGCGTTCCACTTTCTGACTCTTGATAGTAGAGTAGAGCAGAGAGCCAAAGGCAACAAGGCCAAAGCTAACGAGAATAATGGCAGCAAGTATGCCCTTCTGAAGAATCACGGCGAGGAGCGGCGCCATCCCAACAGATCCTACCAAGACGGCCGGTATCGTTGTCAGCTTGGGCAAGACGAAGGCCGCGAGTGCTGTGAGTCCAAGGCAAGCCGCTTGGAGCGGGCTTCCTATCTGGATGCCATAGACAACCCCTGCGATTCCAAGAGCGAGAATGGTGCCCCAGTAGATTTGGAGATTCTTTCCCTCGATCGCTGGAAGGGCTTTCTTGCGCAGGCGCTCTAGCGAAGGAGGCCCCCCGACCTCTTTGGGGATGCCGCCGCGCGACAATGCCACGACGGCGATGGCGCCGGAGATGAGCAAGGCAACGCCAAGAAAGATTCGAGAGTAGATCTGCAAATTCGAAAGGTCTGCGGAAGGGACTGTCTTGACCCCCATCAGTTGAGCGATGAATGGCTCTAACTGCGCTTGGAAGATCATGGAGCAAGCCGTGAGGATCGCTCCGAGAAACACCAAGACTTGTGTGAGGCGAGTTGGTGCGACGAAGATCGCCACGCCAGTGAGCATGCCCGCCGTCGCCAATCCAAAGCCCTTGTGCCAGCCATAGGTTTCTCCCACATAACCACACAGAATCGGCGAGAGCGCCGCTCCGAGATTGATCCCCATGTAGAACAGCGTGAAGCCGGTATCCTTCTTGCCGCTGGATTTGGGATAGAGATCGCCTACCATCGTTGAGATGTTAGGTTTGAAGAAGCCGTTTCCGACGATGAGCAAAGCCAATGCGATGTAGAAAACGAATTCATTCTGTACCGTCATGGTGAGGTGGCCCACCGCCATCAGGATGCCGCCGAGCGTCACCGCAAATCGCTGGCCAATGAGGCGATCAGCTAACATGCCACCAATGAATGGCGTGGCATAGACGAGGCTCGTGTAAGCTCCATAGACAGCGAATGCTTTAGTGTCATTGAAGCCGAGAAAGCCCTTGATCATGTAGAACAGCAGCAGAGCGCGCATGCCATAGTAGGAAAAGCGCTCCCACATCTCGGCGAAGAAGAGGGTAAACAAGCCTGGAGGATGCCCCAAGAGGGTGGGGGAATTGGAAGAAGAAGAGCCGTTCATCAAGGTCAAGATGTAGCGGGTTGCCCCGGGGATTCAATGCTATTCGGTCGTGCCGCTGTTCCTCCTTTCACGTCTTCATAGAAAAGACTTCTAGTATGACGAAGGCATTGCGGAGTGCGACAGTTCCCATCGCTTTGGGTCGATGTCTGATCGACACTCGAAGGCGAAACTATCCTTCCAGCCGGACACCGATCTTCTTCAGCTTTTCCAGCTGATCCTTAGGGAGACTATCATTGCCCTTGCTGTAGAATCGCAGGAATGGCGCAAAGCGAGTGTCGCCCTTCATGTCATTCTCGCAGGCGGTGATGAGTGGGGTGAGATCGGTGACTTTGTTATTCCGCATGTCTAGGAAACGCACGTCTCGGATCTTCTCCAGCCCTTTCAGATTGGAAAGACCGTTGTCGCGAATCTCCAGGCTTTGAAGCCAAGGTAGTTCCCCGACCACTCGGATGTCTTCGATCACATTGTCTCCGACGTAGAGAGACCACAGTTTCTTGAGGTCGCCTAGCATGCTGATATCCTTGATCCGATTGTCGGTCAGATAGAGTGAGTTCATCTTTACCGAGGCTTTGAGATGGGAGACGTCTCGGACTTGGTTGTGTTCGAGGTTCAGGTATTGTAAAGCGGCGAGTGTGCCGACAGCGCTGATGTCAGTGATGTTGTTCTCTTCCAAGCTGAGTGACTGCAAGCGCTTGAGATCGCGCAGTGGATTGAGGTCCTCGATCTCATTCTCTGCCAAACGAATCTCCGCGACACTGACGCAATGCTGTACGCCTTCCAGACTCTTGATGCCCATCTTGTTGCCGTGAATGATGGAGATGTTTCGCACATCATCGGCGGTGAGTGGCGCGTCACTATCGCGCTTGGCGAAGACCTGCTTGCGAACCGCATTCTCGAAGGCTTTGTCAGGAAAGACGCTGACTTCGACGACCTGTTCCTCGGCGGCTTCTTTCTCCTCTTTCGGTTTGTCCTCGGCGATGGCCGCCGCGAGTGGATAGAGCAGAAGCGTGGCGGTTGTGAGCAAGAGACGTGTTGATTTCATAATGAAGGAATAGTGGATGAGTGGGGCGGAGGGCAAAGCTAAAACGGAGAACCGCAGCCGAGGCCCGATGACCCTTGGAAATAACTCGATTTCTTCGTTTCGTTTTCCGGAGATTATGATAATAATATTAACATGAGTAAAGGTCCACTAATGGTCTTCTTCTGCCTGGTCGGGCTTCTCTATGCCTTGATGCCGCGGGGCAGCGATTACGGGGCGACTGGAGTGGTCATTTCGCCTGCCAATTTCGAGGCCGAAGTGATTCAGAGCTCCACGCCTGTGCTGGCCTATTTCTGGGCACCCTGGTGAGGCCCCTGCAAAAGCGCTTCACAGTTGGTGGAGGAAGTTGCTGGAAACGTGGGACAGGAGGCCAAGGTGGCCAAGATTAATGTTGATGACAACAATGCTCTCGGGCCACGTTTCGGTGTCCGTGGGATCCCCGCGATCCTGATCTTTAAGAATGGGCAGGTCGTGGATCAGCTCAGACCGGGAGACGATTTGGAAGGACGCCTACTGGCGCAGAAGTAGCAGAGTCTTCTTCTGCCGAATCGCCTCTTGAAGACCCGCAAGATGCAGGCCAGCCTGCGGGTCAACCATGACGGATAAAACCAACCTCAAGCATTTCTTTCATCCCGCCACGAATCGGACGGTGATGATTCCTATCGACCATGGCACGCTGCTCCCTGTGCCAGGGTTAGAAGATACCGGGGCGCTCATTGAAGAATTGAAGCCGTACTGTGATGGCTTCATCGTCAATCTGGGAGTGGCGCGTGCCTTTGAGAAAGAGCTCTCCGGCAAGGGCGTCGTTCTCCGGACAGACACGGGCAATACCTGCATCGAGAACAGCAACACCGATGGTTCGTTCCGCATCTACGGGATCGAGGATGCCAAAGCCGTTGGCGCGCATGCCTTGATGAACATGACCTTTCCCGGTCACCCTCGCGAGATGGCGAATCTCATCGATTGCGCCGATCTCATTTCCGAGTGTTTGCGTGAACCGCATCCGATCATGTTAGAGTCGTTGCCCTATGGATTGGGCAAGGCCTGGGATTACACGCCAGAGAAGATTCATTTCTGCATCCGCTTGGGCTGTGAGCTAGGCGCGGATGTGGTGAAGACCGCCTACCCCGGAGACAAAGATGCCTTTGAGCGGGCCGTGGATGAAGCTTATGTGCCCGTGGTGATTCTGGGAGGGGCTGCTTCGTCTGATTCAGAAGCGCTCCTGCGTGATGTTGCCGATGCCATCTCGGTGGGTGCCGCAGGGATTGCCATTGGTCGCAATGTATGGCAATCACCGGATCCGGTGAAGATGGCCAAGGCGATGCATGCCATCGTGCATGAGAATGCCACCGCCGATCAGGCCGCGAAGTTGCTTCAATAGCCTGTTAGGAAATGTCTGTCGTCCTGGTCCTCAATCGCGAACCTCATGTCGCGGCCATGACTCGCTGGGCCGTGCTTTTCGCACGTGGGCTCGGCGTGGGGCTGAAGGTGATTATTGCGAAGGGCGAGGCCAAAGAATTTGCCAGTGTCGTTCCAGAGAAGGAAGACACGTCTTCTCACTGGTCCGAAGTGGAGGCGGCTTTGTTAGATATGGGGTTGACCGCGAATCGTGCCACGGCCGATGATGCCACTTCGTCTGACATTCCGGTGAAGACGCGGGAAGTCGCTCATGAGACGCGCTTGCGCGGCGTGCTTCATTACGTCCAGGAGCAGAAGCCAAGTTTGCTGATCGTCGGCAAGCAAGACAGTGCTCGCAGTGAGCAGGCGGAAGCGGGGCGCCTGGCCCGTTCGTTGTTTGATGAAGCGCCATGTCGCACGTTGCTCCTTCGCTTGGGGAATCACGAGGGGAAACAATGTCAGTCTATCTTGGTGCCGACACGTGATGGAGAGCACGGGCGGGCCGCCGTTCGCTTGGCGTATGCCGTCACCCGGTCTGGCGGAGGACAAATGACGGCTGCAATCGTGGAGCCAGTCGTAGGGGAGGATGCTAGGGCGTTGGGAGCTTCCGTGCTGGAGCGTGCTTTCAAGAATGCAAAGGTGGATCGAGATGACGAGCACATCACGAAGAAGGTCATCCTGGCCAATAACATTGAAGAAGCACTCGGGAATGAGGCGGAATCGGGCCACTATGATCTTCTCTTGTTAGGAGCGACGAATAGCTCGGGCTTGCGCAAGCGCTTGTTTGGCACGCTTCCTGACAAGTTGCTTAATCGTCCTGGCGGCATGGCTGTGGCGGTCATTCGCGACGTCATGCCGACGACGCGGGCTCTACGCAATCGCTTTGAGCGTTGGTGGAATGGGTTGCTCCCACCTTTGGAACGCGAGCAGCGTTTGGAGATCTTTGAACGGCTTCAAGTGGGCTCTGTGTTAAGCATGGACTTCCTCGTCTTAATCAGTCTCTCGACACTCATTGCGGCCTTTGGTCTCATTCAGAGCAGCGCCGCCGTGGTCATCGGAGCGATGCTCGTGGCTCCGTTGATGACGCCTTTGCTAGGGGCCGGGATGAGTTTGGTCCAGGGGAATGTGCCCATGCTTCGCACCTGTGCCATCTCCATCGTCACGGGCTTTCTGCTAGCATTGGTCATCGGAGGCCTCACGGGTCTTGCTACTGGGCGAATGGCTGGGGTGATGACGCCGGAACTCTTGGCGCGATGTCAGCCTAAGATGCTCGATCTCGATGTGGCGTTCTTTTCCGGCATTGCGGCGTCATACTGCCTGGCCCGCCCAGGCTTGTCATCGGCTCTGGCCGGTGTGGCCATTGCCGCAGCGCTGGTCCCTCCGATAGCAACGGCTGGAATCGCGCTGACTTACCGCCGATTGGATAGGGTGGACGAAAGTCTTTGGATGGCTCTTAGCGATTCAGGTTCGGCGTCTCTGCTCTTTGCGACCAATGTAGTGGCGATCATTCTTGGATCAGCCCTCACGTTCTTCCTCGTAGGCATCCGTGGGAGTAAGAGTGAGAAATCATCGGTGTGGGTTCGGCGTGTTGTTTTAGCCTTGCTGCTCTCGTTCATGGCGCTGAGTTATTTCCTAACTTTCGGACAATCATGAGTGATCGCGAAGCGTTAGAGAGAAATCAGCTAGAGAGGTTGAATCATCTCTTGGCCATCGTGCATGAGAAGGGTAACCCTTTTCAAAGACTGCGTGTCCCTTCACGCGTGGATTCGCTCAATGACTTTCGTGATCAAGTGGCGCTTACCACCAAGCAGGAGCTGGCAGAGGATCGGGCAGCCCATCCGCCGTTCGGAAGCAATCTCACATTTCCACTCGATCACTACACGCGCTATTGCCAGACCAGCGGGACCAGCGGGGAGCCCATGCCGTGGGTCGACACCACAGAGAGTTGGCAATCGATGCTCGATTGCTGGAAACGAGTTCATCAAGCGGCCGGAATCACCTCGACTGATGAGCGCGTCTTCTTCGCCTTCTCCTTCGGCCCCTTTCTCGGTTTCTGGACCGCTTACGAAGCGGCGACGCAGTTAGGCTTTCTCGCCATCCCTGGCGGCGGCATGCGCAGCGAAGCGCGGTTGCAGATGATGCAACGCTTCGAAGTCACCGCCTTCTGTGGCACGCCCACATACGCCATGCGTCTCGGAGGACTGGCCAAAGAAATGGGCCTTACCTTTCCCAAGCTGAAAGCCATCCTCGTCGCAGGCGAACCCGGCGGCAGCCTCCCTGAAGTTCGCGCCCGCCTGGAACAGCTCTGGGGCGCTCACGTTCGCGTCTGCGATCATCACGGACTCACCGAGACAGGCCCTGTCACCCACCAAGATCCTGATCATCCAGGACGCTTGTTAGTTATGGAAGACGCCTTCATTGGCGAGATCCTCGATCCCAAGACCGGCCAAGAAGTCGGCGAAGGCGAAACCGGCGAACTCGTGCTCACCACGCTCAATCGCACCGCCTGCCCGCTCTTCCGCTACCACACCGGCGATCTCGTGCGCAAACGCTTCACGCCCCAATTGGCACTAGAGGGCGGCATCCTTGGACGGATCGATGACATGGTGCTTGTGCGAGGGGTGAACGTCTATCCCAGCGCCATCGAACGCGTCGTGCGCCGATTCGAAGCCATCCAAGAATACCGCGTCATCCAAACCACCCGTGACGCTATGATCGAACTCAAACTCGAGATCGAATCTAAGGAAGGCGAAGAGAACATCGCCAAATCCTTACAGAACGCCATGTGGGATCAGTTCCAACTAAGAATCCCCGTGGAAACCGTTCGTCCTGGAATCCTGCCAGAACAAGAATTCAAAGCCAAGCGCTGGGTGAAAGAGTCGGGATAGAAAGGGATCACGCGAAGCAGCAAAGACGCGAAGAGAAGTAAGGGGAAATGTGAGAAAGCGGAGTGAGAACCGCGAATAAACGCCAATCATCCTTCGTCGAAGACGATTTGGATGGGTCCGCTAAGCGTTAGACTGGGCAGCATCTATGCAGAGGGCACGCGAATGGACTTGCCATTGGTAGGATCTTTGGTAGTATTGCTATGAAACGATGGTGTTTTTCTAAAAGATCATGAATCAATTTATCAAATGCATGGACGTTCTCGATCTCAAGGCGGACGCACTGATCTACTCGACGAACGTGCGCCTCAATTGCACGGGTGGTGTCGGAGCCTGCTTGCTCGAACGCTAGGGCAGGCATGTTCAAGGATGAAGTTACGATATGTGTTCCGGACGAACACTCATTCAGCATGGCCGTGGACCAGATCGAAAGCGAATCTTGGATTCATACTCCTAGCGCACATCGATTTGGGAGATTGCGGGAAGCGTAAAGATGAAATTGAATGAACAGATGTATCCGCGTAGCGGCAAGCT
>JBLHHN010000242.1:0-9560 GCA_047616785.1 Verrucomicrobiales bacterium
AGATCGGCCTCTTCTGGTTTCAAACCCAAGGCATAGAAGTCCGAAAAATAGTGAAAAGGTTTGCGACGTTCTGTGAGGACGGCGCGAATGCCTTTCCCGATCTGAATTATCACTTGTCGGCCTGCCAGTGGATCATGTTCGAAGAAATGTTTCACCGTCGCTCTTACTTGCAGCGAGCTGCTATATCTTGAGTCGCAACCTTGGCCAATCGTAAGATCAATCTCCGCATCGAGCCCTGCCGCAGTGCAAGACTGGACGGAGGCGGCGTCCCATAGGCCTACCAGAATGGCCTGTTTCTGGCCACTCATGAAAAGATCGCGTTTTGTTAGGGCATGGAGCGTGTATGGAAGATTTCCCACACCACCAGCCGTAGGATTGTCTCCTGAATCACTAAGAACGATGGGCTTCACCGTGTCCCTGATGATGTGATCAAGGCATTCCGAGAGAGTGCCAGAGGGAACATTGAATCGGAACGCATCGCGCGCCTCCCAATAGCGCGTGGCCACGTCTTCGGCGACTTTAGAGACTTCGGACTGATCGCGAATGCCTGTCACCACCACACTTCCATGCGCACGCTTTTCATCTGCCCACACGTAGCCGACCCACAGAGACACATCCAGGATGCCAGCGTTGTCATCGAAATCTGTCAGTCCCGCGTAGAGAGACTGGCCAGGATCATCCAAGGTGCTCGTCATCTCACCTGGGAGTAGAACGGGGATAGGCACCCAAGCCCGCTCCAGTTGCCATCCTTGGTGTAACGTTTCTAACAAGAGCCGACAAACTTTCTCACGCGTCTCAAGTGTATCCATGTGAGGCGCCGTGCGGTAGGCGCTGAAGAGATCTACCTGATCTACAAGAGCCGCGGAGACATTCCCGTGCAAATCCATGCTCGCACCCAACAAGCAGGCATCTCCGACAAGTGCTCGAACACTGCCGACAAGATCAGCTTCCGCGTCATTCAACCCTTCGATATGCATGGCTCCATGCAGATCGAGATAAACGGCATCCACCGGCAACTCAGCTTCCAGTTTGCCTAACAAGTCCGCCTTGAGTGATGTGTAGGTCTCCGCAGTGATCATGCCACCGGGCAGGGCGCGCGCGTGCATCAGAGGGAGAAAAGTCCCCGCCTCGAAATCTGGTTGATCGAGAAAGTCATAGCGCTCCTTCTGCAAGGACTCGCCTTCTAGCACATGAAAGTCATCGAGTATGGTACGCGCGATGGAGAAGGTGCAATTCTCCGAGGCCATGCCGATCATGGCGATTCTTGGGGAAGTGGTAGGGGCGCTCATGAAGGGTTGCGTGTTGCTTGGGTTGCTTGCCACCAAAGAAAGCCCACGCCGAAAAGCCCAATCAGGGCTCCAAAGAACTCACGGCTGAGCTCAACCTCGGAATGTGACGGTGCCATAGACGCTCCAGTCATCGTGAATTTCTCCACCTCAAACAGATTAGCGTAGAGGCCGGGGCCGGTGCGCACCATCTCGAAAATGCAGAATGCCGCCGCCAAGATTAACAAAATCCGTGGAGCAGAACGGAAGATTGAGACGAAGCAGAGTACGGAGATGAACCCGTAGAAGAACACCCAGGACCAAGCATCCATGATGGAGGGTTTGTGATAGATTTCTGGGTTCGTGTCATTCAGCTGAAAAAACGCGAACACGGCAAAGAGCACTCCAAGGAAAGCGGTGAGACCTCGAAGCCAAGGACGTTTGAGTAGAGCCATCGTGCCATCCTAGACAGCGCCGTGGCTTTGTCTACTATCTGTCACCCAAAGCGATGGCCAATCGGATCGCGCTGAAGAGACTTCCTGGGTTGGCTTTGCCTTGCCAAGCGATGTCGAGGGCGGTCCCGTGATCGACGCTGGTGCGAATGATCGGCAGTCCTAACGTTGTGTTCACGGCGCAATCGAAGGCGAGTGCTTTCACCGGGATGTGTCCTTGATCATGGTACATGCAGACCACGGCATCGGTGACGGCGCGTTTGGCGGGAACGAAGGCAGTATCTGGAGGGAGCGGGCCTTCGAGATCGATGCCCTGGGCACGGGCTTCTTCGATGGCGGGGATGATGAGCCGTTCCTCTTCGCGATCTCCAAAGAGCCCGTGTTCACCGGCGTGAGGATTCAAACCACAGACGACGATACGAGGCTGCTTGCCTCGAATGCGTATGAGACTTTCGTGAGTGAGTTGAATGACTTCGAGAATCCGTTCTTTGGTGAGGAGCGCAGGCACTTCGGCATAGCCGACATGCACCGTGACGAAGGTGCAGGTGATGATGTCAGAGTATTGCATCATGCACCACCGATCGGATTGGGATCGAGTGGCGAACATCTCGGTATGTCCTGGAAAAGGGAAGCCCGCCATATGCAGGGCTTCCTTGTTGATCGGTGCGGTGACGACAGCGGCGACATCCTTGGCGAGCGCGGCATCAATGGCTGCCTGGATATAGGCGTAGCTGGCAGCGCCGGTGGCGGCGGTCACGGTGCCAGCCACGACCGCGGATATGTTAACGTTAGGGATATCAATAAGACGATCGTCTTGATGGTATGTTAGACCCGTCGATTCAGCGGCCCGTTGAAGGATCTCTTGGCTACCGAACACGCGCAGTTGACACTCTTGTAAGAGCGGGGAATCGGCAAGGGCGCGCAAACAGATTTCTGGGCCCACACCAGCGGGATCTCCCATGGTGAGTGCGATGATCGGCAAGTCTGAGGGGGGGGGGGGCATGAGACGAGAGCCTGATCGAGGTCCTTGCCAAACGCAACAACCGGTCGGATGCTCGCGGATGGAATCCTCTGATCAACCTGCAGGACTGACCCTTCTCGGTCGCACAGAAATCTCTCTTCCCGGGAGCCCCACACAGGAGACCCTAGAGATCTTTGACAATCCCAATCCAAAGCGTGACTATTGGATCGAACTCGACTGCCCAGAATTCAGTTCCCTCTGTCCCGTGACCGGCCAGCCAGACACGGCCCACGTCTCCATCCGTTATGTGCCTGGGAAACATTGTGTGGAAACGAAGTCCCTCAAGTTCTACTTGGCCTCCTACCGAAACCAGCCAAGCTTCAACGAAGCCGTGATCAATCGCATCGCTGATGATCTCATCGCGGTGTGTGATCCGAGGCACCTATCGATCACGGGAGCCTTCTCTTCCCGAGGCGGCATCAGCCTCACCGTGCAGATCGATCATCCTGAAGATTGACGTATCCAGCGTTGGAATTCCATGGCGTGGTCATTCTCTTGATCCGCCGGATGAGATTCGCGATGAGCACAATGCCAGTCACCGTGTGATTGGAATTCTGGAAAACGAGCGCGGCCTTCGACGGTGGCCTCGACAACGGTTAGGATCAATTCCGTGGCGTGCTGGAGTGCCGTGGCGTAAATCTGTGCTCCACCGCTGATGACGAACTCCGAGACGCCCGTTTCCTTGGCAGCGGCGAGAGCGCCATTCATATCATGCACCACGATACTACCATCTGCGATGTAGTCCTGTTGATGTGTGAGAATGATCGGAATCTGTGTGGTGAACCATCCATCCATTTCCTCAAAAGTCCGCCTCCCGAGAAGCATGGGCTTCCCGGCAGTGTAGGCACGGAAATGCTGGCTATCTCGAGGCAAATGCCAGGGGATTCCGTTGCCGGTACCGATGACACGCTCCGGAGTCATCGCTGCAATCATCGAGACCTTCACGAAGACTGCTCTAACGCCCCCGAATCTTATCCCAAAGCGAACGCTTCTTCGGTTTCACTGGCACGGTCTTTGGACGAGGCTTGGGCGGGGGAGTGGTTGATCTCTTCTTGCTAGAGGAGGTCGACTTCTTTTGTGTCCGTTTACTTGTAGACTTCTTCTTGCTTGAGCCGCTGCCTGCACTTGACCCTGCTTCCACTTTGTCCTCGCCAGGCACTCGCACTTCGGCGAACATATCGTTTCTTGTACTCCGTCGGTTATACAGTGAGTTGAAGAATTTCTTTGCGATTGGAGCCGCCGTCCTACCACCACTGGATCCACCTTCATAGGCGATGGAGAAAGCGAACTGTGGGTCATTGGCAGGGACGAAGCCGGCGAACCAAGTCATCTGCTTGGTCCCCTTCCACTCCGCTGTTCCGGTCTTGGCTGCCACCTGTGCGTGTGAGCAATAGCCTTGCTTGCCCGTGCCGTCACTGGCATGGACCACATCCACCATCCCACGGCGAATCGCCGCTAACAGATTATCTGCCATTTCCACACGTCCGATGGATTCTTTCTTGGAGACCTCGATGACGGCGTTGTTGTTGTTCTGCTTCTGCATGATGAGGCGCGCACGCCAGATGTCTTTCCCATTGGCAATGCCAGTCATGGACTGAGCCACTTGCAATGGCGTCGCCTCGACGTACCCCTGACCGATGGCGAAATTCGCCACGTCTCCGAGATACATGTGATGCTGGTGATGCTCCATCATCCAGGCATTGGTTGGAAGGATTCCAGCATACTCGTCTAACGGAATGTTCGTAGGCTGACCAAAGCCGAAATTCCGCGCTTCACGGATCAGGGGCTCGGCACCGACCATCTGACCGACGGTGTAGAACCACGTGTTGCAAGAACGCTTGATCGCCTGCTGCATCGTCAACTTGCCTTCGCCGGACCTATGCCAGTTGCTCTTGTAATAGGCCCCCACTTTTTGGCGACCCGGGCAATCGTACATTGAGTTGGGTGTGATAGTGCCTTCCTTCAGCGCGGCAATGGCGATGGGCAATTTGAAGGTGGATGCCGGTGGATACCCAGCTTGGTAGGCACGGGGAAAGAGCGGGTTGTTCTCGTCTTCGAGGAGTTTGGTGAACTTTTCTTGAGATATGCTAGGGACGAAATCATTCAGATTGTAATTGGGATGCGAAGCCATGGCGAGGATCTCACCATTGTCACAATCGACGACCACCATCGAACTCCGATAGTAAAGGACGTCTTCTGCCAGCTTCTGCATGTTCGCATCGAGCGTGGTGACAATGGTTGTTCCAGCGACTGGTGGCACCAGCATGTCTCGCTCGATTTCTTTACCGTCTTTGTCGAAGATGATGTTCATTCGGCCTGGCGTCCCGGTCAGCTCTTCGTTGAAGGCCCCTTCCAATCCTGACTTTCCTTCCCATTCGAAAAACATGGGGTCACCGTTCTCGACAGGGCCTTTGGGTAGTGGCTTTGTGAGACCTGTGTAGCCGATGATGTGGCTGGCCAGTCTTCCGCGAGGATAGTGTCGTAAGTAAATGGGATGAGCGACGAGGCCAGAAGATTGCAGCTTGGTCTCCACGGATTTCTTCTGGCGATCGGTGAGTTCGTAGCGATCGACTAACAAATAGGGTAGCCAATGGCGATTGTGATAGTAGTTAATGAAATCCTGAGCGTCACTCGTCCAATAGTCGACCTTGTCATCTTCCTTGCCGCCAAAGCAAAGGATGTTCAGCGCTTCAAGGGCGGCGAGACCGAACTCTCCGATCTCTTGATCGGTGGAATCTGAGAGGTTCGGAAACTTCAGTGCGGGAAAGTAGGCCACCCGATTCGTGGCGAGTGGTCGGCCGCCTCGATCGACGATCTGCCCACGTGGCGGAGGAATGGTTACGACCAAAGTCTTGGCGCCCGTCTGAGTCGCCCAAGATGGGGTGACTCCGGTCGATTCGTCGCCCCCTTGAAAATCGGTCACGCTCGGCTTGGTGTCGGTCGCCGCAGGCTCGGCCTGCAAAGGCGTCATCATCTGGCAGGCGATGAAGAGAAGGAGGAGAGTGGAAATAAGCGCTGTCATCGTGTTTGGGAAGGAAGGCGAATTGTGGCAGAGAATGGTCGGAAATCTAGGATTGATGCGAGGCGAGATAGCGAAGGATGTCTTCAGCGACTTTGAGGCTGAGACCAGGGAGAGCGGCGATTTCTTCCGCAGAGGCCTCGCGTAGTCTGGCCACGGATCCGAAGCTTTTCAAGAGCGCGGTCTTGCGTCGCTCGCTCACGCCAGGGCAATCATCGAGGATACTCTCAGCAATGCGATGTTTCATGAGCAGCTGATGGTAGCCATTGGCGACGCGATGGGCCTCGTCGCGGATGCGCTGGAGCATGCGCAGGGCACCGAGTTCATGCGGCAGAATGAGCGGTTCTGAGATGCCTGGCCGGTAGATTTCCTCATGTTCCTTGGCCAGGCCGATGATCGGCAGGGCGCTCAGGCCGAGGCGCTGAAGCTCGCGGCAGGCGCTGGAGAGTTGGCCTTTGCCGCCATCCACGATGACAAGATCAGGCAGACGAACCATCGGTTTGCCACTCGGGCTGGTCTTTCCCTCGACCTCTGCGCTTAGCCTTTGCATGACTTCGATCGGCACTTCTTGGGAATCTGCGGCCTCGGGATGCGTTTCGTTGGTCTCCAGAAGAATGCGTGAATAACGGCGACGCACCACCTCTGCCATGCTCGCGAAATCATCCTGACCTGTCACGGTCTTGATCCGATAGCGGCGGTAGTTCTTGTTATCTGGGAGACCGTTGTTGAAGCGCACCATCGAAGCGACGACATGCGTGTTTGAGATATTCGAAATATCGAAACACTCCATGACCAGAGGGGCCGTTTCTAAATGAAGCAGTTCCTGCAACTCCTGCACATCGCGCAAGGCATCGGGCGAGTTGTTCTCGGGCAGGCCGCGTTTCGTCCGGGTGAATCGACGCGCCGGGCTCAGCGTGGTGCGCAAATGATCCAGCACATCGCGCAACTCCGCCGCCCGTTCGAATTGCAGCTTAGCCGCCGCTTTCTGCATCTGCGCTTCCATCTCCACTAACAGATCGCGTGACTTGCCTTCGAGAAACACACAGGCCTCTTCCACCTGTTTCACATAATCCTCACGAGCGATCTTCTGCACACAGGGCGCGGTGCAATTCCTGATCACATCATCATGGCAATGCTTGTAATCTTCCTCATCCGGTTCCAGCGGCCGACAACTGCGCAAGCCAAAGCGCCGGTTGACCCAAGCCACCGTCGTCCGCAACGCCCCCGAATGAGCAAATGGCCCGAAGTAACGCGCCCCATCCTCCATGCGGTTGCGCGAGAGTTGGAAGCGCGGGAAAGGGTCATCGAGATGCACCTTCAGTAGAAGGAAACGTTTGTCATCTCGGAAACTGACATTGTACTTGGGGCGAAACTCTTTGATCAGTTTTCCCTCTAACAAGAGGCTCTCCGCCTCGTTCCGCACCTGATGGATGTCGAAATCGTAGATGCTCTTGATCAATGCCCGCGTCTTCAGATCCGCCATCTTCGAGCGAGCCGGGGTGAAATACTGGCTCAGGCGTTTGCGCAGATCACGCGCCTTGCCTACATAGATGATCCGATTCAAGCGATCCCGCATCAAGTAGACACCCGGCTGATGCGGGACTTCCTGAAGCTTCTTCCGAAGATCCGCCTTCTCGCGGGGTGCGGGTTTGTCGGCCATGACGCAAGCCCACTCTCAAACGCCCTGAGCGAAAGACAACCCCATTCGTAGCGAGGCAGCCTCCCTACTGAATCACCGAGTAAGGCAGCGGCTTCATGTGCTGAGCGATGATCTTGGAAACGGTGTCCTTGTACAACTCCATCTTGCTCATCTCTTTCCATTTCGGATGCGCACTAAACTTCTTCCACACTTCTCCGCGATGCGCCTCGTCATTGTAGACCGTCATGTAAGTCAAGTTCGGCAAGTTCTTGCCAATGACCGCCTCGCCAAAGAACACGCTCTGCACCCCGGCCTCTTTGAAGATCCCCATCTCACCCTCGTTGAACATCTGAACCTTGAGCTTCCCCTTCATTTCACTGTGACTCTCATAGACACGCAACTCGAAGAGCCTAGCAGAGTCCGTTTCTTTCTTCGGCACCACCAAGCGAGGCATCCCCTCAAACGCATAAAGGAGCGAAGACTCCACGCGAGAAAAGACCGCCGCATCCTTCCCCACGCCAAGGTAAGCCGCCGCCTTTTCCATGAACTCGGCATCTTGCCCCATCTTCTCCGAGATCGAGACCAACTGATCTGGCGATGACAGCGGCGTGATCACGCAGCGTTGACGAGAGAGAGGCTTCTCCTTGTCCTTCTCCAGATGCACCGGTGCAAAGACTCCCACAGGTGCGATGCCCTGACGCTCAAGCGCTGGCAACACGGCCTCGGCAAACGTCTTGTCAAACAACGCCTCCGCATCTTCCGAATTCAGATGGTAGAGACTGACACGGAACCACTGACGCTCCTGTGCCGAAGCATGGAACATCAAGAGGCTACTGAGGAAGACGAAGAGAATCGATGGTTTCATGCCGCCATTTGATCCCATGGACTGCAATGAGGCAAGCGTCCTCTTCTCCCTCAATCGATCAAAACGTCGTCAATATACCATCCAGCGCCGACGGCGTCATCGCCATCGGTTAGGAATGCGAACTCGATGATGACCTTCTGATCGAGGGCCGATTCTGGGAACTCCAAGAGGAATGGGGTCCAGCTCTGGGTCGTTCCGAAAAAGATTTCCGAGCTTCCAAGGTCGTCACCCGCTTCGTTGGTGAAGCGCACTTGACCCCCTTCTGCCTCGATAATGGAATCAATGAAGTAGTTGAAGCTCAGCTCAGGATTCTTGACGCTCGTAACGTCAATGACAGGAGAACGCAGTCGTGCGATGGCACCAGGACCGTAATTGCCGTCTAGATTCGTTCCCCAAGCTTGCGTGCCACTGCTCGCAGCGGTGAGACCTGCGACATTGGGAGTGCCGAATTCCCATAGGGTATCTCCGGCGTCCGTTGTCGCTGTCCAATCCTCAGCGCCACTCTCAAAATCTGTGCTGAAGAGCGCTGGGGCCGAGACCTGGCGCACGCGATAGTAACGCGCCGCCGCACCATCTTGCGGGATGGCACTGTCAGTATACGAAACAGAATCACCTGCAGCACCCCCGGCGGGATACTCGGTGACCACGGCTTGCCAGCTCAAGAGATCCGCAGAGGCTTCCACGGCGTAAAATTTTCCAGCCAGGGGTGACCATGTCAGGGTCGCGTTGTCATCGGCACGATCGAACGCCATGATCTGAAACGGATTGCCCGTGCCTGCAAACACGAAACGCATGCCGAGGTAAACGGATCGGGTCGCTGTCTCGTCCTGCACGTCATCGATGATGAAATGGGTCACTTGCCCAGCACGGACACTGATTTGCCCGACCGACATCTCATAGTCATTGTAGCCCGGAGACCCTTTGAATTCGCCGTCATTGGCATGCCAACGGCTGAGCTCATCTCCGTCAAAAGCAAAGTTCAGCGGCGTGGGTGCAGCAAGATTCTCATCCTCGTTTACTTGGCCCGTGTCTCCCAGGCTAAAGAAGACATCCAACGGTGTAGAAAACTTTCCATTTTTTTGGAAGCTCAGCACGTGCCTGCGCGCCGCCGGTTGCGCTGTATGACCTCGGCTGCGGGCAGGTTCGAATCAGTCTCGAAGGAAGCCGCAATGTCAGGTAAGCGAAAATATACGCATATAATAGTTGACTGGTTGGACAGATGAAATTTTTTTTGGTATGGCCACTTATAAACCATCCAATTCGACCGTGTTTCAACAATTCTTCAGTCCCGTGATCGAC
>JBLHHN010000243.1:0-9531 GCA_047616785.1 Verrucomicrobiales bacterium
ATGCTGTAGTCCAGCTTGACCTCCCAGTCTTTGGCCTTGCGTTGGAGGATGGCGATCCGAGTCTCGGTATCCGGAGCCGATAGCTCCGCCGTCAGCCCCCACTCGAAGCGGGAGACGAGGCGTTTCTCGAGATTCTTGATCTTGCTCGCCGGCGCATCCGAACTCATGACAATCTGTTTGCCGTTGGAATCACAGAGAGAATTGAAGGTGTGAAAGAACTCCTCTTGAGACTTCTCTTTTCGAGCGAAAAACTGGATATCATCGATCAAGAGGACATCTGCGGCGCGGTAGCGTTGGCGGAATTTCACAAGAGAGCTATCACTGATCGCCTCAATGAATTCGTTCGTAAACTGCTCACTGGTAAGGTACACGACCTTCGCTTTAGGACGATTTTGAAGGATCGCGTTCCCAATCGCATGCATCAAGTGCGTCTTGCCTAGGCCCGCCCCACCATAGATGAACAATGGATTGTAGGTGCGCCCTGGAGTCTGCGCCACCGCCACCGCTGCGGCATGGGCAAACTCATTATCCGACCCCACGACAAAAGTATCGAACGTGTATCGCTGGTTCAGGCCAGCTTCACCTACGGCCCTATCATTGTCACCTGGAGCAACTCGAGGGGGAGCCTCTTTCTTCAGGTGGGAGATCGGCCTAGACTTCTTCTTCACTTCTGAAGAGTCAGCCAACACATCCGTTTCCATGAATTGAAAGCACAACCGTCGACGCCCGCCAACCACCGTTTCGACTGCATCTGTCACCACTGGAAGATAGTTTGTTTCGATCCAGAATTGATAGATCTGGTTCGGGGCTTCCAGCACGATGTTAGTATCATCAAGCTTCGCCAGGGAGATGTGGGAGAACCACCGCTCCATCGTATCCTGACTGACCCGCGCAGCAATCAGGGACTCGATTTGTGTCCAGATAGGACCAAGCAATTTAGACATACAGACTTTCTTAGACGCTAGTTAGTTCACGGATATTAATAAGTTTCCAGGAGATGCCACCACGCGACTAGCATTTCTCTGAAAAGCATGATCAAACGCCGATTCAGTGAAGTTATTTAGGCCGCTGGGATAGCCGGGCATGGAAAGCTGCCGCGAAGAGCACTGCTGACAAGAGATCGGGAGGAAGGAAGAGGCCCAGCAAAGGGTGGATGGAAGATTTGATCGGTGGTGGGATAAGTATGCATTGCGGTAACTAACTATCGATAAGGAGCTTAGAGAAGAAAAGAAGACAACCTAGGGGAGCTAGGAAAGAGATGCTCGACTCGATGCGGCATCGGAAACGACGGCGAATCCGCTTAAGGTTCGATTGAGGCAGCGACGGCCAGAATGCCAGCAAAGCTATTTGAAAACGTTCTAAAAATATTGCTGGAATCTTTATTAATTTCGAGGCTCATCGGCGCTAGGCTTCCTCGATTCCGGAAAGAATTGCAAGCCTCATCACACTCTTTCTTAAAGAAATTTACCAATTCATTAAAAATTAAGAACACTCTCCGCCCCTTGTGCTTTTGATAGAAAAAAGAACACCGAATCTCTGCTAGTTTCGTGCACGTGGAACGCAGAAATGGTCCCCGAGTTTCCATGGGTGACTTCTTCGAAATGTTCCACAGCCACGCCTCACATCTTTTCCAAGGGAAGGGTGATCCATCTCACTGAGCACGGAAAACATGAAATTGCTCGCCAACCATTCCACCTGGCTTGATCATCGTCTTTAGACATGGCAGACAAACCCATCGCACAACTTTTCACCCTTGTAGACTGGGGCGTTCTCATCGGCTACCTCGTCTTCTGCACCGCGCTTGGGCATCGCATGCGTGGACAACAAGCTTCCATTCGGGACTTCTTTCTAGGAGGCAAGACGCTTCCCTGGCAGGCCGTCTCTGGTTCCATCATCGCAACAGAGCTCAGCGGGGTCACCTTCATCGGCGTTCCTGCAGGACTCTTCGCCATGGAGGGAAACTTCACTTACCTACAGTGGGCGATTGGTTCCATCATGGCCCGAATCATTGTCGGCTATTGGTTCGTGAAAGTTTATTACGAACGGGAAATCTACAGTTCCTACGACTACATGGGGAATCGGCTTGGCAAGGGTGCGAAGACTCTAGCTACCATACTGTTCTTTATAGGAAGCATCCTTGCCCAAAGCGTCCGCGTGCTGGTCGCGGCGCTGCCATTGAAAGTAGTCACGGGCTTGCCCCTCGGCTGGTGCATCGTCATCATCGGACTCTTCGCCATTGGCTGGACGCTGATGGGCGGCATGCGCACGGTCATTTGGACGGATGTCATGCAGTTCTTCCTTTTCACCATCGGCGGGATCATCGCGCTTGGCTATGTGATCTTCTCGTTGCCCGGAGGATTCGGAGAACTTTGGAGCACGGCGACTGACTTCAACCGGACGACCACGTTCGATTGGACGTTCGGACTTAGAGCTGAACTTGAGTTCACCATGTGGGTCGCTCTTCTGGCGGTTCCATTTCAGAACCTCACCATGTTCGGAGTCGATCAGCTCTGCGCCCAGCGCATCTTCTGCTGTGGCAGCCCGGAAGCCGCGCGGAAAGCCATCGTCTTCAGTTCATTCGGTCAGGTCATTACGTTTCTCATGCTCATGGTCGGAGCTGCTTTATTCGTTCACTATCAGAACCACCCATTCAATGAATTTGAAGCGGCGGTTGTCTTCCCCGCAACCGAAGAGGCCACTTCCATGCAGCAGATGGCCGAGGCACCTCTCGTGACGAGCGGAGAGAAAGTCAGCAATGTCCGCGTTCCAACGGATGGTGATGCCGTCTTTCCCATGTGGATCGTTTCCATCCTGCCCATGGGCCTGAGTGGTCTGCTCCTAGCAGGTGTCTTTGCCGCCGCCATCTCCAGCCTTGACAGCATTCTCGCCGCCCTCAGCCAAACCACTCTATCACTCATCTATCACCCGGAACGTGACGACGGTGTTTCCGCCGATGATCCTTCGCTGGTGAAGAAATCTCGTTTCCTCGTCGTTGGCTGGGGCATCATTCTCACCGGCTTCACAATGATGATGCTATCCGTGCGGAAGGACATTCCAATCCTTCCCCTCGCCTTCGGCATGACGAGCTACACAGTCGGGCCCATGCTGGCCATCTTCCTCGTAGCGATGATAGGCAAAGGAAGCGTGCGAGGCCTGGTCATTGGGACGGTGCTCTCATTCTTGATCGTCATGTTCGTGCGCACGGACGTGTGGGTCCTCTTCGGCAAAGGAAACACGGAGCTCTTCGAATCACTCGGCAACCTGCCCACCTATGAATACAAAGACGGCTCGCTGAAATCGGTCTACGCCTTCGTCTGGACCTGGCCGCTGACCACGATTCTGACGCTGCTGTGTGGCGTCCTCATACCAAGTAGCCAGAAGAAGAGCGCCTAAATCAGAGCCTTGGGGCAGGATAGACGAAGTTTTTCCGATGGAAATGGAGCAGGCAGGCGTTCAAACTCTAGAACAAACGGCCAACCATGTCCTCTCTCCGCAACCCATTCAGCTCCCCGACCTCTCTCTCAGATGAGAAGGCCATGGTGCGAGTGAAAGAGCAGGGTGATCACGAAGCCTTTGCCGTCCTCGTGAATCGCTGGCAGGGCCCCATCACCCGGCTCTGTGTGCGCATGATGACTGACGAACAGCGCGGCGAAGATCTGGCTCAAGAAACCTTCGCCAAGCTTTTCCGGAAACGGGAGTCTTACAAACCCATCGGCAAGTTCTCTACCTACCTTTGGCGCGTCGCGATGAACATGTGCTATGACGAATTGCGGAAACGCAAACATCAGTGGGAGCGCGAGTTCGAGCAGTTGAACACCGAAGGAGAAGAACGGCATGATCGGATCGCCGTGCTCGAAGAGACGCCCATGGATGAGACGGTCAAGAATGAGGAAGCCGACATGGTCAGAGCCGCCTTGGCGAAACTGCCAGAGACGTATCGTTCGGTGCTCGTTCTTCGCCACTACGAAGGACTCAAGCTGCGCGAGATTGCTGAGATTCTGAAGATCCCCGCAGGCACCGTGAACTCACGCATGGCCGAAGCGCTCACCCGTCTGTCGCGAACCTTAGGCCCCAAACTATCGAAGTCACAACCGCAATCCAATGCGACATCTGAAGAGGCCAAGCCTGAGCGTCCTACCATTGTCTCGATGAGGAAGCTCGACCTCGCTTTCTTTTCCAATCCCTTCCAACTCTTTGCCACCGCCTCATGAGTGCTCCGCAACCAAACGATCTCATCGCCTATCTCTATGACGAGGCCGATGATCCCACGCGAAACGCTGTGGATCAGAAACTCGAGAACTGCCATCAGACGCGCGAGCAATTGAAAGAATGGCAGGCCACGATGGACATGTTAGACAAATGGATCATCGATGAAAGACCCGCCCCCAAGCAAGCTTTTTGGACCCGCGCGACCCCTTTCCTTCAAGCCGCAGCCGCCATCGCGCTCCTGTTAGGTCTCGGAACCATGATCGGCAAGCATTGGAGCTCCGGAAGTTCTGAATCAAACGTGGCCAGTGTGCCTGATGCTGAAGCCACGGTGACAGCCCTCGTTGCTGAAGGCATGCAGAAAGAACGCGAAGCCTGGGTCGCTAGCCAAGAGGAAGTCGAAAAGAAACTGATTCTCGCCTCGGGTTCCATGACGCATCGCCAGGTTCAGAAGTATCTCGGCCAAGCCCTTGAGCATCTCGATACCCATGCAGTGCGCAATGAGACCCTCTCCATGTTCCTCCCTCCGCAGGAGCAACAGGCCTATCAGAACAAACGTGAAGCCTTGGAAAAAGTCGCTGAAGGCGTGGCCAAAGAAGGTCAGCGCCGTGAAGAATTCACCCAACAGATCATTCAGCGCGCTCAAACACGCGCCAGCGCTCTTCGCTCTCATTAGTCCCCCCCTCCCATGAATACCCAACCATCACAACGCTTTCGCCTAGCATGGCTCCTCTTGCTAGTAGGCAGCGCTCTCTGCCCGCCGCTCATGGCTCAGGACGGAGAAGAAGATGCAAGCGGACTTGGAGTCGCCATTCCTGCTGGACCTAACGATGCATTTGAAGGGGAAGGTGGAGCCATCAATGTCGAACTAGCCCCCGCAGATGCAGATGCTAACGCTGACGCTCGACTTGATCCGATTAACAATGATCTCGCGAACAGCGGGCTGATCCCTAAGGCCGCTTTCGAGATCTTTCCTGCCGCCGTCCAGGGAGAGATCCGGGATCTCGTCTCCCAGTTATTGCCTCTGCTAGAAGTTGGCCAAGAGAAAGAACTCGCCACCTTCTTCGAGTCGCAAGGCAATCGCATCGCCACTATGTTTGATCAATTAGGCTTAGAGCCGAACGCAGACACTTTGCTCGCTGTGTCCACGAGCACGATCAAGTTTCCCAACGAGTTCGAGGACTATGCCGCCTATCTCGACTCTCTCGAGCTTGAGCCCTTCGAGCGTGACTACATGCTTCGCTCTCACGAGATCGCCAAACATTACGAAGACAGCATCAGTGCGGCTCTTGGCAATCGCGCCATGGTCCAGACCACACTCGAAGATTATCAATCCCAATTGGAAACGCTCAACGAGCGCTATGCCGAACAGTTTCGTGAGCAATCGATCGAAAGCATCGAACGTGCCGGGGCCGATGGCCGACGACCTGACATTGATCGATAACACTTGTCCCTTCAGCCCTGTGAAGGACACGAGAAAGCAGAGAGGTGCATACCTTACCTCTCTGCTTTCTCTTTTCGCGTCTTCTTTCCTGATGTAGGTTAGGGTTCGGTGATGGCGAATTTGATCAACCCACGGCTTTACCTCGCGCTAGGGCTCATTCTCTCGCCACTGAACCCGGCACCCTCGGCCACCACCACCCAAGGCGTGGCCGAACTGGAAGGTTACAAGCACCGTCTGGAGAATCTACAGAGTGGAAGCGATCCCGCCCGCGCGGCGCAGCTGAAGCAGATGCAGCGTCTTCTCTCATTGATGCAGAAATCAATCATCATCGAGGATGAGAAAACGCAAGCATCCACGGCTGCAGTCATTCCGCCTCCAACAACTCCGTTAGAGCCCACCACTGAAGTTCTACCAAAGGCCACTGTGGAAGAGCCAGCTCTCGCCCCCGTGGTCCCAGCGCCGCCACCCACGACGACTCCCTTACCTACCAAGCAATCCGATCCTCCTCCCTCCTCCCCACCGCGCCCAACGCTTCCCGCGCCGCCGCCCGCAGAGATTCCGGATTGGTTCTTTCGCGTGCAGCTCACGGCAGCCGTGGGCTATCAGGATAACCTGCTCCGTAGCGCCTTCTCCAATCTGGATAGCGCTCTCTTTCGTGGAGAACTTGATCTCCAGCTCCTCAACACCCATCGCGAAGACGATCGCGTGATGATGCTAGGACGCTACACCCGGACTCATTTCCTCAGCGAGCCCTCCGTCCGGGATGAGGATCTCGTCTTCATGCTAGGACAATACGACCACCGTATCACTGAGGATCATTGGCTCGGAGTCACCACCTCCTATTTCTCCGCCCATCAACCCTTCGATGATCCTGAATTCGCCGATCTCGATGGAGCCTCTGCCCCTCTGACATTTCGTCAGCTCTCACTGGCGCCACAGTTCACTTGGGAACCGAATGATCAACACGCCCTGGTCTTCAGCGGTGGCTACCGGCGCGAAGAAACAGAAGGGCTGGACATCGAGAGTCAGGACAATGATCAATGGTTCCTTTCTCTCGGATACACCTTTGAGCCGAGCGATGCGCATCGACTCCGATTATCCTATCAATACTCAAACGCAAACTATGACGAACGCCGCGCGCGCCAAGCTTCCGGAGAATTTCTTCCCCATGAGCTTGAGCTCAACACCCACGAATGGGAAGCAACCTACCGGCGGTCTTGGAAAGGGGAGGCGTTCCGTTGGCAAACCGAAGCGCGTCTTCGCCTGGTCATGGATGAGGATGCTCAAGGCGGTTATGACGATGCTATTCGAGTTGAAGCACGAGGTCGCATCCGCCTCCGCCATGAGAAACGTACCGAGATACGAGGCGAACTTCGCTATGGCCAGTATTTTTATGAAAGTCGTCAAATCAGCCTCACCGATCCAGGGCGCCGAGATCGGTCCTACTGGGCAGGAGCCCTCACTTTAGAACATCCCATCAATCGGAGCACCTCATTCTGGCTGAGTTACGATTTCCGGGAGAATTCTGGCAACAAAGTCGTCGATCGCTACGGAGTACAGACCCTTTACACTGGAATTCGGTTCACTTTCTGAGTAACGTTAAGTGTTTCATGAGAACCCCCAGGATAGCGTGCACCCTGCTCTGCTGTCTCGCTCTCACAGCCCTCGGCAAGGATGACGAACTTCCAGGAGAAATTCTCTGGGAGTTCAGTGCTGATGGACGTGTGATGGCGACGGCCGCGATGGACGAGCAGCGCGTCTATTTCGGCACTTCTAGCAATTCCGCTAGTGCCCCAGAAAGCACATTCTATTGCCTGGATCGGGAGAATGGGATCGAGCAATGGTCGCACTCCTTTCCCAACTGGCTGCAAGCTTGCCCAGTGGTTCTGCCAACTCGCATCCTCGTCGGTTGTGACGATACGAATCTCTACTGCCTGGATAAAATGACAGGGGAAGAACTCTGGCATGTCAACACCGCAGGTCGCGTCGACTCCACACCCTGTGTGGACACGCCAGGAAATTGTTACTTCGGATCGCGTGACCGTTTCTTCTACGCCGTGGATCCAGAAGGAAACATCCTTTGGACTCACTTCCTCACAGGCGAAATCGCGTCGTCACCCATACTCGATGAACGTGAGGGCCGTATCTATGTGGCGGACCTTGCCAACACCATCTACGCATTCACCCTCACAGGCGAACGACTCTGGAGCTACAAACCAAGACTTGGCGGTGTCGGTGGTGTGCGTCTGCGCATCTACTCCTCGCCCACGCTGGATGACGAAGGTTATCTCTACGTCGGCTCTGGAGATCAACATCTTTACGCGATCGATCGCGCGACCGGCCTCTTGTTCTGGCGTGAAGACACTGGCGGTGTGGTCGATTCTTCTCCAGTGATTTCGTCCGACGACTTTCTCTATGTGGCCAATCGCCAAGGCACCCTCTTCAAGTACCTGATCGAGCCTTTCGTCGCCGAACGCGAGATTTGGCGAAACGAAGAGATCGGCCAAGTCTACTATGGCTCGCCTACCATTGATTCAGCCAATAACATTTACATATGCGGCGCTCCGGTCGTTGCCAATCCAGAAGAAGAGCTACCGCAGACTCAGCTGTCTTACATTAACAAAGAGACTGGCGATATTCTCTGGTCACGCTTGTTTCCAGGATACACTGACGCCACCCCAGCACTAGACGAAGAAGGCAATGTTTACCTAGGCTCAGCCAGCGGTCAATTTATCAAAGTGCACGGCGAAGGCAATCCCTTAGCCGACACCGCCTGGCCCACCTTCCACGGCGAGCCCAGCGGGCACGGTCGCTATGACGAAACCTTTTCTCATTGGCTCTTGAAGCATGACATTCCGGCAGAGCTGGCTTCATCAGATCGCGATTCCGATGAGGATGGTTTCCGAGACTTTGAGGAATATGTGTTCGGGACCAACCCATCAGACGAGCTCGATTTCCCTGACCGCACCTTGGCATCCATCACTCCGAACGGCTTGAAACCCATCGCCACATTCCAGATTCAAAAAGGCATTCGCGCGCCCTATCAGTTGCAAATGGGATCCACCTTGGATTCATGGATCCCACTAACGCTATCTCAAGACAACTTCCAGTTCGAGGATCTCACGGACGCCTGGCGTGTCCAGGTCACGCTCGAACAACCCACGATCAGTCCCATTCGCTTCTTCCGCGTCTTCTGGCAGCGATAATTTTAAGGATAAAACAATCGCACCCGATAGAGCCGATTCGAACGATCCTCACTCAGGAGATCACTGAAAGACGCCTCATTGCTGCTCGAGGGCACCTCTCCCAGAACCTCCCAATTCTGCGCATCCTCACTGCCTTCCACGAGGTAAAGGCGCTGGGGTTGGCTCGCCCAAGTCAGGTTGAATACCCCACTTCCAAGACCACTGCTAGTCAGTTCAGGAGTGCGTCCTTTGAGAACCACACGGATCAAGCCGGATTCATTGGTGACCAAGATCAGGTCACCGTTCGGCGCGATGGAGACGGAGAAAGGCTGACTCAACACATCCCCCGGTGCGCCGATCAAATCACGCAGGACTTGCCCTTCGCCCTCTATCAAATTTCCATTTCCCACACCTTGCAGAAACAAATATCCCACCCCGTTGATGTCAATGTACCAGACATCCCCACCATTCTGTGTCGTGACGAAATAGCCTCCATGACGCGTCACGGCGAGGCCACGAGCCCCATCCAATCGGAGATCCAGAGCAGCCATGCCAGAGGCTAGGCTCTGGCCGCCGCCCGCGATATGTGTCTTTGTCCCATCTTCAGAAGACACACGAAAGACCTTGTGATCATCATCATCGGCGCAAATAAAGTCCCCCGTGAGAACGTCTTGACCAAATTGTGAGACACAGTCA
>JBLHHN010000244.1:0-9525 GCA_047616785.1 Verrucomicrobiales bacterium
TGACGAAGAAGCCTTGGTCAGCGACTTTGCTTGGGAAAAAGTGGGAAATACATTGCAAGCGACCATTCCGTATGAGTCGCTAGGTTTGGTGCCAGGGCAGACGGTCTCGGTTTCAGCGTTCCAAGAAGGACAATCCGATGGCTGGGCGGTTGATTTCATCGAGTCGGCAGAACTCAAGATCCCCGCAGCGGCGGCAACTCCGAGTGCGCCAATTGTGGAAGTGGTCGACCCTGCTGACTTGGGAGATTCCAGTGGCGACTTGGCGAAGGTCACCGCAACGGTGGTAGGCGAGAACTTCATCCTAACATTCGAATCCCACGGCATCACGACTCCGACGGAAGAAGAGACTCCGGAAGAGAAGACGAACCGTTATTACTATCATTGGCTCATCGATACGGATAACAATCCGGCAACTGGGGTGAGTAATGCAACGTATGAGAACAATTCGACCGGGATTGTGGATTCGATTGGAACCGAGATCATCATCCAATTCGGATGGCGGAATGGGGCGACGGACGGTGTCTATGCTTACAGCCCGCTCGATCCTGACGAAGAAGCCTTGGTCAGCGACTTTGCTTGGGAAAAAGTGGGAAATACATTGCAAGCGACCATTCCGTATGAGCCGCTAGGTTTGGTGCCAGGGCAGACGGTCTCGGTTTCAGCGTTCCAAGAAGGACAATCCGATGGCTGGGCGGTTGATTTCATCGAGTCGGCAGAACTCAAGATCCCCGCAGCGGCGGCAACTCCGAGTGCGCCAATTGTGGAAGTGGTCGACCCTGCTGACTTGGGAGATTCCAGTGGCGACTTGGCGAAGGTCACCGCAACGGTGGTAGGCGAGAACTTCATCCTAACATTCGAATCCCACGGCATCACGACTCCGACGGAAGAAGAGACTCCGGAAGAGAAGACGAACCGTTATTACTATCATTGGCTTATCGATACGGACAACAATCCGGCAACAGGGGTGAGTAATGCGACGTATGAGAACAATTCGACCGGGATTGTGGATTCGATTGGGACCGAGATCATCATTCAATTCGGATGGCGGAATGGCGCGACGGATGGTGTCTATGCTTACAGCCCGCTCGATCCTGACGAAGAAGCCTTGGTCAGCGACTTTGCTTGGGAAAAAGTGGGAAATACATTGCAAGCGACGATTCCGTATGAGCCGTTAGGCTTGGTGCCAGGGCAGACGGTTTCAGTTTCAGCCTTCCAAGAAGGACAATCCGATGGCTGGGCGGTTGATTTCATTGAGTCGGTCGAACTGAAGATTCCTGTGGTCGGCGGTGGCAGTGAGAACACCAACATTGCGATTGTCAGTGACGCTGTGGATGATTTGTTAGATCCCAGTGGTGATCTGAAGGAGATACGAGCGACGACAGATGGCGAGTTCCTCTATCTTGGCATGTCGGTGGAATCGATCATCACACCGAAGGACGGCGAAACAGGGGAAGGGCTGACCAATCGCTACTACTATCATTGGCTCATCGATGCGGACAACAACCCCGCGACGGGCGTGAGCAATGCTACCTATGAGAATGTCTCGACGGGTGTCGGGCGGGTCGTGGGATCGGAGATTGTCATCCAAATCGGCTGGCGCAATGGCGCCCCAGACGGGATCAATGCTTACGATCCGACAGATCCTGACGAGCGGGCTTACCTGTCAGAGTTCGAATGGGCTGCCATGGGCGATTCCTTTGAGGCAAAGCTGCCGCTGGCCGCGCTTGAATTGAGCGTGGGGCAGAAAGTCAGCTTTTCGGCATTCCAAGAAGGCCAATCGGATGGTTGGGCGACCGATTGGATCGAATCTGCGGAACTCTTGTTGTCGTTGCCCGGAAGCGACTCTGGCTCCGATCTGTCAAAGAATATCTTTGTGGATGGCTATGGGTTCACCGTGGTGTTAGAAGATGGCGAGGACGGTGCCGTGGATCCAGCTCAAGTGACGGCAACATTGGATGGCGCAGAAGTTTCAGTGACCGCGACGAAGGAAGGTGACCTAACGACCGTGACTGGAATTTACGCCGCTTTGTTAGAGCCGGGTGCGGAGCATGCTTTGAGTGTGAAGTATTCTGGGGGCGTGACGGATGTCCCAGTAGTCGTGCCTGATTATTCAGTGATTCCCTCGACCTACGGCGTGAAAAGTCTTGAGGGCGTGGGCCGGGGATTCGTCGTCAATGTCTCACAGATTAGCGATTCCCAATCGGAGGATGGTTCAAGTGCTCATGGGTATGACTTGGAGAAGGCAGAGCTTCAGATCGCGGGTGAGCTGATCAGTCATGAGGGCAAACCTTACTACAATGAAGCGAGTGACGACAAGAATGGATGGACTGCCGCAAGCACCACCGTTGAAGGCATCATCAACTGGGCAGAAGAGGCACCAACCGATGCCGGATATTTCAACTCTTTTGAAACGAATCAGGAAGATCAGCCGATCCCACTTGCTAGCAATAGTGCGAACGGCCTCGTCATCGAAGTGCTCGCGTATCTGGAGCTGGACGAGGGATATCATCGGTTAGGCTTGAATACGATCGGTGGCTACAAAGCGAGCATGGGCCCCGACGGGCGTGATCGGCTTTCGCCTGTCCTGGGTTCTTACCAGGATTCGGTGCGCTATTCGTTCTTGGGGGATAAGTACTTCGACGTCCTCGTGCCTGAAGCAGGACTCTATCCTATCCGCATTCTATTCACCCACGTTCAGCGCACGGAGGAAGGTGCTTCGATGGAACTCTTCTCTCTGAAAGGGGCAAAGCGAATCGCGATCAACGATCCGGATGATCCAGATGCGATCAAGGCCTATCAGTTTATCGCTGGGGATGCGACCTATGTCAGTCGGGTGTCGCCCACTCCTGGAACCGACTATGCCAAACCGAACACCTCGGTGGATCTCGTCATTGAACAAGGCAGTGCCAAGGTCAAGCCAGGGTCCGTGAGTATGAAATTTGATGGAGTGACGGTGACTCCAAGCATGATCACGGAAGGAAGCGCAATCTCCGTGCGTTATTTCCCTGGAGCACTTGATCTTTCGAGCAATCATGAAGTGGAGTTCGCCTACACGTTAGACATCGATCCGCCATTGGAGCGCCGAGAGCTCTTCGATTTCGGCGTCTTCCGCAAAGCCACCGTCTTACCTGCAGAGTGGGCGACACCGGTGAGCAGCGCTTCGGAGCCTGGATTCACTGCGCGAGTGGTGCAAGATCCAGGACCAAGAGGCAGTTCGATTTCTGAGGCAGAGAAACAGCTGGCAGGCCAGGGAACATTCACGGCAACAAAGGGAGTGGATGTCATCAACTTCGGCGGTGGCGGTCTCTTTGATGAAGATCTCGAGTTCGTCAGCGAGGGATTGCTTGAAGGAGAGAGTTCCGACTATTTCAGTATGGAAGTGACTACTCACATTCATCTCAAACCAGGAGCCTACACCTTCGGAGTCAATAGTGACGATGGCTTTGCCGCATCCGTGGGAAGACATGCTGCTGACAAGACGATATTCCTCGATGGCTGGGACTCTAGCCGAGGCATCGAGAACAATGAGCCTCAGGATTTGTACGATATCGTCGTGCGGCAGGAAGGCGTCTATGCGTTCCGTTTGATGTATTTCCAAGGCTTTGGAGGAGCCTCGGTGGAGTGGTACCAGTATGATCGGGACACCAAGACGGCCACATTGCTGAACACCGAAGGGGCACCGACAACCTATCAGAATCGCGGAGCCGAGCCTGCAGCCTTCGCTGGCTCTCGGATTTCGGCACCGGCCCAAGCGGATTTGGGATCCATTCCTCTCACGGTGGGCAATCTGCCATCCGGCTTTATCATTCACAACACTGGCATTGAAGCGCTCGCCATCACCCAAGCGGTGGTGACGGGCGTGGACTCCAGCAGCTTCGCCCTAACAGACTATCCGCAGAGCATTGCCGCTGGCGAAGGCGGTCTCTTCAAGGTTCTCTTTGATCCCAAGGGAGTGCCCGGAGGCTACGTGGCTACGATGGAACTCAGTACCAACGATTCCGCGCAGCCTCTCGTGATGATCGAGCTGTCCGCAGGCGCTCTCGATCCCGTCGGCCCGATCGCTCACTACGCGATGGACGAAACGAGCGGGACGACGCTACGAGATCGGAGCGGCAATCAGCGGGATGGTGACTATACTGTAAACGGTGGCGTCATTCAGCTAGGGCAACCAGCTCTGGCAGATGGCTCTGGCGTGCGTTTTCAATCTGGGGCTTTTGCCAAAGTCAGTGGCGCTCAGTTCACTCGATGGGAGGACTTCACCTTGTCTGCTTGGGTGAATGCCGACGCCATCACCGAAGCCCCTCAAATGATCTTTGGCAAAGGAGATCCCTCGAGTGGCAACCCGAACTTCGCCTTGCTCGCAAGCGATGCAGGCTTGCTCTGGTTTGTCGGGAGCGAGCCGGAGTTCGCATCTGATCCTGGCGTCCTTCCCGCAAATTCAGCGCATCATGTGACGGTCAGCTTCGCCACCGCAGGTGACGAGCGGGTGGCGCGAATCTACGTGGATGGTCAAGTCGTCGTCGAGCAAGAAGATCCTAACTTCATCGCCACAGGTGTGAATGAGCCGTTGTACTTTGGATCATTCCAGGGAGCCGTCCCCTTCGAAGGAGTGCTCGATGACGTCCAACTCTATAATAGAGCGCTGAGTTCCGATGAGATCACCTCACTCTATCAGAATCCCGGAAAGCCTCTGGTAGGGGACGTGGTGCCTGGTCCAGACCCTACCAAGACGGTCCCAGCACTGTCATCCGTCACATGGTCGGCCGGTGGATTCCAGGCAGCATTCGCAACCCAAGACGGAGCCATCTATGAGCTAGAGCATTCAGGCAGTCTTCTGCGCGGATCATGGACTGTCGTGGAAACGATGAGCGGCAATGGCGGCACGCTGACCCTGGGAGATGCCGATGTCGCCCGAAATGCTCTGCCCTCCGGATTCTACCGTGTGGTGGTCAAGTGACCCCATCCCATGATTGTAGCATTCGCTTAGGGCACTCGATGGAGCCACTCCTCATGCCCATATTTCATCCTTGCCAAGTCCGCGATTCCTGAGGCGTCTACCTCGGGGATTGGGACAAGGCTAGTGCTGAAGCGTCGGCTGAGAATATCGGGGAACCGGGACGGAACTTCCTTTTCATGAAGGAACTGGATCGATCCTTGTATGAGGAGCCCTTGCCGGGTCCGTCTCTGGGCAGCACCAGCGACTTTCTGACCCGAAGACAGCACCACGTCTCCGAGAACTGGATGCTGGAAACAAGCCTGACCTAGATATGGGAGTTTCCTTTTATATAGGACAGCCTCGATTCCGACATCGCAAAGCGCCGCCGAGATCTCAGCATGAAGCAAGCAGTAGCTTTCTAGCGGACGGAGGCGTGCGAAAGAATGAGTCGCCGGCACCGCCAAAGAATAGGTGCACTCTCCAGCCCCGCCGTGCTCCACCGCCCCTCCCCCAGTCCACCGCCGGGTCAGGGCGCGACCTGGGAAAGCATCACAAATCTCATCGTGACTCTGAAAATAGCCGAATGTGACGGCGGACTCAGACCACCCATAGACTCTGCAGACCGGTACCTGGCCTGCCGCGAAAAGAAGACTCTCATCAACGGCCATGTTGGCGGGGCCGTCTTGGAGGAGGTGATCTTGGCGAAGAAACGCCATGGCATCGAGGAATCCCATTAGATTAGAAGCGGATTTGGGGCGTAGTTGGATTCCTAGGAATACTTGAAATTTTTAAAAACGTTAATTTCAAACTTTAAGCTTAGGAATTATGTTTTTTGTAAAGTATTGCTAGTGAGCAACGAGAGTCCGCTTTGGTTGCTACGTCTTGTGTTGAGGGGATTGAGGCTTCTCAATGTCGACGCCGCCTCAAACTCCCCCTCACCATGAGGGGCATGGGCCTAAGGTTTCGTGGGAATCCCCAAATACACAACCTTTGTAGATAATTTCTGGTTTTTAGCTTCGCATATTTGCTACTATTATGCCAACCTCGAAATCTCTTGGGCGATACATTCAGATCAGAAAACATCCTGTTGTTATGGCGTTGTCTAAAAAGTATCAAAACTGAAAGATTTTATTGGAACTTTTTAGTAAAGTCTGTTTAATAATTAAGAGAGTAAGTTTTTATCCTTAAAAAATCCTCCTCAAACTAGTTTCCTAATAAGAATATGGCCAAGATCGTAATCATTGACGACGAAGCAGCAGTACTGAAGATGATGTCGCAGCTTTGCGAGCGTCTCGGACACGAGACTTACGCATTCCAGACCGGCACTGAGGGCATGGCCTTTATTCGTCGCAACACGCCAGAGATCCTCATCGTCGATCTCAAGATCGGCGACATGGACGGGCTTGATATCATTCAGCAGTGCCATATTCAGTTCCCAGACATGGCCATTATCATGGTCACCGGCTACGGCAGTGTGAAGATTGCGGTCGACGCCATGAAATATGGTGCGTTTGACTATCTCTCAAAGCCGTTTGAACTGGATGACTTGCAGCGAATCATCAATCGCGCCGTGACAGCAGGGCCTAGAACGGCTCAGATAAAAGACGATACGTTCTCATCTTCCCGCCCAACTTTGGCCGCATTTGGAGAGCGCTCCAAGCTTGTCGGTAGCAGCACCCCGATCAAAGACATCATGGCGGTGGTTAAGAAGGTTGCCGACAATGATAGCCCCGTGTTGCTTGAAGGCGAGTTCGGTTCAGGAAAACAGATGGTGGCCCGTGCCATGCACAATCAGAGTCGCCGCAACAGTGCTCCTTTTAAAGTGCTCCATTGCTCTGCTCTTCCGGAGGAACTCCTCGAATTGGAACTCTTTGGTGGTGCCGCACACAGCGGTGAGACCATCTTCATGCGTGCTCAAGGTGGTACTGTCGTTCTCGAAGAAATCAATGTGTTGCCCAAGCGATTGCAAAGCCAGCTCGATGCTTTCTTAGAGGACATCAGCAATCGCCGTGTGCACGGTTCGCTTCCAGCCAATCTCGACTTCCGCTTCGTGGCCACAACCACCAAGCCGCTTGAGAAGGAAGTCGCCGAAGGGAAATTCCGCGAGGATCTCTACTATCGGATCTCCATCATTCCAATGACCATGCCACCTCTGCGCAGCCGCAAAGAAGACATTGCGCCATTGGCTGAGCATTTCCTCAAGAACTACGCGAAAGTGGCAGAAACCAAGGTGAAGAACATCGACAAGTATGCGCTTCAACTCCTGACCAACTATGCATGGCCGGGCAACGTCGGTGAGCTGCAGAACGCCATCGAGCGCGCATGCACTTTCGCAGAAGACGAGCGGATCCGTCCTGTGGATCTCCCACCAAAGATCACTCAGAAGATCGAGATCACTGATGAAGAGAATCAGAAGCTCAAGCATCAGCTGCCTATCGGCAACAAGCTGTCTGACTACATCAAGAAGCAAGAGAAGATCTTCATCCAAGAAACCCTCAAATACAACGAAGGCTCTCGCGAGAAGACAGCCAGCATGCTCGGCGTCAGCATCGCCACGCTTTATCGCAAGATGGGTCTGAAGCTAGAGCGTGATAAGATGATGGGCTGATCTCGTCAGAACATTTCCTTGAACAAACGATTACGGTTTGGTTCACTCAGAGCGAGTGCTTTCCAGCACTCGCTTCTGCATTTCCAGAGGTGAGGGAAAACCTGTTGCCATCCACCGCGAGAATGCCCAGATTGATTTCTATGCCCGTCCAAGCGCGGATAGTCCTCACACGTCTTCTTCTCGTTACCGCGCTTCTGTTCCTAACGCAATGCGCAGACGCGGGCCGATTCAAACCCCTGAGTAAGACTGACCGCGTGGCAAGCAAAGTCGACAAGGACAGCGCGTCCAAGCCTACAGGCGAGGACCGCGCATCTACTGACGGGAAGCCCAAGGAAAAGCAGTCGAAGAAGGACCAACGTAAAGAAGCCAAGGCTAAGAAGGCACAAGAAGCTCAGGCAAAGAAGGAACGGGAAGCCCAAGCCAAGAAGGAGAAGGAAGTCCAGGCAAAGAAAGATGAGGAAGCCAAGGTCGACTATCGGGTGGTCGCCGTCGACCAGACTCCGTTCTACCGTTGGATGCGTAAGGGGCTTCGCGGAGACTCGAAACCCTCACGCTTTCTTAACGTAGGAACCAAGGTCGAGGTCTTGCAGGAAAATGAAGAAGAGAAGTTCTCACAGATTCGCCTACCCGATCGCAAGAAAGGCTGGGTACCTTCACGACTCGTTCGCGAGAAAGCAGCCGATGATGCTGTCACTCCATATCCAGAGAGCGACATCGAAAAGTTAGCTCCCGCCACTTCTATGTCAGTGCCAGACGAGACCCATGAGATCCCGGCGGCGACACCCGCTCAACTCCCCGGCGCCGAAGACAATCTCCCCCCGATCAACATCGGAGAACTCCCCCCCCCAATCATGCCCGAAACGGGAATCATCGCACCCAAGACCAAACCACTTCCGAAAGGTATCACACCCAAAGTGGAAGCCGACATCATCCTTTCCCCAGAGAAGGCCCCCTCCGAAGACAAGTCCAACTGATCTGTGCTTTTAGAAGATGCTCAAAGGAATCTCTCCACTCCTCAGTCCTGATCTACTCGCCATGCTAAGCCGCATGGGACATGGCGATGAAATCGTAATAGCAGACGCTCATTTCCCTGGCCATTCCGTGCATCCCCAGACGTTGCGGGCAGACGGCGTCGAGATCGCCTCGTTGCTCGACGGGATCCTACCATTGCTCGAACTAGACGCGTATGTGGACGCTCCTGTCATGATGATGGACGTCGTCCCTGGAGACACCGTGGATCCAAGCGTCGAGCAGCGCTACCAGACCGTCATCGATCGTTGGGCACCAGAAACACCACCCATTCAGAAATTGGAGCGATTCGCCTTCTACGAGCGGGCCCGCCAAGTCTACGGAGTGCTCATAACCGGGGACACGGCCAAGTATGCTAACATCATTCTGAAAAAAGGCGTGACCCCGTAGGGCAAGCATGGCAAAGTGGCGCCGCATGGATGCCTGCCTTCGTCATTACCAGAAACTGCTCTTCGCTCTCAGTTTCACCCTCCTTACTTTCACAGGCACACTTCAGGCCGAACAGTCGGACAGTTCCGGCGTTTGGAAGAATGTGGACGGCCGAGAGATGACGGCCACCTTGCTTCTCGCTACCGATGACGAAGCTGAATTCATCCTGCCCAATGGCAAACGAGCGCGCATCCCTTGGCAAAGCTGATCAAGAGTGATCAAGCCCGGGTGCAGAGATTTAGCCCAAGTTTCTTATGATCGGCGTCTCGCCCTGTAAAACAAGGGCTCGCTCCGCAAAGGCACTACAAAGTCGTCGCCCCCTTCAGTTCTGACTTCACTGCTGGGCAGGCACGTTTCCAATCGATTCCCAGGAGTTGGTAGACTCGGCTTTGCTCTGCGTCTGGTAGGCTCGGCTTTCGCACCGTCACGATCCGGCCATCCTTCAGTGGCAGTCGGGTGCTAACCAGCGAGTGGGTGCTGAGTAGACGACGCACTGTCTTCCACTCGCGCGGATCCCCTGCCT
>JBLHHN010000245.1:0-9518 GCA_047616785.1 Verrucomicrobiales bacterium
CCAGTCGCGGATGTCGGGCGGTAGCAGTAGCGGGGTGTCGTGGTCGATGTTGACGAATCTTGCGGCCATGGATGCACCTTAGCGACTCGCGCCGTAGATGTCACCCTAAGTCCGACAGGCTGCTAGACGAACCTCGCGTTTACAGCCGAGCCTTGTCGCAAGCCGAGATCCTCAGCTTGGTTGCTGGCGGCGCGGCAGAAAGCCCCAGCCCCAGCCCCTTTGATGGCGCGGTTGGCATACAAACCCATGGGGCGAGCTGGGCCCCCGCTGGTGCCGCCACCTCCTACGGAGTCTATCTCGGCACCACGGAGTCCGCCGTCACGAGCGCCAACACCGGATCCCCGGAATACCAAGGCTCCACCTCCACGGCGGATTGGGAATTCCCACTCCAACCCTCCACCGTCTACTACTGGCGCGTTGATACCGTCACTGGATCCGGGACCATTGCAGGTGAAGTCTGGGAGTTCACCACCGGCAGTGAAATTTTTGAAACCGGTCTCATCGCCCACTGGAAAATGAACAGCGGCAGTAGCACAACTGCTCTCGACTCCACTCCCAACAACAACCATGCCACGGTCAATGGCGCTAGTTGGACAAGCGGGTTCGAAGCAGGCGGACTAGCCTTCGATGGCGTCAACGACTCCGTCACCGCTGGCACCGGTCCCTCCCTGAGCGGCCAAACGAATCTCACCCTCACCGCGTGGGTCAAAACCAGCGCCTCCTCCGATCAAGTCATTATTCAACAGCGTGACGGGGGATTCAACGGACAGTATCAACTCAAAGTCAACGCCAACGGAACAGTCGGCTTCTTCCTATACGGAAACAGCGCCTATCAATTCAACTTCACCACCACCACCACTGTCAACGATGGCCAGTGGCACTTCATTTCAGCCATCCGCATTGGTGGGAATTGAGCAATCTATCTCGACGGAAATCCAAGCCCTGCCGCCTCCGCAAACGGCATCATTCGCGACCTCAGCGCCTCCATCGGGGTGGGAATCGGGCGCGACATTCGGGACAACAACAAGCCCTTTAATGGATCCATCGACGAGGTCAAAATCTACGACTTCGGCAAATCCGGAGCGGAGCTCGCCACCATGCACAATGATTACATCACTGGTGGAAACGATGTCTCAAGCTGGGATTCCAGCCCTGTGGTCGAGATCGCCGCCATCGAACGAGTCGGCTACAACTCCACTCTGGCAGACGACGCCTCTGACCTTCAACTCGACCCGCTCACCTACACCAAGGTCTCGGGCCCAGCGTGGCTCAACCGTGGCCACAAATGGAACATTGGGCGGAAGCCCCAGCAATGGCGATGTTGGTGCCAACAATTGGATCGTGAATGTCACCGATAGCATCGCGGCCCCAGTCCCTGTCACCCTGAACATCTTCGTAGAGCCTGACAACGATGGCGATGGTGACCCCGACATTACCGATCCAGATGACGACAACGACGACATTCTAGATGCCTGGGAAATCGCTCATTCTCTCAATCCTCTCGTCAATGACAAATCCGACAACCCGGACGGTGATGAGTTCGACAACTGGTCCGAGTATATTGCAGACACCGATCCCCAGGATGCCGACTCAGGTCCGACCATCGACCTTGGCCCCGCCCCGGCAACCGGAGAACCTCTCGTCAAGTTTCCGAGCTCGCTCAATCGAAACTACACCGTGGAATATCGCAACGACTTGAACACCGGCAGTTGGCGCGACCTCCAAGCCACCACAGCTGGAACCGGCTCGGAAATGTCCGTCTCCGACAGCAGCACAGAAGTTCATCGCTTCTACCGCCTGCTCATTGAGTTACCGTAAGGTATTTTCCTGCCCCCTTTTTAGACCCATGCCCTCAGGTCTCGCCCCTGACCGGGACCCAGACCTCCGAAGTCCGTCTCTGAATGGGACTGGCAACCTAGCCCATAACTTCAGTCATGGGAAAACCCGTCGACCAATATCCCGTCCTGTAAGGACGGTGCAAAAGCCGATCGCCCCCTCAACCGGTCCTCATGCGCGCTACCCTTTCCCGCTCCCTTACGGGGCGCAATTCCCCCTTCGGCTCCATACCCGGAGCTGAAGCACCAGGCCTGATTGAGTTACGCTGGACACGGACTCATCCTCTACCGACCAAGTGAAATCTTCGTGCCCCTTGTTTGACACCGCCTTGAGTTGAAGTGAATCTCCGACTTCAATATGGCGCTTAGATGACCCGTCCCCGTGAAACGCCTCCCAGTTTCAGAGCCCCCCTCCACGGCTCCTGGGAAATCCCCTGATATAATCATGAAGTATAACATAATCCTCTGCCTTGTCGGCGGGCTCTGCCTCACTGCTGTGACACAAGCCGCCACGCCCTCCTATCGAACAGCAGTGTTAGCGGACAATCCGCTCGTCTACTTTCAGTTCGATGAAACCAGCGGCACGACCGCAGCTAATTCTGGTTCCACTGGCGCGACGAACGACGGCACCATCGGTACAGAGGGCGGTGAAGTGACTATCAATGAACCGAGTTTCCCCAACGGCGGATCCTCCGATGACTTTGACGGCGGCAATGTCCTGGCGGCGGCGCTGCCGTCCTCATTGACCGAGTGGAGCATCGAAGCGTGGGTGAATTGGGACCCTGAGAAAACCCTCGCGTCCAATATATTTGGAAATGACCAGGGAGGCTGGAATAACGATGTCCTCTTCGGCATCGGAGCCGAGGCGGGGACAATGGGTGTTCCCGAAAACAGTATCGGCCTCATTCAACAAGGTTCCCCGGGCGATGTTCGTGACTTTGTCGAGAGTCCCATGACCGACAGCGAGTGGCATCACGTCGTCGTCACCGCCAGCTCTACTAACAGTGAACTAATCCTCTATGTCGATGGTGTGGAGGTGGCTAAGGAAGTGAATGTTAACAACGGCCTGACCATGAATGGCGGCAAGGACGGCGATCCCGACACCCTCGACAGCCCTTTCATCTCCGTTGGTGGGGCACGCGCGGTTGTCGATCCGGGTTATCGTCCCTTCGACGGGTTGATCGATGAGTTCGCCATCTACGAAACGGTCCTGGGCGCAGATGCCGTTTCAATCCACTACACGGCTGGTGTCTCCGACCCTCCCAGCAGCATCACCGCTATCGACTACGATAGCAACACAGACACCGTGAGCCTGACCTGGACCAGCCGCGCCAATAAGCTCTACGACCTGCTCAGCTCCACCGATCTTTCTATCCCTCCTGCCTCTTGGGACGTCTACGAAGGTCAAGGGGACATCGCTGGCTCTGGCAATGGCACCGACACCCTAACAGGTGCCCCGGCCTCCGAAACCCCACGCTTCTTCGTGATGCGCGAAAAGGATTTCCCGCCGTCCTTACAGGCGGATTTCGAGGATGGAGCCGATGATTGGACCATCGAGACTAACGGTATCGTCAGCGACACGACATGGGAAGTTGGCCCACCCGTCGACGGTCCTCCGGGGGCCCACAGCGGAGCCAACGTGTTCGGCACCGACCTGGACGCCGACTTTGAGGCAGGGATCACCAATCCAGACACCAATCTCGGGATTGGGTTGCGCTCTCCCGTGGTCGACCTCGCCGAGTTGAGCAGCGCGACCCTCACATTCTGGTATTTCCTCGAAGCCAGCGAGCAGTCAGGCGGGCGGCTGAACCTCTTGCGGGGCGATGACGGGTCGCCGATCCAAGGGCTCACTCCGGCGTTGTTTCTAGGTGATAGGAACACGGACGACTGGACTGAGTTCACGCTCAGGCTCCCGCAGGAAGCGCTCGACGCTGGCAGCATCATCATCGAGTTTGAGTTCCTCAGCAGCGATGCCGCTGGTGCCGGTTGGTTTATCGACGACGTTGAGATCCGAAGATGATTCCTATCATGAAGCGAACTTACTTGGCCATTGGTGCTACCCTGATCATTGGCGCAGTCAGCGCTGCGGCGGGCACGGGCTCCTACCGCGATGCCGTCCTCGCCGATACGCCCATCGTCTATTACGAGTTCGATGAGCCCAGCGGGACCACCGCGCTCAACTCCGCCACCACGGGGGCGATCTACCATGGGACCTTCAACACGGACGGTGGCCCCGTCACCGTCAACCAGGCGAGCTTCGCCGAGGGAGGAACCTGTTATGAGTTTGGCGGTGGCTTTGTCAGTGCGGCGTTCGCGCTGACGGACTCGCTGGACGAATGGACGGTGGAGGCGTGGATAAACTACGACTCGGCAAAGGCCAGCGCGTTCAATTTCCTCTCCAATGACCAGGGTGGGTGGAACGATGATGTGCTCTTCGGCATCGGTGCCGAGAATGGGGGCGCGGGCGTCCCCGCCGGCAGTGTCGGTGCGATCCAACAGGGCAGTCCGGGAACGACCCGCGACTTTGTTGGATCTCCCTTGGACGCCGGTGAGTGGCATCATGTCGTGGTGACCGGCAGCACCACTGCAGGCGCTCTGACGCTCTACGTCGACGGCGTGCTCGCTGGCTCGGACACGTCGCTCGTCAACGGGGCCTCCTTCAATGGCGCGGATGGCATCGGGACGGCCAACCTGACGGTCGGCGCGGCACGGCCGAATTCCGCGGACCCGGGCTACCGCCCTTACGACGGTCTCCTCGACGAGGTTGCCATTTACGATCAAGTGCTCGATGCGGATGCCATCGCGAGTCACTACGACGCAAGCGGGGAGGAACCATCCGATCCTTCAGATCCACCCGATTCCCCCAACCTTTCTGACGACTCCGAGTTCGGACTCAAGGTGATTGAATACGCGCCCGGCATTGATCCTGCCCGCTTTAGCTGGCCGACACACATCGCCTTCGGTCCCGACGGCCAAGAGATTATCTCCGATCTAAAGAACGACCGCTTCATGGTTCGCGACGGTCCTGGCGACGCGTTTCAGGCGTCTCCGGTGGTCTCGGTTAGGGGCCAACACTCGGTGGCCTACAATCCGGCAGACGGTCTCTACTATGCCGACGACACCGACAACCATCGGATGATCGCCTTCGACCTCGACGCCGAAAGGACCCTGTTTGGAAATTTTCCAAGACCCGCCCAGACTAGCAACATCGCTGGCGTCGCTCTGAATCGCCCCCACGACGTGGTGATCGACCACGATACCGGATGGATCTATGCGCTCAATCCAAACTCCGGGCACGTCTTCCGCTTCACCGCCATCGGAGAGAATGAGAGCGTGATCGTTGCGCCAGTGGGCGGTTACGCGCGCGCCCTCACCTGGGCCAACGGCAAGCTCTATGTCATCGGTTCAGCCAGGGGGCGGATCGTCGAGGTCGTTGATTGGGAAAACGAGACATTCAAGATCTACGACAGCTTCGACCCGAGCGGAGGCAGCGGGACCGCGGGGACTTGGGTGACCACGGGACTCGTGCTCAACGACGCCGAGTTCTTCGACGGCTTCTGGTATGCGACCAGCTATTTTTCCCCGGCGTTTGGTGGCGGGACCGACTTCGACCAGAACAAGTTCATCCGTTTTGAGACCTTGGATGACTTCGTCAGCGGCAATTGGACCGACCTGAGCAGCCTGGTTCCCAGTGGGATGACCCCTTACTTTCTCACCGTGAACGGCGGCCATCTCTATCTGGCGATCTTCAATCATGGATCGCCCGGCACTGGAGATGCGATCCTGCGGTTCAGCCCGAGCCCTGGCTTCTCTATCATTAGCACCGAACATGATCCAATAGCCGACACGACCACCCTGATTTGGGAGTCGGATGAAGGTGAGATGTTCGAAGTCCACAAGAGCCTTGATCTCGACTCCTGGGTGGTTGTCGAGATGCAGATCCCCGCCGCCGCTGCGCCTTCGCAGACGACCACCGCAATCGTCGACAACAACGCCGTCGAACCACGGGCATTATTCTACAGAGTCGTCCGTCTCACCGGGGAAGAGTAATCGTTCACCCAACAGCCTCTTTCACCCCCTCTCATCCGCGTACCCAGACCACGCTCGGAGACGAGACTCCCGACTGGGACTCGTGGCTGCACTTCTTCCTCCGCAGTTTCGCGAGGGCTTCTGTGAAGCAGGCTGGCTACTGGGTGTTCGACGGAACCGGCATGATCCTGATGTTCGTCGGCTTCCTGCATTTCGTGCAACAGCACTCGATCTGATCGCGCTGCTAGTCCCTGCCTTTGCAGGATCGATCAGAGGTGATGTTCACCAAGACACCATCGGGATCGCGATACTTTTGCCTTTCGGCTTCCGGTCCCGCGATGCTGATCCCTCGGAAACCTAACTGAGACTCAGGAGGATGTGCCGCCCGTTGCGTGTGAGAGGCGTAGACCCGAAGCTCTAAGGTCGTGTAGGGACGTTGCCAGAGCCATTCGCGATTCTCAACGGCATTGATCGAAGGGTTCGGCGGCGGCTCATCGGTGAATGCTAGAAAGGTGAGCGTGAACCCATGGGCGAACACTTCCTGACGAGACAACAAACGCATCCCGAGGGTGTCGCGATAGAAGGCCAAGCTCTCCTCGGCATCACGCACCGTCAGGCTAATCTGCCCAAGCCTTGGTTCGTTACCTAACGGATAGCCTTCCATCGGCGGGCGAGGTTGAAGAATCTTCCCAAATCGGTGTTGCAATAGCTCGATGCAGTAGCCATCAGGATCTTCAAGATGACAGAGATAACCAATGTCGTAAAACTGACAGGGCTTGGTCACCTCAATCCCGCCCTCAATCAGTCGCTGTCGCGCCAAGTCCACGTCGGCGATGGTCACCCCGATCTTCCAATACACATCGTTCTCCGATTCTTTATAGGAAGCGTTCTCATAGGCTTCGCCGCTGCGATGCCGGAGATTCAGCCGTGTGCCATAGACGAATGCTAGCTCATAGATCGCCTCTTCCTGCTCAGGAAAGTCATTCTCGGATACAAGCTCCATGCCCAGCTTCCCGACATAGAAGTCCAGGCTTGCCTCTGGGTTTGAGATATCGAGTCGCAGTTCGCTCAGTCGCATGATGACTTCAACTATCCCTCGCGAGCTAAACTTGCCGAGCCTCGAATCACCAAATTAGATAGTTCGCGCGCCTTCCTCATCAACCCCCACACACCATTAGTACTCAGATCGCCCCTGCATAGGCCCACGGGTTACAAACCCGTGCTACTTGGGGCTTGCTTGTTCGTTCGTAGCACGGGTTTGCAACCCGTGGCACCTCACCCAGTCCGTCACCGTCCGAAATCCGCATCACAGCGAGTCGTTGACAATTTCTTCATCCTGTAGGAATTTCCTACCATGACGGCAGTGCTCGCTCAGAAAGGTCAGATTGTCATCCCCAAGGCGATCCGAGATCAGATGAACCTGGAAGCAGGTGACGACTTTGAGGTCTATCTTCTCGATGGCGAAATCGTTCTCCGCCCGCTCGCAAAGGCGAGGAATCAAGGACTGGCGAACGTGCTTCTCAACCCTCCCGGAAAGTTAGAGATCCCGGAGAGAGGCCAGCAAGACCTCCCTGAGCCTTTGAACTTCGGCGAATGAGCTACCTGGTCGATACCAACGTCTTCTCAGAAAAGCTCAAGCCTCGCCCAAATGAAAAGGTGGTTGCTTGGCTGGCAGAGAATGAACCAGAACTCTTCGTTTCAACAATAACCATTGCCGAAATCCGCCGAGGCATCGAACGGCTACCTGAAGGCAAGCGGCGCGACCAATTCCAACAATGGCTCACCACACTCAGCCAGACGATGGCAGGTTCGATCCTCAGCTTCAATCGCGCCGTCGCTCACACCTGGGGACAAATGCAAGGGCAGTTGGATCTCAAAGGAATCAAACTGTCTCCTTTTGATGGTATCATTGCTGCCACGGCCATTCGACACGGACTTACCGTGGTAACCAGAAACGAGCGTGACTTCAAAGAGACGCCTGTTAGAATGCTGAATCCGTTCGAGTCATAGCACCGCCAGTTCAAACGTCTTCTCGATCGCGAGCACCCATTCAACTATAACAGAATCTAAACCAGGAAGTCCCCACAAATTCCATGGCCGATAGCACAAAAAAGATTTTCCTAGCTTATCCCGACTCCGTTCGTGAGGTGCGAGATGCGATCCAAGCAGCCGTGGAGCTAGGGGCCAAAACCGCTCCAAGCCTCAAACTTCATCCATGGACCGCAAATGATATTGCAGGCAAATGTCTAGTTGATCCGATCCTAGCGGAGATCTCAGGTAGTGCATTCTTGATGGCTGATATAACAAAACTGAATTTTAACGTAGTTTACGAAATAGGTTTTGCAATTGGTAAAGGCAAGCGTGCAGTTTTGACATTGCATCGAGCTGTAGAGAACGATGCCCTGCTAGCACGGAACACAGGTATCTTTGATACTCTCGGGTATATGCAATACAATGATGCCGAGTCCTATTTGGGGTTAATTGATCTGGCAGAAAAGAAGCCTCTGGTAGCAATTAGGAACAACATAAACCGCAGATCTCCAGTCTACGTTGTCTTTCCCGATGAGAAAACTGAAGCCGAAACGCGCCTAACGTCACGACTCAAAGAAGCCAGGATTACCTATCGTCAGTTCGATCCCACCGAGGAAAGTAGATTAACCGTACATCAAGCAATTCAGCATGTGTCGGAATCGCACGGCGTAATTCTTCCATTGGTTCCATCATCCCGCAAGGAAAGTAAGCCTCATAATCTTAGATGTGCTTTTATTGCCGGAGTCGCACACGCTCTTGAGAGAGAAGTCTTAATGGTCCAATCTGGATTTGACCCTGTTCCGTTGGATTATCGAGATTTTGTATCATCCTACGGAAAGCCCGATGAAATTGATTCTAAGATAAATAGATTTGCCCCGAAAATTACTGAACTATTGCAAATCGAGCGGCAACAGGAGTTCCCAGAGACTCAATCCGATCTTCAAAATCTATTTGTTGGAGAAAGCTCTGCCGAGAATGAGTACTCTGATCTGCAAGAATACTATGTTCAGGTGGATGAATTCAACCGAGTTTTAAACGGAAACGTACAAATCATCGCTGGAAGAAAAGGCTCTGGAAAAACAGCTATGTTTTACCAGTTAACAGAGCGTCTTGCACGTGATAAGAGAAGAGTTGTCGTGGCTTTGAAACCCGAAAGCTTTCAACTCAGAAAATTCAAGAGTTTGATATCAAAGAATTTCGAAGAAGGCACTCAAGATCACACAATAACCGCGTTTTGGGACTATTTGCTCCTACTGGAGATTTGTCACGAGCTCTTGGAGAAGGATCGCGGGCGGAGGATCTATGACCCACAAATGAGGGATTTGTATTCTGCCTTGTCAGCGGCATATGGAAAGGATGAAAGTGCATTTGAAGGAGATTTCGCGGAACGTCTTCTCCATTTGGTCGAAAGCATCGAAGACGCGTTTGGTTGCGCTGAAGATTCCCAGGATAGCAACATGCTGACTAGGAAAGACATAACAGATCTTATTTATAAGCGGCTCTCCGTCAGATTGGCTGGGCCTGAATCAGCGAATCCCGAAGAAATCAGGATCAGTCAGAGTCCTCTTCGTTACTGATGATCAAGGGGTTATGGGCTCCGACTCGGCACAGCATCTCTCCGAA